>JBEKEB010000173.1:0-7761 GCA_050014055.1 Anaerolineales bacterium | reverse complement strand
AGTCCACAGGGTGACAAACGCAGCGAGCATGCGGATGAGCGTACCCGCAAAAGGTGAAAAATTACCGGTCATACCCTGCTGGGAAAGGACCAGGCCGGCGGCCTGTCCAAAAGCCGCCAGACTCCGAACAAGACGCCGCGCCCGGTAGCTTTGCGAACATTCTCCGATTGTTCATTCGGGCGGGCCAATACCACCCAAGAAATGCCTGCCAGGGTGATTATTATTCCGGCGATCTGATGGAGGTTGAGAACCTGCCCGAAGAAAATCCAGGCAATGGCAGCACCGAAAACCGGGGCAAGGCTGAGCAGCAACAGGCCGAGACGTGGTCCAATCTCTTTATAGGCCTGGAACAGGAAGGCGTCCCCCAATGAAAGGCCAATTATGCCTGAGATGCTTAGCCAGGCCCAACGCGAAACTCCGGCGTGCAACGGAATGGGCTGGCTGTAAAGGAGGGCATTGATCAGGATCAGCATCAGCATGGCGAGCAGGACCCGGACACGGTTGGTTACCCAGGAACCGACCCGCTCCGTCGACTGGGTAAACCCGATTGCAGAGATGGACCAGCAAAGCGAAGTAAAAAGGGCTGCCATTTCTCCGATAAAGGTCATTCTGTCGCCTGAAAGCAAGGATGGTTTGAAGTTTGCATAGAGGTCTGGATTTTACCCGGTCTTATGCTCTCCGACAAAGGGATTTCATTGCCATTTTGAACAAGCCACTTAATTTCAAGGTTAATCATTGCGGGTAGCCTATTCGTTTCCTGGAAACGAAAGGAGGAACGAATACATCCATTGCGATTGTTGATTGTAGATTGGAGATTGTTAAGAAATAATGAGTGTTGCGGCATACGCAGAGGGGATGGTATCGCCAGCGGATCGATATTCGTTATTCGAAAAAAACGAATGTGGAACGAATGAGGGAGGATGAAAGTTTTCATAAGGGTTCCATATCTTTGCATTGCACACAGTTATTATAGAACTTATGTTCTTATTTTGCAAGGGTTAGGGATAGGCGAACTGAGCCAGGTGTGGGAAAGAAAGCGGCAAGTTCGCTCACAAAGGGGGTTGCCAGAATTTGAAATCATAGCGAAAGGTTGTTTCGCCGGTCATGCCGATGCCGAAGCGCAAAATTGATATAGGCACATGATGGATTTCAGGTTATAACTGATAAACAAAGGAGAATTAAGCCATGGCAAATTCGATGGGACCAGATTTTATTACTTTGCAGGTACGCGACCTGGAGGCATCCCGGCGTTTCTATAACGAGGTAATCGGGCTCCAGACCGCCCCCGAAGTGCGACAGAATGCGGTTGCGTTTGCGACGAAGCCGATCGGCTTCGCCATCCGCAAAGCGCAGGTAGAACTCGATGCAATCGCGCGCTCTGGGTATGGCATTATCTTGTGGTTCCACACACAGGATGCGGCTGCGCTTCTCAAGCTCCTGAAAGAGCGAAGCGTACCGATTGCACAGGACCTGGCGGATGGTCCGTTTGGCAAGATGTTTACATTCCGTGATCCAGACGGATATTTGATCACGATGCATGATGGCGGCTAACCCATGACATCTTCAATACCCGAAGATGCACTTGGCGAGTTTGAGAGACAAAGCGAGGTGGGGCAGGTAAGCCGGCCGGGTCGCTGCGATTATGATGCAGTAAAACAAGTCTATACCATCGCGGGTGCCAATAACTGGGGGAAGCAGGATGCCTTCCACTTCGTGTGGAAACGGATCAAAGGAAATTTCATCGTGACAATGCGGGCAGAATTTATTGGTGCAGGGGTAAATCCACTCCGCAAGCTGGGATGGATGGCGCGGTCCAGCCTGGAGGATAATTCGACTTATGTCAGCCCAGCCATCCATGGCGATGGGCGAATTGCACTGCAGTTCCGTCGGGAGGCGGGCGGGCCAACCGAGGAAATCTGGGCAACCCTGTCAATGGCAGATGTGATTCAACTGGAACGAAAAGGTAATAGCTACACCATGTCAGTCGCCCGGTTTGGAGAGCCGTTCGAGATGGTTCGAGCCAGCGAGATATACCTGGAAGAAGAAATTTATATTGGGTTATTTGTCTGCGCCCATGAGAATGAGCTGATAGAACAGGCAATATTCCGGGATGTGCGGATCGTCAGGCCGGTAAAAGATGGTTTCGAGCGAGGTAAGGATCCTTTCGGAAGCCACCTGGAAATCCTGGATATTGCGAGTGGTCACCGGCAGATCATTTATAGCGCGGAGCATGTATTCGAAGCACCCAACTGGACACGGGATGGTAAAGCATTGATATTTAACCAAGATGGGCGGCTATATCGTTTTGATCTGGCGATGGGAACGCCATCACTTATTGATACGGGGGTGGTGGTAAAGAACAACAATGACCATGTACTGTCATCCGACGGGAGCAGACTGGGAATCAGCAGCCACGGGGAGGAAGATGGCCTTTCCCGGGTATACACCGTTCCGTTACAGGGCGGTAAGCCAAAACTGGTTATGCCAAAAGGGCCTTCCTACCTGCACGGCTGGTCGCCGGATGGAAAATTCCTGGTCTATACCGGACAACGCAACGGCCAGTATGATATTTTTCGCGTTCCGGTGGAAGGTGGGGAGGAAGAGCAGCTAACGAACACCCCCGGTCTGGATGACGGGCCGGAATATACGCCGGACGGCAGGTACATCTATTTCAACTCGGTGCGGACTGGAGGGATGCAGGTCTGGCGGATGCGACCGGATGGCAGCCGGCAGGAGCAATTAACCGACGATGAATACAACAACTGGTTCCCCCATATCTCACCAGACGGAAAATTGGTGGTATTTATTTCTTACCTGGTGGGGGAGGTGGCGCCAAGCGACCACCCGGCGGCGAAGCGGGTCTATCTACGGACGATTCCCCTGGATGGTGGGAAACCCAAAGTGCTGGCATATTTGTACGGAGGGCAAGGAACGATGAATGTGCCATCCTGGAGCCCGGATGGAAGGCGGCTGGCATTTGTGAGTAATACTGTTCCAAGCAGATAATTGCGTGTAGCTATTGAAGCCAGGCGGCATAGTTTTGATCTAATAATATTACATTGCATCCAACGTGCCGGAGGCCATACTGCGCTTCTCGATCAGGCGAAAGCACAGGAAGCCGGCAAGGATGTAGATCGCACCCACCAGAACTTCACCTGCAACCAGTTGGCGGATTATACTCCATCCGGCACCCTGCAAGGCCATACGGGCAGCCAAAATCCCCCGGGTTAATGGCAAGCCAAAGGCAACTTTTTGCAACACAGGCGGAAGTGATTCAACCGGGAAATTTACGCCTACCAGAATGTACAAAGCAGATAAGAATGTGTTCAAATATATCCAGCCATCGCGTGAAACCAGCGAAATGCTGCCGAATAAAAAACCGAGTCCGCTGGAGGTAATCGCGACCAGGAAAATGCATAATACCAGCATCGCAAAGTTGATCCTGGATAAATCAAGATGGAAAATACCTACCGCAATGACGAAACCAATTATGGCAGTGACAAAGCCATCCAAAATATAAAAGAATGCCCGGCCCATGAAAACAGGCATGCGTGGCGCCGGGCTTCCCAGAATATAAGAAAGCGTGCCCCAGCCACGTTCGTCTCCAATGGCGTTGGTCACCCCGAACATACTGCTGGAAGCCGGGATGAGCAAGACATTTCCAATCACAATATACAAGGGATTTGTAAACCCAACAAACTTGCCCATGAAGATAAAAAATAGCATGAGGAAGAAAGGAAAACCCAGCTTGGAGGCGAGATAGCCGAATGGAGATGTGATTGCAAGTCGCCCGTTGTAAGAGAGCCAGGCCTGGGTCAGATATAGCCGAAAAGGACGAAGCAGTGATTTTATCATATCGAACTTAATTCACCGCTGACACGGATGCTGTCGTGCACTTTATCCTGCAGACATCGCGTGATGGCGATAAAAACCAAAGATATGCCAATGGTAATCGCCCAATGGATGACGAGGAACGACCAATCATGATTTCCGAGCAGGCTTTCGTTCATGGCCTGTAATGCCCACCGGATGGGAATCGCGCCCGAGAGGATTTGCAACCAGCCCGGCAGCACCCGGATTGGATACATAAAACCACATAAAAAGGCTATCGGCATTTCGATATAATCGACAAACCCACCGGAAAGTCGCGACCAGGCCAGGAAATTAGCAAGAAAGATGCCAATGCACCACATTGCAAACAGAAGCAAAAGGAGTGAAACGATGGCTCCCCAGAAATTGATGCCTTTGAGCGAGTAACCAAAGATTGCCAGGGCAGCCAGGAAGGCCAGACCCAGGCTGGACACGCCAGCAAGGACATTTGTCAAGGTGCGGATCGCCTCGATGGTTGTAAGCGAGGTAGGGCTGCCGACAATCAACTCCAACGTCCCATAAAGGCGGTCGCCAGTGATATCGTAGGTGGAACTGAATACAAGGCCGCTCCACATACCCATGATACCGCCGCCGATCACGGTATAGACCAAATCAGGCATGGCATTCCCGGCCGCATGGGAAAGCAGCATACCCACGGCAGTAAATACGGCTGGTTGAATCACGAATAAGCCCAAGGATAATAGATTCAGGGTGCGCACGTGCAACTGAACGAGCATCTGTTGCTTGATCAAACCCCAACGAATGTCTTTCATTGCCCACCTGCCTTTATGATGGTGACGTAAACATCTTCCAGTGTTTGATTGCGCACTTCCAGTTCCTGGATGTATTGGGGATTCAAATAGGGCGAAAGCAACTCGAGCACGCGGGCCGGCTCAGGGGTGCGAATGGTTACTATTTCGGGTTCAGAAACGTTTTTTAATTCAACGACTGTTTTACCATCCAAGATGCGCAATTGATCCATTATTACCTGCATCTGGCCGGCCTGGATGGAGGCTTCGATCACGGAATCTCCACTGATACGCCGCTTCAAGGCTTCCGGGCTATCCAAAGCCACAATGCGGCCTCGATTGATGATGGCAATACGTTGACACAACTCTTCCGCTTCGGCCATGTAATGCGTGGTAAGGAGGATGGTTTTGCCAAGAGAGATCAGGTTCTTGATGGTCTGGCGTAGTTCACGCGAACCAACCGGGTCTATGCCGACGGTGGGTTCATCCAAAAAGAGCACTTCGGGATCGTGCAGCAGTGCGCGTGCCAAGTGCAGGCGCTGGATCATGCCACTGGAAAATGTTTCGACCTTGTCATCCCCGCGGGCGGCCAACCCGACCAATTCCAACAGTTGATGGGAACGTTTGCGCGTAACTTGCGGGTCCAACGCGTAAAGCTCGGCGAAGTATTTCAGATTTTGGATGGCGGTCAGGCGGTTATAAAGCCCACGGCTGCCGCTGAAGGCAAAGCCGATGTGTTTACGTACTTCCGCAGTGTGCCTTACTACGTCCAGACCCAGGATCCGGGCGGTTCCATGAGTGGGCAGTAGCAAAGTAGTAAGCATTTTGACGGTGGTAGTCTTACCGGCGCCGTTTGGACCGAGCAGGCCGAACAACTCGCCGCGCTTTACCTCGAATGAAATATCTTCAACTGCCACGGTAGACTTTGACTTCGTTTTCCAAAGTCCCACCTTTGTTTTGAAAGTTTTATTAAGCGAATTGGCTTCGATGGCGATTGAGTCCATTTTCACCCTTTGTCAAGTTGTGAATGATTTTTTCTGAAGTCAGATTTGGTTCTTGCCTGTTGCAGATTTCTTCTCCAAGGCATCCAACAGCCCCTGCATTTCTTCTTCTTCGCCGGCCTGGCTGCTGAAATATTCAGCCATAAACTGCGAGCGGCGCAGACGCAAGGCCATGGGGGCGACGGCCTGTAAATCTTCCGGAGTGACCTTGTTGCGGCCATCCGCGGCGGCGTAGGCCCGGGCGGCTTCGAACCAGGTGATCTCGGCGCGCAGGCTGTCTATGCCCAGTTTCTGCACCAGCTTAATGGCTGGCCGGGCAACCCGGTCTGGCAGACTTACTTTTGGCAAGATCTCGCGCGCCATTTGGATCTCTTCAGCGGCAGCCACCATCTCGTCCCCATACGCGGAAGCCATAAGGCGTGAATTGGCCAGGTACGCCTGAACACGCCGGTAGGCCTCCAGCCGTTCGGCAGGATCCTCCAGGCCGCGCACAATAACACGCAGACCGAATCGGTCCAGGATCTGCGGGCGCAGGCGGCCTTCCTCGGGGTTCATCGAGCCGATCAGCACGAAACGGGCCCGGTAGGTGGCGGAGACGGGACCGCGCCGAACGGTGTAACTGCCCTGGGCGGCCGCGTCCAGGATGGCGTCGACAATGTCATCCGAGAGCAGGTTAATCTCGTCAATGTAGAGCAGGTTGCGGTCAGCCTGAGCCAGGATGCCGCGCCTAACGCGCAGACGTTCGTGCACAGCAGCGCGTTCGTCGATTCCGCCGACAACATCCTCCAGCCGCGAGTTGAGCGGCAGCTCGACCAGACGAACCCGGTCGGGGGCAACCAACGGCTGGCCTTCGGCGTATTTTTTAGCGCAATCCGGACAGACCGCGTCAATCCCGCCGGACTCGATTTCTTCGGGCAGGCAGCCATAATAGCAGAGAGAGCGTTCCACCTTGGGGAGGATGTCCAGCAAAGAGCGGACGGCGGTGGTCTTGGCGGTACCGCGCGGGCCGACCAGCAGGATGCCACCAACGGATGGATTGATCAGCCCGAGCAAGAGCGCCAATTTCATCTCCTTCTGGCCAACGATAGCCAGGAAGGGGAAGGGCAGCGCCTCAGCCAGCCCAACTTCCTCCGCTGTGTTGGTCGGAAGGTTTTTTCCCGAAACGTAGTCGACCAGTTCATGCAAAGTGCGGAAGGGGTGGGCAACGCGTTCCTTGGGTTCAGTTTCTTCGGGAGGAATATCGGGTAAAGTCATAGCATGTTCCATCAGCTATAGAAGAGTTGATGACTTGAAAAAGGGCAAAAATAAAAAACTTTCATCACCAAAGACACAAAAGAGCACGAAGGAATAATAGTTAATCTTTTGTAAAAAAGCGTTCACTACAGAAAATGCTGAGAGCGCAGAGAAAAATAGTTGATTATTGTTTACCCTTTTGGGCCAGGCGTCGCTGCTGGCGCTCCCTGGCGGCATCCATGCGGGCCAACTCTGCCGGAGTTTCTGCCACCAAAGGTGGAATGCGGGTCGGTTTGCCATTCTCATCTATTGCCACGTAGACCAGAAAAGCGGCATTGGTGTGGCTCTGCTGCCCTGAAATGGGGTTCTCGGCGATTACATCCACCTCGACCTCCATTGAGGAGTTTCCTGCGTAGGTTACCTCGGCATTGAAAAGCACCAAGTCTCCGATATGGATGGGTTGCTTGAAAACCATCTGGTCAATTGCCACGGTGACCGTACGGTGGGCGGCGTGGCGGGTGGAGGCCAGCGCGCCGGCTTCATCCACCAATTTCATAATCCAGCCTCCATGCACATTGCCCTGGCTGTTGGCGTGTTCAGGCTGCATCATCTGGGCCAACTGGATGCGCGACAACCGCATGGGTTTCGGCTCGTGGGAGTGTTCCATCATTCAATATCCTGGCGTTCTTCTCCTGAATCAAGCGTGTGCAGACGCTGCGGTTCATCCAACAATATATCCAATACACCAAAGCGCAGGTCACCCATCATGGGAGCCAGGGGTATGGTGGCAGGGATGGAGAGACGCGCAGGCGGTGGAGGCGGGGTCTTGCGGGTCTTGAGCGATGCGGTAAAACGCTTGCGGATGATACGCGGTTCGGCGGTTAATTCACCGACATAAACACCCAACA
>JBEKEB010000172.1:0-7776 GCA_050014055.1 Anaerolineales bacterium | reverse complement strand
GCAACCATGAACCGCCTGGTCAATCAGTACATCTCCCACTGTGCAACATTATCATCCGACCACTCCTATGACCAACTAGCTCCTCCCGCTTAATTCCTCCCCGATAAGACAAGCAGGGGTCGTGGCCCATGAGCCTGTCCAGCAGTGGGGGGATATCCGTTTTTGTTTCTGGTTGTTTTGTAATCCCCCTCGCGCCCACTACCAAAAAACGGGGTTTGCGCTACTGAAAGTACTATTCTTAACTCAATTTGGTATATTCGAAAGCACCCATTCCTGCTTTGCAAGAGGAAACCAGCATGACCAATCCATTGCTCGATCAACTCGAAATTACGGCCGGTTCCATCCGGGAGACAGGCGGAGTCCGGTTGCTCTCGGATGCGCACGCCAGCTTGGAGCTGCCAGATGTACCTTTACGCTACCTGTCCTCGGGCCGGTAGCGGGTTGGGGAGCCAGCAGCCCTTCGACAGGCTCCCTGGAAAAACAACCAGGACAGGCAGGACAGGACCTCCGGAGCAGCGGGCAGGCAGGTTGGCGCCCGGTGCGGGTGGACGTCGTCTACCTCTAGTTTGGGTTTTGTAGAATTAAATCTTGATTCCGATATAGACAGTTGACTATTCTACTTAAGGCTGCTATTATCCCTGTGATGTCAATACGGAGTGAAATCTGGTGGTTGTCTGTGCGCAGGCGGGCAAAATCGCTATTGCGCTGGTTCGTTCCCGGTTTGGGCGTTAAGCGCTGGTTTCTGATCCTGCTGGCCGGGACAACCCTGGGTGGCGTGGGGCTGGCTCTATTCCTGCTGGATGTTTATCGCGAAGCGCCGGAAACCTGGTGGCTGCCGGCTATTACCTTTATTTCGCTGCAATTTTTAACCCGGGATTTGCGGATGCTTGTTTTTGGGGGCCTGGGGCTGGGTCTGATCATATTAGGAAGTTGGGGCTTGAACCGGGCCCTGCTGCAGCCTTTCCGCCAGCCCGGACAGCAGCTGGTGGATCAGGTATCCGATTACCGCCGGCGGGAACGAGGCCCGCGCGTGGTCGTCATCGGCGGCGGGCATGGGATCGCAACGGTGCTGCGCGGCCTCAAAGAGCATACCCATAACCTGACAGCGATCGTTTCCGTGGCAGACGATGGCGGGTCTTCCGGCGAAATCCGGCGAGATCTGGGCATCCTGCCGCCGGGGGATATCCGCAACTGCCTGGCGGCGCTCTCCGACGATGAAGCCCTGTTAACTCAATTATTCCAATACCGGTTTGGCGGTGAGTCCGGATTGGGCGGCCATTCCTTTGGCAACCTGTTCATTTCAGCATTGGCCGATCTAACCGGCAGTTTCGAGAATGCGGTTTCCGAATCGGGCCGGGCGCTCTCCGTCCACGGGCAGGTATTACCAGCCACACTGCACAATGTAAGACTGGTGGCGGATGTACGGCTGCCACAAAGCGAGACCGAGGTCAGGGTGGAAGGGGAGAGCCAGATTCCCAAGGCGGCCGGACGGGTTCGGCGGGTCTGGTTGGAACCCAACGACGCCTCAGCATACCCGCCGGCAATCCAGGCTGTCCTGGCTGCAGACATGATCATCATCGGGCCTGGAAGCCTGTATACCAGTATTTTACCCAATATACTTGTCCGTGATTTGTTGGAGGCAATCCATTCCAGCCGGGCGGTTAAGATGTTCGTGACCAATATTGCCTCGCAACCCGGCGAAACGGATAAATATGCTTCCAGTGAACACATCCATGCATTGGAAGATTTGATCGGATTCAACCTTGTAGATGTCATTGTCTGCAATTCGTGTTATGATGGGAAATTTGAAGGACAGATTCAGTGGGTCCGGGTGGACGACAGCGAGGAGCGCGATCCACGCGTTTACTTAACCGAACTGGTTGATCACGATAATCTTGGACGACATGATGCCACCAAACTCGCTCAAACGTTGATGGCCTTGTATAATGAACGCACCGGACCGCTCACGAAGGAAAATATATAAAAGCTATTTGGTCTGGGGAATGGGGTCTCCCCGAGCATTGATGGTATGGGAAATGCAACGCACCTGCGTTGGATCACTCTAAAACCGTAAGGAGGTATTTTATGGCAACGCGTGTTGGTATCAATGGTTTTGGCCGGATCGGCCGTCAGGTTTTGAAAGCAATTCGGGATTATTACCCTGAAGAGCTGGAAGTGGTCGCCTTTAATGATATCGGCGACATGAAGACCATGGCCCACCTGCTAAAGTACGATTCGACCTATGGCCGCTACGATGGAACCGTCGAAGTCCACGAGGAAGGTCTTTTGATCGATGGCAAGAAAGTCAAGGTTTTTAAAGAGACCGACCCTTCCGCCATCCCGTGGAAAGACCTGGGGATTGACATCGTGATCGAGTCCACCGGCCTCTTCACCATCAAGGAAGATGGTGTCAACAAAAAGGGCAAGACGGTCAAGGGTGCAGTCAACCACATCACTTCCGGCGGCGCCAAAAAGGTCATCATTTCCGCTCCGGCGGAAGGCGAAGACTTGACCGTAGTGTTGGGCGTCAACGAAGACAAGTATGACCCGAAGAAGCACCACGTGGTGTCGAACGCATCCTGCACTACGAACTGCCTGGCCCCGGCTGCGAAAGTCGTACATGATAAGTACGTTATCAAGCGCGCATTCATGACCACCATTCACTCTTACACCAACGACCAGAAGGTCCTGGATATGCCGCATTCGGATCTGCGCCGCGCCCGCTCTGCCGGGTTGAACATCATCCCAACCACCACTGGCGCTGCCAAGGCCATCGCTCTGGTCATCCCGGAGCTGAAGGGGAAGTTCGACGGCTATTCCCTGCGCGTCCCGACCCCGACCGTCTCCGTAGTGGATTTCACGGCCGAACTCGAGAAGTCAACCACAACCGACGAGCTGCGCCAGGCCTTCCGCGATGCTGCCATGCAGCCTCGATTCAAGGGTATCCTTGAGGCCGTGGACGAGCCTTTGGTGAGCATGGACTTCAAGGGTAACCCGTACAGTTCCTCCATCGACCTGCCCTTTACTTCGGTGCTTGGCAAGGAAGCCACCAACTTCGTCAAGGTGGTGGCCTGGTACGATAACGAATGGGGTTATTCGGTCCGTACGGCCGACCTGGCTGCACTAATGGCGAAAAGTCTGTAGGAAAAAAACAAATAGATCAATAGTCTCATAGTCGAAAGGCTATGAGACTATTGATATTTGACCTGGAGGTTAAACATGAATAAAAAGACAGTACGCGATATCGATCTAAAGGGAAAACGAGTCCTGATGCGGGTAGATTTCAACGTACCGATGGCGGACGGAAAAGTCACCGACGACAAACGGATCAAGGCCGCACTTCCAACAATAAAATATGTGCTTGAACAAGGTGCATCCCTACTGTTGATGAGCCACCTCGGCCGTCCGAAAGGCGGATTCGATCCCGAATTCAGCCTGAAAGCCGCAGCGGAAGTGCTGGCTGGATTTCTTGGGATCCCGGTCAAGATGGCACCGGATTGCGTTGGCCCGGAAGTTGAAGCGATGGCCAAAGCCATCAAGCCGGGCGAGGTTATCATGCTGGAAAATACCCGTTTCCATCCCGAAGAAGAAAAGAACGACATGGAATTTGCCAGGAAGTTGGCTGCGCTTGGCGACGTATTCGTCAACGATGCTTTTGGTTCCGCCCATCGTGCGCATTCTTCCACCGAGGGCGTGGCGCATTTCCTGCCGGCTGTTTCCGGTTTTCTGATGGAACAGGAACTTGAATATCTTGGGCGCGCAATCGCCAACCCAGAACACCCTTATGTTGCCATATTGGGCGGCGCAAAGATCAGCGACAAAATCCTGGTCGTCGAAACCCTACTTTCCAAGTGCGACAAGCTCATCATCGGCGGCGGCATGGCGAATACCTTCCTGGCAGCCAAAGGCCTGAATATGCAGGACAGCCTGGTGGAAGCCGGCTCGATCGATACTGCGAAAGCCATCCTGGCGAAATCCGGGAAGGGAATTGTCCTGCCTGTAGATGCTGTAATCGCCGACAAGTTCGATGCCGAGGCCAACAGCAAAATTGTGGACGTGGACAAGATCCCAGCCGGGTGGCGCATGATGGATGTAGGCCCCAAGACTCTGGAACTTTATAAAGAGACCCTGAAGGGCGCGAAATTAATCGTGTGGAATGGCCCAGTGGGGGTTTTCGAAATGCCCAAGTTTGCCGAGGGCACTTTTGCCCTGGCAAAATTGCTGGCCGAATCCGGTGCAATCACGGTCATCGGTGGGGGTGACAGCGCCAGCGCGGTGAAAAAAGCCGGCGTTGCCAAACAAATGACACACGTCTCGACCGGCGGCGGCGCGTCGCTGGAGTTCCTGGAAGGCAAGGAATTGCCGGGCGTGGCAGCGTTAATGAACAAATAAAGATGGACCCAAAGGACGAACGCAGCAACCCGAGCGTTCGTCCTTTTTCCGTACCACATCATTGCGAGAGGAAAGCGGGTAATGTCGTTCACCGTCGGAGAGATGGTTGGACCGTACCGGATCATCGGACAGCTTGGTCAGGGTGGGATGGCCACGGTTTTCAAGGCCTACCATGCCGCTTTGGACCGATATGTTGCCATTAAATTCCTTCATCCAGCTTTTCTCGAAGACCCCAGCTTCTTGACCCGTTTCCAGCGGGAAGCTCGTCTGGTCGCAAAACTCGAACATCCCAACATTGTCCCCATTTACGATTATACCGAACACGAAGGCCGCCCCTATCTGGTGATGAAATTCATCGAGGGAGAGACGCTCAAGGCAACATTGTCGCGCGGACCGATCTCGAAGGAAGAAGTAGCCCGGGTTGTGGACTCGGTCGGGACTGCCCTTGCCTACGCCCATAAACGAGGGATCCTCCACCGGGACATCAAACCATCTAATGTGTTGATGGCGACGGATGGCCAGATCTATCTTTCTGATTTTGGTTTGGCGCGCATCGCCCAGTCGGGTGAATCCACCCTGACTTCCGACATGATCCTGGGCACTCCCCAGTACATTTCCCCTGAGCAGGCCCTGGGAAAGAAAGATTTAGACGAAGGTACTGACATCTATTCCTTCGGCGTGATGCTCTACGAGTTAACCGTAGGGAAAGTTCCCTTCAGCGCCGACACACCCTTTTCGGTCATTCACGATCATATTTTTTCACCATTGCCCATGCCCCGGCATGTGAATCCGAATGTCTCCGAAGCTGTAGAACGAGTCCTATTAAAAGCACTTGCAAAGGATCGTCGCGACCGCTATAAGGATGTCCATGCCATGGTGGATGCCTTTCAGATTGCCTGGAAGGAGGGCAACCCGCAACTGTCTGAAACGATGGCCACACAACCGACTCAGGCGGAAGCGACCTCGGACACGTCCGACTTGTCGATAACCCCGAAAGAAGCCCCGACGATGATTCCCGTCCCCATCCCAGAGGTAAATTCGGCAGTCTCGGGCGCAACCCTCCCCTCGGCAACTGTCCAGGCAAGGGAGGCCCCCCAGCCGGTCGTCCAGCCCCAAGAGTCCAACGGGCAGGTCCAGACCCAGACAGTGAAACCCAAGGCCAAACTTGGATGGCTGTGGCTGGCGGTCGCGATCATTCTGATCATTGGCGTCCTGGTAACCCTGTTCGCTATTAGGTCTATCCACAAGCAAGTCAGTTCCATTTCCTCCTTGATCCCCACTGTCACCCAAACGTTCGTCACAACCCAAACAACCGGTACAGTGAGTGAAATTAGCATGGCAAAACAGTATATGGCTGCCAATCCGGAGGACCCGCAGGGCTATCTGGCGTTGGCGATGGCGTATGTGGATGCCAATATGCCGGAGGCGGCCCATGAGGCGATCACCAATCTAGAAAATTCCGGAAAGGCGGATGAAACGACGGATTGGGATTTCGGACGCCAGTTTGCGGATAAGAATGCCTGGTTGTTCGCCGCCCGCCTGGATCTGGATGCAGCCGAAATGCATCTAAAGACCGGTCCGCTCCCAAACGACCTGCAAGATCAGCTCCAAGAAGCTGTTTACAAGGCGTACCGAAACAGGGTAGCCCTGATTTATCTCCCTATATTAAGATTATCCGCCATCGACGTTTCGATGGCGACCATTGCCAAGTCTCGTTATGAATTCTATTTTGGGGACCAACTGAACGGACAAAAAATATTGGATCAGCTAAACCTCAAAAAACCGAATTTTCCCGAAGGCCAGCTGCTCCAGGTTGAATATTCTGCCAAAGTGGGCGACACCACCCGGGCACGTCAGGCATTAAAAGATTTAGAGAACAATCCCGCCGCGACCGAATGGATGCTCACGGAAGCCAAATCCATTGAAGGGACATTACCATAATGCGTACACCATTTGTAGCTGGAAACTGGAAGATGAATAAGAATGTTGCAGAAGCACGCGCGTTGGTCGCCGAGATGGCACCCTTGCTGCGTGCAGTCAAGGGTGTGGAGAAAGTGCTTTGCCCGCCCTTTATGTGCCTGGTGCCGGTTGCGGCGCTCTTGCAAGGCACCGATATTGGCCTGGGCGCCCAAAATATCCATTGGGAGGCCAAAGGCGCATACACCGGTGAAGTAGCAGCCGGGATGGTGGCCGAGTTCTGCCAGTATGTCATCATTGGCCATTCTGAGCGCCGGACCTATTTCGGAGAAACGGATGAGACGGTAAATAAGAAGACAGCAGCCGCAAAGACTGCCGGCCTGGTCCCGATCGTTTGTGTCGGCGAAACGCTGGCAGAGTACGAATCAGGCCAGACGGCAGAAGTGGTTTCCCGCCAAATCCGCGTCGGGCTCAAAGGGCTGGAGACGGAGTTTGCCGCGAAGATCATTATCGCTTATGAACCGGTCTGGGCCATCGGGACGGGGCGCGCTTCCAACGGGGTGGACGCCAATGCAGTGGTACGCGAGCATATCCGCAAGCCGCTGGCGGAAATGTACGATGAAACGACCGCCCAGGCTATTCGCGTTCTTTATGGCGGTTCTGTAACTGCCGCCAACGCGGCCGAATTTTTCAGCCAACCAGATATCGACGGTGCTCTGGTAGGCGGCGCCAGCCTTAAGTTGGAAGAGTTTGTTAAAATTACGCAAGCAGCAGTGAAATAAATTGCAGACTGTAGGTTAACTCGAAGGCGGAGAAATGCGGATGGAGCGGATGACCGAGCAGCATCCAGATAGGTCTCTGGAACGGATTAATATTTCTGTAAATACGTCCAGCACTACAAAATATAAGCGACGGACGACCGTCACCGAACCCGGTTGTCCTTCGCTGATGCACCTCTGCTTCCATGAATTATCTTTCCTCTTTTGACGGATTGCTTTGGCTTCTGGCAGCGGCGGTGCTGCTGGTGGTATTGCAGCGTTCCCTGCACCACGAAATTCAGGCCTTTTTTTTAATTCTGACCCGCCGGATCGGCCTGACCGAGGCAATCTTTGCCCTGATCTTCCTGCCCGGTGTTTTCCTGCATGAGCTCAGCCATTTCCTGATGGCGAAGTTGCTGGGAGTACAGACCGGGAAGTTCTCGCTTGTTCCGCAAGCCCAACCGAACGGGAAACTACGCTTGGGTTATGTTGAAACCGCCTCGGGTGGTTTTATCCGGGATGCACTGATTGGGGCGGCACCATTGGTGACAGGCAGCCTTTTCGTAGCATATGTTGCTATTTATCGTTACCATTTGCTACCGCTATGGGAATTTGTCAGGCTGGCGGGATGGAATGGACTCTGGATGGGGCTGACAGCAGCTACGAAAGCGCCTGATTTTTGGATATGGTTCTATCTGACTTTCACCAT
>JBEKEB010000171.1:0-7866 GCA_050014055.1 Anaerolineales bacterium | reverse complement strand
CCGATCCAGCGCTGAATGAGGGGTTGTTCTGGCATCAAGAACTCCTTTGTGAGGAATTACCTTTGAGTGCGTTCTTTTCTGGGGCGGCGCTTCACACACACAAACGAGTTCGTCTATGCAGACCATCTCAGGTTAGCGGATGCGACCGGGGCAACCAAACACTGCTGCGGGCTGGATGAAATGTCCCATAGGGTAGGCCGGTTGCGCCCCAACGCCGTACGCTCAGGGCAGCGTTCCCGTTCGACTGACCGGACGGGAGTGTACTACCGAACGCACTCAAAAGGTTCTTTATGCTAACACTGCTACAAAATCCCGAATATTGTAAGGGTTGTCAACTTACCCAATCGCCTGTATAATCCCCCTTATCTTATCCGTCGGAGTTTCCCATCTATGGATCAAAACGATTCCCTGCTCGGGCAGGGGGCTGCGCCCGAGAGTAATCAGCCCGCCGAACACAATAATAACAATGTCAACATGGAAACCCTCCTGAATCAGGAAGGGATGACTTTGGATTTTCCCCAACCTGGGGAAATCCGTACTGGCGTAGTAGCCAGCATCAGCCCGACCCAAATATTGGTCAGCGTTGGTGCGAAATCGGAAGGTGTGATTACCGGCCGGGAATTGGAATCCATTCCGGTTGATGAACGCGCCGCTCTTCAAATGGGCCAGGAAATCCTGGTCTACGTTCTGAATGCCGAAGATGATAATGGCAATGTGGTGCTTTCGTACACGCGCGCCCAGGAGCAAAAAGGCTGGGCTGAAGTCGAGAAGATGCTCGAAGATAGCGGGACGTACGAAGGCAAAGTGGATGGATTCAACAAGGGCGGCATCATCGTCCCTGTTTATGGATTGCGCGGATTCATCCCGGCCTCACAACTGAGCATTTCCCGTCGCATGGGAGTCACAGGTGATACACCTGACCAGCGTTATGCCAAAATGATCGGTGAACCGATCAGTGTTCGCGTTATTGAAGTGGACCGCAAACGCCGCCGCCTGATCCTTTCCGAACGGGCAGCTTCCAGCGAGACACGCCAGTCCATCAAGGAGCGGGTCATAGAGTCATTGAAAGAAGGCGAAACCTATACCGGCAAGGTTACCAGCCTGGCCGATTTTGGTGCGTTCGTCAATGTAAACGGTGCAGACGGCTTGGTACACCTTTCTGAAATCTCCTGGGACCGCGTCCAACACCCCTCCGAGTTGCTCGAAGTGGGACAGGAAGTAAAGGTCAAAGTCATCAACATAGACCGCGAAAAGAAACGCATTGGCCTGTCCATGCGCGCTTTGCAGAGTGATCCCTGGCAAAGCAAGGTGGACAAATTCAAGGTAGGCCAGCTCGTCGAAGGTGTCATTACGCGTTTGACCAAGTTCGGTGCCTTCGCCCGTCTGGAAGGTGACCTGGAAGGTCTCATCCATATCTCAGAGATCAGCGAAAACCGTATCGAGCATCCCAAGGAAGCCGGACTGCACGAAGGCGATGTGGTCACCTTGCGTGTCATCCGGATTGATCCCGACCAGCGCCGGATTGGCCTGAGTCTGCGCAAAGTGGATTCGGGTGCATTCAAAGACCTCGATTTAAAGCAGATCAGTCTAGATGGGGTGAACCTGGAAATGGCCGGGGATGCGGCTGCACCCGGTGTGGTTCCCGCACAAGAAGAACCTGCGCCCGATGTGGTCCCCGTACCAGAAGAACCTACCCCTGAGGCAGAACCCCCCAACGGGGAAACCCCCGAAGAGTGATCCCGAAACCCGGTTTCTCCAGAGACCGGGTTTTTTATCTGCCCATGCTACCTACCTTGATTGTTGACGCTCACGAAGATATTGCATATAACATGCTGACTTTGGGACGGGATTACACCCGCTCCGCAGTTGAAACGCGCCAGATCGAAACGGCCTCCGGCTCACCAGCAATTGAGCACAACGATCAAAGCGTGCTTGGCTGGCCCGATTATCAACGCGGACGAGTGGCCATTATCTTCAGTACATTGTTCGCCACACCCCTGCGCCGTCGAATCGGCGAGTGGGATACACAAGCCTACGCCGACTTTAACCAGGCCCATCGCCTTTATAGCACCCAGCTGGACACCTATCGTAAACTGGCAGATCAAGCCCCTGACAAATTTCAATTCATCGCCACCAGTGCAGACCTGGAAAACGTCCTGACCCATTGGAACGATCCCAGCCACGCTACTCACCCGGTTGGTCTGGTTCCATTGATGGAAGGAGCCGAGGGCGTGCGCAACCCAGCTGAATTGGATGAATGGTGGCAAGCCGGCCTGCGGATGATCGGCCCGGCTTGGGCTGGCACGCGTTTTTGTGGTGGAACCCGCGAACCGGGCCCTTTGACCGATGACGGGCGCGCCTTGCTTGAAGCAATGGCCGAAATGGGGTTCACCCTCGACATCAGCCACATGGATGAATTATCGGCACGGCAGTCTCTGGATATATACGAGGGGCCCATTATCGCCAGCCACGCCAACGCCGCCGCGCTCCTGCCTGGCTACGACGGCAACCGGCTGCTTCCCGAAGATGTCATCAAGGGGCTGATTGCGCGGGATGCCATCATCGGTGTTGTGCCTTTTTGCGCATTCCTGAAATCCGGCTGGAAAATGGGGGATAAGCGTGATGATATTACCCTTGTTACCCTGGCTGCCCACGTGGACCACATTTGCCAAATGGCCGGGGACGCCAGGCACGTCGGCATTGGAAGCGACTTTGATGGTGGGTTTGGCCTGAGCGCCATACCTGCTGGAATGGACACCATCGCTGACCTGCAGGACTTTGGCCCCATCCTGAAAGCGAATGGTTATCATGACGAAGAGGTCACGGCCATCTTTGGGGAGAATTGGCTGCGCCATCTGCGGACTTATTTGCCGGCATGAACATTAATCAAAAAACTACCGTCTCCCCTAAAACAACGCCCCTTGCAACCCTCCCCTCCCGCTTCCGCATTCGCGCTGGGTTGTCGATTACATTGATTGGCCTGCTGGTTTTCCTGGTGGGGGCCCGTCCGTCCCTGTTTGATCTGGATCGCAGTCCGGTGGTCGGGTTCGTGCAAATATCTGTTTTCCTGGTGGGTTTGGCCACCGTTTGCATAGGTGGGTATATTTGTTTGATGGCCTTCTGGAGAAATGGCGACCGCTCCATCCCGGCAGACATCGGCATCCGCATGGTTACTACCGGGTATGTCATCTCCGTCTTTTCCGGCATGGCAGACGTATTCGGCTTTGGCACCCAGCTTCGGCCGCGTGTCCCATTTTTCGGACCCTGGCAGGCCGCCGGCGTTCAGGTGGGTGAGGCGGTCATTGCCATCGGATTTCTATTGTTGATCCCCTACCAGCGCGCCAGGAAAAAAGCCTGAAAATTAGCAACGCCCCATCCGGGGCGTTTTTTATCACGGTTCTGGTTAAACCGTTCATCCAGCTTCAATGAAGACTTCAAATGGTTTCTCCTTGAAGCACAAAATCAATAAGATTTTCCAACTTAAAACCTCGTCCCACCAGTTCTGCGCATTCTGGCAGGAAGGTTTTTAAATGGAACCATGGCATTTTCAAAAAACTTCGGAAGGTTTATTTCTTTAATCAGTCAGAAAGCCGTAAAGGATTTATCAAAGCAAAGCGCTCTAGAGCTTGGCAACCCCTGCCTTGGTAATGTGGACAAGGCCGGCCGAGCGCTGTATTGACCCTTCCGCAACCAGATATTTGGTAATTTCGTCAAATAAGCGGTCCTCGATCTTGAGCGCCCTCTCCACATCTATGATCTTAACTGCATTTTTCCGGTTGGTGGCGCCACTCTTATTAAGATACTTGAGATAAGCTTTAATTTTGGCTTCTTTGGCCTCGAAAATATTCATGGCTGCTCCTTTAATGTAAATCATACCGCACCTGGAATGACGTTGCAACCGCATTTTCATGCCTTGCATTATTCCTAAAATCATGTATAATCCGCTCCGCCTCACGGTTGGTTGCCCCCCTCAACCAGCCGTGAGGCTTTTTCTAGCCATGCTTTCCTTGAACAGCCTTTTCCCGCCAGACGGTAAACCGACGGGCGTGGGCGTGTGGACTGGTCAATAATCGGGAATCTTATCGTCTTCTAACCAGCCTTTAATGTAACAGACAACATTTCACGATATTAATATTACTGAAATTGTCCGATTTACTGGTAAAGGAGAAGAATATGAAATTTAAAAATTCACTCTATCTTTTCTTAATCGTTGCTCTGGTGGGTTCATTATCATTAACCGGGACAGTGGCAGCCGCCCCCCCACACGATTCAGGTAACACTGTTGGCGCCAAGCCGGTTTGTCCGGGCCCGGCTGCACGCGGTAATGTCCGTTGCATCGCCTGGGCCAGGCCGAATGCCGGTTCGTCCCCGATCGGACTGACCCCGGCCATTATGAAGGCGGCGTATGGTTTTTCAACCAGCGCGACTGCCGGCGCGGGAAAAACCATTGCGCTGGTGGATGCTTATAATGATCCGACCGCGGCAAACGATCTGAGTGTATTCAGTACACAATTCGGACTGCCGGCCTGCACGACTGCTAATGGTTGCTTCAAAAAAGTGAACCAGACCGGTGGGACAAAGTACCCTAGTAACAACTCGGGCTGGGCTCTTGAAATATCGCTGGATATCGAATGGGCACATGCCATCGCCCCTGGAGCGAAAATCCTGCTGGTTGAGGCCAGCAGCGCCAGCTTCACCAACCTGTTGGCTGCGGAAGACTATGCCTCGGCGCATGCCAACTACGTCAGCAATAGTTGGGGCGGCAGCGAGTTCTCCGGTGAGACCGCCTACGATTCGCATTTTGTGCGCTCGGGTGTGGTATTTTACGTTGCCGCCGGGGATTCCGGTCTTCCCGCCGAATATCCTTCTGCCTCTCCGAATGTCATTTCGGTCGGTGGTACCCTCCTGACCTTCAACACGAATGGCAGTCTCGCCAATGAGACCGGCTGGACAGATGGCGGTGGCGGCTGCAGCGGCAATGAATCAGCCGCATCCGCGCAATCCAGTTACAGTGGATATGCCCAGGTAGCGTGCGCTGGCATGCGCGCCACCCCGGATGTTTCCCTTGATGCGGCTCCCAATTCAGGCGCGGCCGTATACGACAGCACCAGGTATAGTGGGC
Source organism: Anaerolineales bacterium (assembly GCA_050014055.1). GTDB lineage: Bacteria > Chloroflexota > Anaerolineae > Anaerolineales > Villigracilaceae > UBA877. Next base: position 2,744 of record JBEKEB010000171.1, on the reverse strand, counting down.
AAAGTGGTTGGTGGCAGGTCGGCGGCACCAGCCTGAGCACCCCCATGTGGGCGGGGCGCTCGGCCGATGCAGGCGCAGTAACCAATGCCGCTTATATTTACGCCAACAACATCACATTCCGTGATATCACCTTTGGCGATAATGGTGCCCCCTGCCTGACCGGATTTGATCTCTGTTCCGGGTTGGGTAGTTGGACGGGAGCAACTCCCTAGGCGATCAGTTTCCAGAAGGCTGGAATCCAATCGCAGAAATCTACATTTATGTAATTCCAGTTCTTAATAAAAACACGGCTCAAGACGAGTCGTGTTTTTTTATCACGCCACATCGAGATTCGGATATACACCCCAATTACTATGACGAAAAAGGACATCGTATCCAAACCATCTCCTGATGGGAGAGAGGAGTGTGTGGATATACAGAAATGCCCCAGACTGTCTGAGGGGGCAGCCAATCAAGGGCGAGGTAATTCTATAATCGAGATTTAAATAATGATGATGCTTTCATACAATCTGTTATTACTGTTCAAATTTGATTTTCTATGTATTTCAGAATTCAGATAGCAAATCAAGACATTCCGCTTAAAGTATGTTTTTCTTGACGGGAAAATTATCAGATCGGCAAGATATGTAGTCTTGAAGCTCCCAGCAAAAAAATCCACATTAAGTTATGTATGAAAAATGCCTGGCATAACTTTTCTTCTTAAAAATACCAGACAGTTTTTCTATTTAATTGTAAATTAAAAACATTTCAGAATATTCAGTTTTAAGAAATTAATTGCGAAAATATATGCAGAAAGGCAAAAATCATGCTAAACTTAACAAAGTTCCATCAAAATTTTCACCCAGTTTGGGCGAAAATGATGACAAATTTATTTCGACGTGGAATCTCGTTATTAGTCGGGCAGCCTATTCATCGTTCACCTTTTAGGATAAATTATGAAAAACAGGATGATCGATTTTTTCAAACAACCCGAATATGAAAGCATTGAGCAAACCCAAAAAGCCAGGTTCTTGCATATCGCCTTGTTTGTCACGTCTGTCGCCTGTATCATCCTAGGGATACAAAACATACAGGGAAAGACCAATCTCTATGTTTTCCTTTTTACTGTTGGGATCATCAGTATTCTTTGTATACCTTTCAACAAGAAGGGATACTATAAACCGGTGGCATTCTTCATTACCGGTCTGATACTTGCAATTATCACCTATAGCATGATCGCGGGTTTAGGCCTGAAAGATGCTGGATTGATTACCTACCCAATATTTATCGTCTTTGGTTCGTATCTGTTCAGTAAAAAATCGGTTTTTTTTACGACCTTGCTATCAATAGGTTCTGTGGTCTTTATCTACTACCTCGCTCGTGGAGGGTATCTCAATCCTTTTGTCATATACTCAAACGAAAGCCAGCTCCAAGTTATTCTTGTTCTATTGCCTGCAGCCGGTTTCCTTCTCTGGGTTGTTGTGGACAATTGGGAAAAATTAGTGAAAAACCTCAAGGACACTTATGATCTGACACTGGCCGGGTGGGGGCAGGCTCTGGAATACCATGATCGTGAAACTGAAGGGCATAGTCAACGTGTGGTGGAAATGACGATCGCCCTAGCAAAACGGCTGGGAATTCCTGATCGGAAACTGGATCACATCCGCCGCGGGGCATTGCTCCACGATATTGGCAAGATGGCTGTGCCAGATGCGATTTTGCTCAAGAAGGGCGGTCTAACAGAGGATGAATGGAAAGTCGTGAAGATGCATCCCCTGCATGCTAAAAAATTACTGGAGAACATCCCGTATCTCAAAATGGCGCTGGATATTCCGCACAGCCATCATGAACGGTGGGATGGTTCAGGGTACCCTGAGGGTCTAGCAAAGGAGGATATCCCTTTTTCCGCAAGGATATTCACGGTTGTGGATGTTTGGGATGCTCTCACTTCAGATCGCCCCTATCGCCAGGCATGGCCCGAGGAGAAAGCCCGGGATTACATCCGTGATCAATCCGGGAAGCTATTTGATCCACAGGTTGTGGAAGCTTTTATTGATTTATCGGAAGTAACGAGAATCGAAGCTAAAGTGGCTGACGCAATATAGGATTCGCCTGTTACTAATAATCGACACCTAGCGGACACTTCAAGTTTCTAGCGTTGACGATTACCTGCTGACCTGGTTGTGAGCCTTCCTTATTGATCGAAAAACTGTTGGATTGACAGATGGTTCTTTGCGGTTCTATCGTCAAAAGATCAAGTTGTTTTCGGATATAATTAATCCGGTAATTCTATTTCAGAAATGCCCACCATTCTGCATATATATTCCCCATTGGCAGTTCAAACATATTCCGAATTGTTCAAACGCATCTCTGAAAATAGAATCAGGCAACTCATCCACTTTGACTTCTGCACCACAATAATGACAATGGCCTATCTTTGATTTGGTCACGGTGGAGGATGTATAAGCTGTAGAAGAAGTTCGGGATGAATATATATTCCCTTTATTCCCGCCTGATACCTTTTCATAGATCCAGACAGAAATGAATATCAGGAAGACGCCAACCAGACACAATCCTTCCCTAGCTTTTCTCTCCCTTCTGAACAGATCGTTTGATATTTATATACGTATTTAGATTACTAAGTAGCTCGACAATGTTAGATTAGCTCAAGTATACTGAACAATAAAACATCGGCAGTTAAAGATCATCCAACTATCGATAAAGCCATAGGAAGGAGTTGCCGATTTGCGCAAAAACGGGTGAAG
>JBEKEB010000170.1:0-7895 GCA_050014055.1 Anaerolineales bacterium | reverse complement strand
CCAGCTTCCTTCAGACCCCACCTCACGGTGACGCCCTTGCTCTCGGCTAATGGTTAGCGCAATCAGCCTCCATAAAGGTCTTTCACCTTCTAGCCAACGCCCATGCTGGGCGCACATAAAAAGGGCAGGTCTGAGACCTGCCCAAGACAGTCACTAACCCAGGTGCATCGGCATGATCACGTGCAGGAAGTTATCATCTCCCACCGGGCGGACAACACCTGGGGCGTTGGCTGCAGAGGTCTCCAGCGCCACATTCGGCGACTTGACCACTTCCAACACTTCACGCATATACTTGACGTTGAAGGCGATCAGCAGACCCACTCCTTCAATCGTGGCTGCCACAATCGTCTCGTTCGAGCCGGTCTCTTCGGACTGGGCGGAGATTTCCACTGCCCCCGGTTCCAGGTCGCCGGCAGACTTGATATCCAGTCGGGCCACGTTCGAGCCTTCGCGGGCGAAGATCTCGGCCTGCTTGCAAGCTTTGAGCAGGGCCGGGGTCGATAGGATGGTGCGGGATTTATAGGAGCGCGGGATGATCTGCTGGTAATCCGGGAAAGTCCCGTCAATCAATTGGGAGACCAGTTCCACTTCCTTCATACGGAAGATAACCTGGCCACGGCCTTTCGGCATGACCATCGAGATGATCTCGTTTCCATCGGAGGCAATCCGGGCAAGTTCTCCCAGGGCACGCGCCGGGATAATGGCCGTCAAAGGCTGGGGCACAGGCTGGGAAAGTGTGCCCTTGCGCACCGACAACCGGAAACCGTCTGCGGCGGCCATGGTGATGGTGTCTTTATCCACTGATACCAGCACGCCCATCAATACCGGTCGGGCCTCATCCGCCGAGGCAGCAAAGATCACTTGTGAGATCATGTCTTTGAAGTCGGCCACATTCAACAGGATGGCCCCTTCCATCTCCGGAACAGGCAAAGGTGGGAACTCCTGTGCATCAATGCACTTGATGTCGGTGTTTGAGGCTCCACAACGCACATTCAGGGTCTGGGTGGCAGTTGCCAGGCTGAGGCTGACCTGCTCCTGCGGCAACGTTCCCACCAGGTCCACGAAGGTGCGCGCCGGGACGGTGGTTGAGCCTTCCTCCTCGATCTTGGCGCCGATCCAACAGGTGATTCCGAGTTCCAAATTGGTGGCCGATAGGCGCAAACGACCCTCGTCGCTTGCCACCAGTACGTTGGAAAGCACCGGCAGGGTACTGCGCGGCGAAACGGCACGCGAGACAATGCTCAGTCCACGGGCCAGGCTCTCTTGTAAGACGTTTACTTTCATGGCTCAATCCTCTCCATAACATGGAGTAACGACGAGACAGTCCTGCGGTTCGTGCAGGGAGGTCGTTACTGCGAATCAACGAATCCGCACATCATGCCCAACCAAAGTATATACCGAGAACCCAAAAGTGAAAAGGCGATTCAAAGGCCTGTTCAGGGTTTTCTCAAAAAATGAAACCTGTCCGACATAAATCCTTCCAGCGATTCATTAACTTTACAACAATGCATACAAGAGTGGCAACGATTGCCTGCCACTCTTGTATGCATTAATCTACCATTTGCGAGCGCAGCTTCCCGGCGGTTTCCTGGAACGCCGCCAACCTCTCGCGCTCCTTCTGGACAACCTGGGCCGGGGCTTTGTTGGCAAAGTCCGAACCGAGCAGTTTCTCCAACCGGTCGATCTGGAATTGGATATCGGCCAGTTCCTTCTCCAGCCGCTTGCGCTGCTCCTGCAGGTCAAGCATGCCGGAAAGCGGGATATAGATTTCCACCGGGCCGGCTACCAGGGCCAGGCTGTTTTCCGGCTTGACATCCAGGGATTCGAGCACGGAGAATTGGGAATTATCCAGGCCGGCCAATGTTGAAATCATGGCGGATTGCTCTTTGATTAAATTTGTCATTGCTCCACCGACCAGTGTGGCCGGAATGCGTTTGGCCGGGCTGACTTTCTTCTCTGCCCGCAGGTTGCGGATGCTGCGAATCGTATCCTGAATGAGGGCAAAGTCCGCCATTTTTCCGGTTTCCCAGCCTTCCTCGCCATGCGCCTCCGGCCAGGCAGCCACGATGAGCGCCTCCGGCCAGTCTGCGGCAAGCGCAGCCAGCGGGCTTTGGAGCACAGCCTGGCGGAGATGCCCCCATAATTCCTCGGTCACAAACGGTGTGAAGGGATGCAAAAGCCGCAGGCACATGTCCAAAACCTGTACCAGCGTGCCGGCCGTCTGCCCTCTGGAATCTTCCTTCATCATTTGAAGCTTGGCGACTTCCACATACCAATCCGCGAAATCGTTCCAGAAGAACTCGTAGATCTGCCGTCCGGCTTCGCCGTACTGGTAGGCCTGGAAAAGCCGCTCCACCTCCCGCACGAGCGCGTACAGGCGCGCCCAGATCCAGGAATCGGCCAGGGACCACCCGCCCTGATCCATTCGCCTTTCTCCCTCAGGCAGACGGGTTGGGGTGAGGGAGTTGATGGCCGATATCACGAACCGGCCGGCATTCCAGATCTTGTTGGCGAAATTGCGGTTGCCTTCCACTTTCTTGAGGCTCAGGTTGGTGTCGTTGCCGGGGGTGGAACCCACCAGCAGGGTGAAGCGCAGGGCATCCGTGCCGAACTCTTCCATGACCGGCAGCGGGTCGATCCCGGTGCCCTTGCTCTTGGACATCTTCTGCCCGTCCTCGTTGCGCACCAACCCGTGCAAATAGACCGTGCTGAATGGCACCTGGCCGGTGAACTCCAGCCCATCCATGATCATGCGCGCCACCCAGAAGAACAGGATATCGTAACCGGTCTCCATCATGCTGGTGGGGTAGAAGTACTTGTAATCGGGCGTCTGCTCCGGCCAGCCCAGCGTGGAGAAAGGCCACAGGCCGGAGGAAAACCAGGTGTCCAGCACGTCCGGGTCCTGGCGGATATTCTTCGAGCCGCAATGGGCGCATTGGGCAGGGTCTTCCCGCGTACAGGTCTGTTTGCCGCAGTCGCCGCAGTACCAGACCGGGATGCGGTGCCCCCACCACAATTGGCGGCTGATGCACCAGTCCTTGATGTTTTCCATCCAGTTGTAATAGACCTTCTCGAAATGCTCCGGGATGATGCGGATGCGCCCGTCCCGTACGGCTGCTTCAGCTTCCCTGGCCAGCGGGGCAATCTTGACGAACCACTGCTCCGAGACCATCGGTTCGATGATCTCGCCGCCGCGCTGCGAGCGCGGCACATTGAGCGTATATGGTTCTTCCTTGATGACCAGGCCGGCAGCCTGCATATCGGCCCACATTTTTTTGCGACACTCGAACCGGTCCATGCCCGTGTATGGCCCACCGATGGCGGTCACTTTCGCCTCGCTGTCCAGCATCGAAAGGACCGGCAGCCCGTGCCGCTGGCCGATCTCGTAGTCGTTGGGGTCATGCCCGGGAGTGATCTTGAGCGCCCCGGTGCCGAACTCGCGCGTCACGTAATCGTCGGCGATGACCGGTATTTCCCGACCCAGTATCGGTACCAGCACTTTCCTGCCAACGAATTTCCGGTAGCGTTCGTCCTCCGGATGGACGGCTACGGCTGTGTCGCCCAGGATGGTCTCCGGTCGGGTGGTGGCGACGGGGATATAGACCTCTGAGGTCTCGGAGACCTCGGAGGTCTCCGGCTTGAGCACATACTTGAAATAATACAGTTTCCCGGGTTCCTCGGAATACTCCACCTCCAGATCCGAAACGGCCGTTTTTAGCCCCGGCGACCAGTTGATCAGGCGCGGGCCGCGGTAGATCAGGCCTTTCTCGTACAGGCGCACAAAGGCTTCGCGCACCGCCTTCGACAGGCCCTCGTCCAGTGTAAAGCGCTCGCGTTCCCAATCGCAGGAGGCCCCGATCTTGCGGATCTGGCCGGTGATGATGCAGTGATACTTGACTTTCCAGGACCAGACGCGTTCCACAAATTGCTCACGGCCCAGTTCTTCGCGCGTCACTTCCTCGGTCCGCAACAGGTCTTTTTCCACCTGCAGCTGGGTCGCTATGCCGGCATGGTCGGTGCCGGGCACCCACAGGGTCGGCACGCCCTTCATGCGCTGGTAGCGGATCATCAGGTCTTCCATCGCCACGAACATGACGTGGCCTAGATGCAGCTCGCCTGTGACATTGGGGGGCGGAATCGAAATGACGAAAGGTTTTTTTGTTGGGTCGAAGTCCGGCTTGTTCGGGTCGTTGGACGGCTTGAAATAACCACCCTTCTCCCACATGGCATAGATGCGCGGCTCGGTGGTTTTAAAATCATAGGCTTTGGGTAACTGGTATTCAATCATGGCGACTCCTCACGGAAAATAAAAATGCCCGCATCCTGTTGAGGACGGCGGGCGCCGCGGTACCACCTCAATTCGTTCTTCACCTCAAAAAAGCACAAAGGTAAAAAACGCACTTTGTGGCCGACCAACATCGGCCTGCGCTCTAACGGGCGTTCCCGTGCTGTTCTAATGGACAGCGAAGCCTGTCTTTCTTCAGCAAAGCAACTGTGCGACTTCAGCAGGGGTTTGTTGGGGAGGCTTCCAGCCCTGGTCTCGATGTGCTGCGCTACTCGACCGACGGCCTCCTTCTCTATCAACATGCCGGCTGCTTACTACTCACAGCGGATATGTGGATTATACAATTCCGCTCGAGGCAAGTCAAGCACAAATCTGCACTGTTCAGACATTCCTTCGCAAATTCAAGGATTTTTCGATTGGTCGACGTTCACCCTGATCCCTTATTACCTGTTCTCTCCACTTTCTTTTTTATGGTATCCTTAACCCACACTTTACTTTGCGGGAGAGACCATGTATATCGCCATCGAAGGAGTCATCGGTGTCGGCAAGACCACCCTGGCACGCCTGCTCCAGCCAGTCCTTGAAGCAGACCTGCTGCTGGAAGTCTTCGAGGAAAACCCGTTCCTGTCTGATTTTTACAGCGACCGTGCGCGCTACGCCTTCCAGACCCAGATTTTCTTCCTGCTCAGCCGCTACCAGCAACAGCGTCGGGGGGTCAACACCATCCTGGACGCCGGCAAATCGCTGCTCTCCGACTATACCTTTGCCAAAGACAGCCTGTTCGCCCGCATCAACCTGAAAGGCGACGAACTCGAAATGTACAAGCGCGTCCACCAAGCGCTGGCCGAAAAGATCAACCTGCCCGACTTGCTGGTGTACTTGCGCGCTGACACGGACGTGCTGATGCAACGCATCGCCTTGCGCGACCGCTCCTATGAGCGCAATATAGAACGCAGCTACATCGATGAACTCAACCAGGCTTATGAAGAATTCTTTTCCAGGCCTTATGATGACACGCCCGTGTTGACCATCGACTCCAACCCGCTCGATTTCGTGCGTTTCCCGAAGCACCTCGATTTGATCGAGAACCGCATTCGGGAAGCTCTGAACCTCTCGCCTTACCAGGCGGAACTACCGCTCGACCAGTGAGTCATGCATGCAAATTAACCGCGCAGCCCTGATCCGCATTGCCAAGGAAACCGCCGAGAAGGCCGCCCTTTCGGACCCCAACCTGGTGGCAGCCTACCTGACCGGCTCCCTGCGCACCAGCGACCCGTTCATCGGCAATGCCACCGACGTTGACATCGTCTTCGTCCATCCCGGGGAACCAAAAATCCGGCGTGAGATTATCCCGCTGACTCCTGAAATCCACCTGGATATATTCCACCACCCGCGCAGTAATTACGAAAAACCAAAAGAACTGCGCATCCACCCCTGGCTGGGGCCGGAACTGTACGACGCATTGCCGCTGTTTGTCTCCCGGCACTTTTTCGAATTCGTGCAGGCCGGGGTAAGGGACAGGTACAACGAACCGGCCAACCTGCAGGCGCGTTCGCACCAGTTGGCACAGGCGGCCCGTCAGACCTGGAGCAGCCTGCAGACTAGCCTGCAGACCAGCCCGGAGCACGGTCCGGCTTTGGTGCTGGATTACCTGAAATCCATATCCCTGGCCGCCAATGCTGTTGCCACGCTGACAGGCAACCCGCTGGCCGAAAGGCGTTTTCTGCTCCAATTCCCGGCCCGCGCCCTGGCCACCGGTCAACCGGAATTGGCTGGCGGACTTTTTAACCTGCTCGGCGCAGCCTCGGTCGATGGAAGCGCCCTGGCCGGTTATTTACCGGATTGGGAAAAAGACTTCCTTGATGCAACAACCAGCCCGATCGTCGACAAACGCATTGCCGCTCCCCGGCTGGGATACTATAAACTGGCCTTCCACGCCACCCTTGCAGGCGAATTTCCGCAGGCCGTGCTGTGGCCTTTGCTCCTTACCTGGACTCTGGCTGTATCGGTGCTCCCTGCCGGAGGGGACTTGCGTTGGCGCCCGCTCTGCGGAATGCTTGGGCTGGACGAGGGTTCCATCGGCGAGCGTCTGGCAGACCTGGATCATTTTCTGGATAGTATCGAGGCCTTGCAGGAAAGACTGTCCGCCAGCCAGGGTTTGTAAAAAACCATATATGGTGCTGCTGCCTGGAGTATCCGGTTGTCAAACTGTGGATAACTGGCCGAAAACTGTGGATAAACCTCCCGCACTGTGGAAAAGTCGCTCAATTGTTCGGTTTCAGACCCCCATATATGGGCGAGGGTTTATCCAGCCTCCAAAATCTGGACGAAGCAAAAATGGATAATAAACAATAGGCGGCTCTCGTGAAAGCCGCCGTTTTTCTCCCAAAGTTAACCACAGGCTGTGGATAATTCGCTTTGCAAAATAGGCCAGCTATTGGCATGGAATCCCCGGAGCGGTCACTGGTGGGGGCTTGGGAAGTTTATCCACTTATCCACACCCCCTACTAAGACTACTAATATTCATATCTATTAAGATATATGTGGAGGAAAGAATGACATTCTTCCACCGCACTGCCCCGTATACCATTGAAGCTATTTAGCAAGGTGAATATTGGATTCATGCATAAATCGCCAAGAAAGCCTGCCATGTGGCCGAGATCCATGAGCAGTCCCCCATTTCCCATATCGCCTTATTTCCCAGCGCTAATGATCACGCGCTCCCCCAGCCCGGCCCAATCGTACAGCCACTTCGCGTCCGCCGGGGACAGGTTAATGCAGCCGTGCGAAGCAGGTGCACCGAAGCTGTCATGCCAGTAAGCTGCGTGAAAGCCAAAGTTGCCGGCGTAGGTCATGAAATACGGCACCCCCTCGATGTAATAATCGCTGGTCGATGTGGCCGGCGGCGTGATGGAACTGTATTCCACCTTATATAAAATTGCAAATCTGCCTTCGAAAGTCCAGGAATTCTTGCCGGAAGAGACCAGCGTGGCGAAGACCAGTTTGCAGTTGTTATAGACGGACAGCGTCTGGGTGGTCAGGTTGGTGTAAATAAAGCGGCAGGTGTTCGGACCAGCTTCCGCCGGGACGGCCGGGTTGACCAGGGCGACCGAACTTTCCGGCAGCCACTCGTCCGCGCCGATGGCAATGAAGCCCGGTTTTTGCACGTCCACCGGAACCTCATGCACCACCTGGTAGCGTTTGTACGTCTGCAGCGGCGTCCCACCCGCGTTGACACTCTGTGTCTCAGCCAGCACCCACCCAAACCGGAAGGTCACCTCCCGGGTCAGCAGGATGCCGCTGAATGTTGAGGGTGTCAGCAACTGCAGATCCTGCCCGTCCATCCAGCCGTAGTTGACCAGGTAGTGGGTCTGTCCATCCGTGCCGGCCCGGCTGGTGGTATAGGCCACATAGGAGGGGAAGTTGGGCAAATGCCCGTAGTTGCCGGTCTTCCCCACGGCGTCCTGGAAACTGGCATACACCTTTGCATTGGCATTCAGCACATTGGCATATTTATATTTCAGCACGCCTAGGGACGGGTCGAGCTTCTGGTACCAGGTAGCCTGGGGGGTAAATGTCGCCAGGCTGGTTGGTGTGGGAACGAGCGTCA
>JBEKEB010000169.1:0-7968 GCA_050014055.1 Anaerolineales bacterium | reverse complement strand
CGCAAATGCCAACATGATCTTGATGGAGGACGTGGTGGAGGCAGCCTTACAAGTTTCCCAGCAGGTGAAGGATTTCCTGCTGGTGGGCCAGCGCTGGGACCTGGACCAGACCGAGCTGCTGGATTTCAGCGGCGATTGGGAATCTCGGCTGCGACAGGATGTGGCGGAGCGCGGCAAGTTCTATTCGCCATGGGGCATTGACTATTTCGTCTTCCCGTACCATCTCTATAACGATGTGCCGAACTTCACCATCGGGCGACCAGCCTGGGATAACTGGATGGTTTATCACGCCCGCACGACTTTTGGAATGGCAATCGATGCCTCCCGGGATGTTATGGTCGTTCATCAGAACCACGATTACAGTCACCTGCCCGGTAACAAGCCGCCCTATGGTTCAGAAGTTGCCAAATCAAACCTGGCCAAGGCCGGCGGCCGGAAGCATGTTTACAATATTTTGGATACCAACCACGAACTGACCGGTGGACGTATCTGTAAGCCGCAGTTCCGTGTGGTGCGCCTGCTGCGACGGATGGAGCGTATGTTCATCAACGATGAACGGAAAGGCTGGGGTTGGGAAATTTCCCTGCGGCTCCAGCAGATTCAGCGTCCGTTGTCAATCAAACCAAGGAGACCAGCCCATGCGCGTCGGACATAATCCAGCCCGGTTTGTTGAAAAGGTGGCTCAACCCGCCGGGATCACCGTGACGGTGGTGAATTGCATCCCATTCTTAAGCGGTTATTACGAGCAAAGCCTGGATGTCCTCAAGCTGGTGATTGACAGCCTGTATGCCACACGCGAGGAGGCCCATCCATACGATGTGATGGTCTTCGATAACCACTCCTGCGCTGAAGTACGCGGGTATTTGAAAGAGGCCAGCGAACAGAGCAAGATCCAATATTTGATCTTCTCGGACACCAATATCGGCAAAATTGGGGCCTGGAATTTCATGTTTGGCGCGGCGCAAGGAAAGTACTTGGTTTTCTCCGATGGGGATATTCTTTACCGTCCGGGCTGGCTGCAAGCCTCCCTGGAGCTCTTTGAGGCTTTTCCCAATGTTGGCATGGTGACGGCGCGCCCGTACCGGGGCTCTGAAAAATACTCCGACGCCACGTTTGATTGGGCGCGCCAGCAGGCAGCCGGCGTGCTCGAAGAAGGAATATTCCTGGATTGGGAGACTGTATGGGAGCATGGACGCAGTCTCGGCGTTTCTGAAGAGAAGGCACGGACAAATTACCCAAAGATGCATGATTTCCGGCTGTTATATCAGGGTAAAGTGGCCTATATCGGTGCAAGCCATTTCCAGTTTATGACCCGCCGGGAACTCCTTCAAAAGGTCATCCCTTTTCCTTCGGAACAACCCATGCGCGGTGAGCGTGCCTTGGATGTAGCCTTTAATGGCATGGGCTGTCTCCGGTTGAATACCGAAAAGGCTCTCGTCATGCACCTGGGAAACCGTATTCCGGAATCCAGCCAGGTGGCAACTCTTGCCCCGAAAAAGAAATCCCTGCTCAGGCGGCTTTTATGGCTGCCGGTCGTTCGTAAATTTCTGCTCTGGCTTAATAATCAAATATTCCGCCTCTATTTTATTAATGTGGAATAGGTTTGGCAGGAGTGTAATGAAGATCCTGTTTGTGGCTTATCACGATCCTACCGTGATGGACCTGGCAAGTGGAACGGATTATTTTTATTATCAAGCCATGTGCAAGCATGGCTTTGATGTGAAGATCATCAAAGATATGATTGTTCCGCCAAACCTGCCTGAACGCCTGTTGGCAAATCTATATCAAAGGACTGGCAAGCGCTATATAAAGTTTAATATGACCACGGTATGGAATGCCTCTCAGGCCACGAATAAGGTCGTTAGAGATTGGATGCCAGATCTGGTGTTTGCGATCGCGCATTTCCCTTTTGTGTTCTATACCGGAAAAGCGCCTTGTGTTTATAGAATCGATTCCACTGCCTATGGGGAAGAAATGGCCTGGCCGCGCTCGGGTTGGCCGGCGCTCCGGGTAAACATGTGGCAGGAGAAGCGGGCCCAGCGACATTGTGCCAGGGTCATAACTGTCAGTGAATGGTCAAAGAATATCCTTGAAAAGGTATATAAGGTTCCGGCTGGGCACATCCGTTTTATCGCTTCCCCCAGTTATTTGCCAGACCAGGTAATACCAGAGAGTGTAGATATCCGGTTCTGGAAGAATTTAGCCGATCCTCTGCGTTTGTTACTGGTCGGGCGCGACTATCACAGGAAAGGCATTGATGTTGGGATCGATATTGTTCACAAGCTGAATACGGCTGGAATCCGTGCGGAATTAACGATCTGTGGTGCCCAGGGAACGTCCGAAGAATACGTCCGTTTCGTCGGCCCGTACAAAAAAAGTGATCCTGACCAGCTTGAAAAATATATTGCCCTGTATCGTCAGGCGCATTTATTGATTCACCCGGCCATTTTCGAACCGGCTGGAATTGTTCCCAGTGAAGCGGCTGCTTTTGGCACACCCACGATAACAAATGACGTCGGAGGTCTGGCTACCACTGTAAAAGATGGCGAGTCAGGCATCGTGTTACCCAAAGGGAGCCCGGCTGAAGTGTATGTGCAGAATATTATCGAGCTTGTACATAACCCGGATGGCTATTATAGGTTGTGTTGTAAAACCAGGGAAAGATATGAGCGAGAATTGAACTGGGGATACGCAGGAAAATGGCTGGCAGAAACCCTGCGTGAAGTGATTTCCGAACAGCGTGCAGCCGAAGGATTAACATGAGCGAAACAGTGCACCATTGCCCTTTATGCAAAAGCGAACACAGCCGCTTGTTCGACAGCCGTTCCTTCCATGGAATGGCGGTTGTGAACCGCATTTGCCAGGATTGCGGGCTGGTGTTCCAGTCACCCCGCATGACGGAGGTTGAATCTGCGTCCTTTTATGCGGAAGAATATCGGCTGTTCAACGAAGGCAGCATTGATCCAACCTCCAGGAACACAGCCGCACAACATGCCCGGGCCGAATCGCTTTTGGCATTTTCGAAACCAGTTGTGGGAAAAGTATCCCATCACTTGGATGTCGGTTGTTCCATGGGTATCCTGTTGCAGTGTTTTGCAGAAAACTACCGTTGTCAGCCGGTCGGGATCGAACCGGGCGAGGCGCACCGTGCCCGCGCCAATAAGGAAGGGCTGGCAGTATATGCTTCTTTGGAAGCACTGGAAAGTGCAGGGGCAGGGCACTTTGACTTGATCAGCATGGCCCACGTTCTTGAGCATTTACCAGACCCGGTCGGTTATCTTGCCCATTTACGGGAAGCGCTGATGGATCCACAGGGATGGTTGCTGCTGGAAGTGCCGAACCTGTATGCGCACGATTCGTTTGAGGTGGCTCACCTTGTTTCTTACAGCACCCATACGCTGTTGCAGACGCTAAAAAAAACCGGTTTCGAAGTTCTCAAGATAGAACGGCACGGACGACCAAGATCAGACGTGCTGCCGCTATATATTACGCTATTGGCACACCCAAAAACTGCCTATTTGCGATCCCAGGATGTCCGGGCAGAGAAGCAAGTGCATTTGAAACGCCAGATCGGAATGTTGCGTCGCCGGATCTTGGAGAAGTTGATGCCAAGTCGCGCCTGGTTGAAAGAATAAATGGCCAAACGTATATTTATCAGCGCTGATCACGGTCTTTCCCTGATCTATTTTCTGCAAAGTGAGGTAATCTCGACGTTGTTAAATACCGGTGTCGAGGTAGTTCTATTCACCGATGATGAAGCGCGTCTGGCAATCGAGCAGCGGTTCCAACGCCCCGGGATCATATTCGAGGGGCTGCGCTTACTTGAATGCGAGCGGTATTTTCAAACAGTTGATCCATTTATTCAACGTTCACTGCAGATGCTACGGTGGGTGGGGGGCTCGAAACGGATCAATGTTACGGCGATGGAAGGTAATTACCATCTTCTGGCTGAAGGTTTCACGGGTGCCGGGCGGTATGCCTTGCCTTTCCTGCGAATCCTGATCTGGCTGATGCGCCGCTCGCGTATCTTGCGCCGGCTCGTCGTGCGTGCCCAGCAGCATTACAATCCGGGGATTTATAAAGACTTATTCGAAAAATACCAACCGGAGTTGGTGGTTGCCCGCACCCCTGGCTGGCGCATGGATCGGTATCTCCTGCGAGAGGCAGCTGCGCACGGGGTCCGGACCGTGGCGACGATTGTGGGCTGGGACAATCCATCATCCTATAGCTTGAACGGCGCACCGGTGGATTACATTACCTGCTGGTCTGAATTACAGAAAGAAGAACTTGTGCTCGGATCAGATTGGGATCCGAAAAGAGTGAATATTTCCGGCATCCCATCCTATGACGGTTATTTCCTGCGTTCGTGGCTTATCCCGCGCGATGAGTATTTCCGGCAACATAGCCTGAACCCGAACCGTAAATTGTTGGCTTATGCCTGTAGTTTTGAAACTTTTCATCCGAACTTTCCCAATATCGCTGCCATAGCGGAGCTGGTCAACCAGGATAAGCTGGATCAGCCCAGCCAGTTGCTTATCCGCCTGCACCCAAACCATTTTCTTCCGGGTACGCGTTTCGAAGGGGAAGCCTACCGGGTGCGGGAATACATCAAAAATATGCCGCATGTCCATCTGGTCGAACCGGTTTCATTGGGCGGTGGGTTGGGTCACTATTCCGGGGAGGATATGCCCGAAAAGGCCTCCATGATGGCTTACGCGGATGTGTTTTTAACGGTCTATTCCACCATGGTGGTGGAAACCGCCATCCACGACCGCCCGATCATAAGTGTGACCATCGATACCCCGGGAGGTTGGAATATGCCGGGAGTTTATTCGCTCCCTCTAACCGCCATCGGTGATTGGCCCACGCATTTACGTTTTCGTCTGTCAGGGGCGGGCCGGGTGGCAGTGAATCAGGAAGAAGTGCGCCAATACGTCAATTTTTATCTCACGGATCCGAACGCAGACAATGAGAAGCGCCGCAAGTTTATCCTGGATGAATGTACGTATACCGATGGAAGTGCCGGGGAACGAACCGGAAAGTACCTATTATCTCTCCTGGAGGAAAACGATCGATGAAATCTGAACTCGCCCCGCCGCTTTTTTGGGGAATGACCGATCTGGCACACGCGATGGCGCGTGAAGCCATGGAAAACCGAGCGACTGTCGAAGTGAGTGAGGTCGAAAAAGGCCAGACGCTTGAGAGCGTACACGGTCAGGCATTGCGGGATTACAAGCAATTTGAACAATTAATCGGAGGGGCGTTGTCCTTCTTAAAAAAAGGTCATCATCCGGCCGGGGGTTTTGCGGTTGACATGGGTTCCGGGACGGGTGTTGGGGCCTGTATTCTGTCCGGGTTTGATGAAGTCGAAAAAGTATTTGCGGTTGAGTTCTCCGAACATTTTGTTGAGAAAGTCATGCCATTGGTTTTTGAAAAGTACAACGCAAACATCGAAAAACTACAAAGAGTGGTAAGCGATTTCAACCATCTTGAAATTGAAGATGGTTCACTTGGAATTATTCTGGATATCGACTCGTTTCACCATTCTGAAGACTTGGATCGAACTCTCCAGGAGTGCCAGCGCGTTTTGGCCCCGGGCGGCGTCATTATTGCAATCGACCGGGCCTGGTCTGACCGGTTTACCCGGGAGCAGTTGGAAACCAAGTTAAACACAGAGTTCCCGGATCATCTGAAGAAAAAATACAATATCCCGCTCGACCAGCATTTCACCCGCCGGGATTTTGGAGAACACGAATACACCATAAAACAATGGTTTACCTTATACAGGAAGAATGGCTTTGAACCATCCGTTTTCCTGTTGCGCCATCCGCCCGCTCTTAATCGTTTCTGGTTGCGGTTGCCCACATTCGAATTCTCCATAGCCCTCAGCAGTCTTCTCTACCGGATTGGCTTCAGGCGTCTATGGGCTTATGGTTTTACCAAGGCGAGAGTCATGTTTGTATGCACAAAGGTGCTCAAATGAGCGTGTCTGAAATTCTGGCAATCATTCCGGCACGCGGCGGTTCGAAAGGAATTCCGCGCAAGAACATCCGGCCATTTGCAGGGTATCCTTTGATTGCCTTTAGCATCGCCGCGGCCAACCAGGCCGAGAGCGCGATTCGCGTGATCGTATCTACAGACGACCAGGAAATCGCCGAAGTTGCTCGCCAATTTGGGGCTGAAACGCCCTTCCTGCGCCCGGCGGAGCTGGCTGCCGATCGCACGACCGATCTGCCGGTTTTTCAGCATGCCCTACACTGGCTGGCCGAGAATGAGAATTATCATCCGGAGGTGGTCCTGCATTTGCACGCCACCACTCCGGTGCGGCCACGCGGCTTGGTTGATCAGGCGGTGCGCCTGCTGCATAAGCATGCGGAGGTGGAATGCGTTCGCAGCGTGGTCTCTCCGGGCCAGAATCCCTACAAAATGTGGAAGATTGACCCACAGACCGGGCACATGATTCCGCTGTTGACCGTTCCGGGAATTAGTGAGCCATACAATACCCCCCGCCAGCTGTTGCCGGCGGTATACCTGCAGACCGGTCACGTCAACGCCATCCGCCCGGTAGCCATTCTGCAGGGTTCGATGACGGGTACGACCATCCTTCCGTTGATGATCGATGCCAACTATGAGGTGGATATGGATACCCTGGCCGACTGGGAACGTGGTGAATGGGTGGTCGTCAAGAAAAGTCTGGATATGGTCTGGCCCGAGGAGAAAAAATGAGCGAGCCCGAGATTTTAGCCCTGATCCCAGCGCGCGGCGGTTCGAAAGGGATTCCACGCAAAAACATTCGTGCCTTTGCGGGCCAGCCTCTGATTGCCTACAGTATTGCAGCGGGATTGCAAACCAAGATAGTCACGCGCGTGATCGTGACGACGGATGATGAGGAGATATCCGAAGTGGCGCGTAATTGCGGTGCGGAGACACCCTTCCTGCGCCCGGCGGAGCTGGCCCAGGATCGCACGACTGACCTGCCGGTCTTCCAGCACGCCTTGCGGTGGCTGGCTGACCATGAGGACTATCATCCCCAAGCAGTCGTACACCTGCGCCCGACCACACCCATCCGCCCGCCGGACCTGGTGGATCGCTCGGTTGTCTTGTTGCTGGCGCACCCGGAGGCCGACTCTGTGCGCGGGATCACACCGGCCCATCAAAACCCGTTCAAGATGTGGCTGATGGAAGGGGAGGATGAACCCATCCGTCCCTTGGTGACGGCCCCAGGGATTGAAGAGCCATACAACTCGCCGCGTCAAATTTTACCGGTTGCCTATGCCCACACCGGCCTGATCGACATCATTCGCCCGGCGACCATCCTGGAAATGAACTCGATGAGCGGACGGACAATTCTGCCAATCCTGTTCGACCCGAGTTATGATGCCGACCTGGATACGGTGGAAGATTGGCGCCGTGCCGAACAAAAGGTCCTGCTTGAGCGACCGAAGATGGTCTGGCCGGGAAAACCGCCTCGCCGCATGCCTGAAGTCATTCGATTGCTGGTGCTAGATTTTGACGGTGTCCTGACCGATAACCGCGTCTGGGTGGACCAGGATGGACGTGAGATGGTGGCAGCCAACCGGAGCGACAGCCTCGGCATTAACCAGCTTCGCCAGGCTGGGGTGGAAACGGTCGTGATTTCTTTGGAAACCAATCCGGTTGTAGCGGCGCGTTGCCGTAAGATGAACATCCCCTGGATCCAGGGGGAAAAGGATAAGGCAACTGCATTGCGTAAATTGCTTCAGGAACGCAATGTTAATGCAAACGAAGCTGTTTTTCTGGGTAACGATGTAAATGACCTGCCATGCTTCCCGTTGGTAGGTTGGGCCGTGGCAGTGGCGGATGCCATGCCGGATGTGACCCGGCAGGCCGACTTTGTCCTGACCCGTTCCGGAGGGCGGGCGGCGGTGCGTGAACTGTGCGACTTGATTATGAAGCAGTTGTCGGACAACCTGGGCTCCCAACACAAAG
>JBEKEB010000168.1:0-10932 GCA_050014055.1 Anaerolineales bacterium | reverse complement strand
TGGGCAAAAACCGATCGGCGAACTGCTGGTTGATTTGCCAGGCCTGGAGGATTTTTCCCATTCCGTCAAAACGATGGCACTGGCCCTGAGCGTGCGCACCTCCGTGGTCGAGGCTGAGCGTGTCAGGTTGGCAGCCGTCCTGGATCGTATGACTGATGGTGTTCTGATCGCAGATGCCGGTGGGCAGGTCCAGTTCGCTAACCCGGCTATTGAGAGACTCTTCGATATTCAAAAAGCCGTGGGACGCAGGGTGGTGGAAGTGTTGCATCAGCCCCAGTTGATTGAGGCTTGGCAGAGCAGTCGGGAGACCGGTGAGACGCGGGAGGAATCAGTCGAACTCCCTGCTCGACGACGTTTCCTGCAACTGGTTGTCCTTCCCGACCGTCAGGCTGGCGGTAGCTTGCTGCTGGTGCAGGACCTGACGCGTGTACGTCGTCTGGAAACCGTCCGCCGTGATTTTGTCTCCAATATCTCCCACGAATTGCGCACCCCCCTGGCCTCCCTCAAGGCGCTCACGGAAACCTTGCGTGATGGCGCCCTCGAGGACCCCAAAGCCGCCTCTCGGTTCCTCAGCCGAATCGAAACCGAAGTGGATGCCCTGACCCAGATGGCTACCGAACTTCTGGAGCTTTCACGCATCGAATCGGGACAGGTCCCTCTGGAGCTCAAAGCAGTTCCAGCAGCCGCCTTGCTGCTCTCAGCAGCCGAACGCATGCGCGCCCAGGTTGAACGCGCCGGGTTGGTCTTGCGCCTCGACACGGTCCAGGATATGACCGAAGTCCAGGCGGATCCACCGCGCCTGGAGCAGGTGCTGGTCAATCTGATTCACAACGCCGTCAAATTCACCCGCCCAGGCGGTGAAGTCCTCCTGGCGGCACAAACCGAAGCGGAGTTCGTCCGCTTTAGCGTCCGCGATACCGGGGAGGGCATCCCGGCCGACGATCTGGAACGCATATTTGAGCGTTTCTACAAGGCCGACCGGGCCCGCTCGGGTGGCGGTACCGGGCTGGGGCTGTCCGTCTCGCGCCATCTGGTCGAGGCCCACGGCGGCCGGATCTGGGCGGAGAGTACCGAAGGGCAGGGCAGTACGTTCTATTTCACGATACCGATTGCATCCTCAAAACCTTAACAAAGAGATGATATTCTATTAACGGGGCGTTAAAAAACAATTGATAAGATAAGGTGGATGATTCAATCTACCGATTCTTTTATAGGAGCAACGAGAATGGCAACCAAAGTACTTTTTCTATGTACAGGTAATTCGGCACGCAGCCAGATGGCGGAAGCATTTCTACGAAAATTTGGTGAGGGCGAATTCGAGCCTTTCAGTGCAGGATTGGAGCCGAAAGAAATAAACCCACTGACAGTTCGCGTTATGGAGGAAATCGGGTTTGATATGTCGGGACATCGATCTAAGGGGATCGATGAATATCTCGGGAAGGAACATTTTCAATATTTGGTGACCGTTTGCGATGACGCTGAAAAGAATTGCCCGCGCGTCTGGCCAGGAGTCAACCAGCGCATACACTGGTCCTTTGAAGACCCGGCGGCGTTTGAAGGCAGTCAAGAAGAGAAACTGGTAAAATTCCGCCAGGTACGCGATCAGATTGAGGAAAAAGTCCGCTCTTGGTTGAAAGAAATCTGAGCTGGTGTACTTTCTTGATACATCTTTTCTTGCATCCCGGTTAACCAACCCATAACAAAACCATAACGCTCTTTTAGCGGGTCATTAAAACCGGCGTGTTATTCTTTCTTTGAAAGAAAGCACCGCCGGTTTTTTATTGGAGGACGTATGCTGCCAATTGTTTTATTTTGGATCTTCGTCTTAGCCACCCTGGTTGTTTTTGGAGTGGATATTGCTCAGAAACACCGTGGTGACACTCGCTAAACGTTTAGAGAAAGAAGAAATGGAAAAACATATTTTAGTCACCAATGATGATGGCGTCGCGGCACCAGGATTGTATGCCCTGGTCAAGGAAATGCGCCATCTAGGAAAGATTAGTGTGCTGGCTCCAGACCGCAACTGGTCGGGTAGCGGGCATGTAAAAACGCTGGATCGCGCCTTGCGTGTGCGAGAAGCCCGTCTCCAGGATGGGACAGTTGCCTATGCCAGTGACGGTGCGCCGTCAGATTGCGTTGCCCTGGCTGCTCTTGGGTATTTCAAAGAGCCCATTGACCTGGTGGTCTCCGAGATCAATTTCGGGGCCAACCTGGGCCATGATGTGACCTATTCAGGGACCGTCACTGCCGCGATGGAGGCTAGGATTGCCGACATGCCTGGCATTGCCGTTTCCTTGGAAGTGCCAGAAGGATACCTCGGCGAAATTGACTTTGGTCCAGCTGCTTCTGCCGCCCGGCTGATCGTCCAGCGCGTGCTCGAGAACGGCCTGCCTCCGAAGATCCTGCTGAACGTCAATGTTCCCTTCCTGCCGGATGATCAGATTCAGGGATTCCGTCTTACCCGTCAGGGGTTGCGTGTTTACCACAACCGCCTTGATGAGTGCATTGACCCGCGCGGCCGCCCCTATTATTGGATCGGCGGCGACGCCCCCACCGGTGTTCCAGAACTTGGCACGGATATCGGGGCTTTAGCGGAAGGTTTTATCTCGGTCACGCCCTTGCAGTTGGATTTAACCGCTTACCATGTCCTCACCGATCTCTCCTCCTGGCAATGGCAGGAACAATCCAAAAAACACTTCTTTCACCTGCCCGTTCTCGCGGTTTCCAAAACATAACATTAACCAGATGTTAACCGAGTGTTTTTTAGGCATTAATGGCGGCTTGATATTATTTAGGCATGAAAACTGCTAGAAAAGGTGAAAAACTGTTTTTGAATATTGTTACCATTATCATGCTGGTTGGTTCTTTGTCCAGCCTTGCATATGGAATTTATATCATAGTCAAATAAAAAAGGAGAAAAGAAATGTGTAAGAGCAGTTCGGCAGCCACCCCCACCCCCCAGACGGTCGTGCAGGTACAAACGCAGGTCGTCAACCAGGTTCAGGTTGTGACTGCCACCCCTGCTCCCGCCACGGCCACCCCGCTCCCGGTTGGTTCCATCCAGATCACTGCGGCCGGCGCGACTTTCCCGGCCCCGCTCTACTCCCAGTGGACCTATGCCTACCAGTATGTGAATCCCGCTGTGGTGATCAACTACAATCCCATTGGCTCCGGTGCAGGCAAGACTGCCATCGTCGCCAATACGGTTGATTTCGCCGGTTCCGACTCGGCATTGAGCGACCAGAATTACACCGATGGCAAGGACCTGCAGATGTACCCGATGGTGGCTGGTGCAGAGGTTTTGGCCTACAATATTGCCTTCAAGCCCGTCCCGACCCCCGCGGCCGGCGCGACCGCCATTACCCTGCCCAAGCTCGTTTTGGGCCGCCAGCTCCTGGTGGATATCTATAATGCCAAGGTGACCATGTGGAATGATCCCGAGATCATTGCCCTCAATCCCGGCCTGAAGGATTACCTGCCGGCTGCCGCCATCACCACCGTCCACCGTTCGGATGGTTCCGGTACGACCGATATCTTCACGCATGCACTGACCGCCTTCAGCTCGGATTGGACAGCCGGCGCTGCCCAGTCCATCCAGTGGCCTGGTAAAAACAACTTGGGCGGCAAGGGCAATGCGGGTGTGGCGGCTGCCATCCTCAGCACGCCCAATTCCATCGGTTATGTGGAAATTGCCTACGCCATTTCCAATAGCATGACCTACTCCCAAATGATCAACAAGGCTGGTACGACAGTCGACGCTAATGGCGCCAGCATCAATGCCGACATGGCTGATTACGCCTCCATCTTTGATAACAATCCCAAGATGATTGCGTATATTCCTGACGGCGGTGGCGATGGTTCCTGGCCGATCACCGGCTATACCTACCTCATCTTGCACACCACCTCGATGCAGGATTGCACCAAAGCCCAGGCGATTGTTGACTTCATCAAGTGGGCGCAGACCGATCCGACCGCCCAAAAGGCTGCCACTACCCTCGGATACTCCGTCCTGCCGGATGCCGTTCGTGCGAAAGTCATCGCCACACTGGCCCAGGTCACCTGCAACGGTCAGCCCTTGAAATAATACCCGATAAGATAATTACCTGTTTGGTCCCAGCGAGGGCCCTCCGTTTACAGGAGGGCCCTCGGACTTGGAAATTGATCGCAGGTGAAGGGATTTCCCTTAATGTGACGGGACCTCACCTTGACAGAAATGGCTTCCACCTGCGGGGAAGAGTATGCAATGTCAGAAAAAAGCCGTGTTCTCTTTGTCTGCATCGAGAACTCCTGCCGCAGCCAGATGGCTGAGGCATTTGCGCATATATATGCGCAAGATTTGATCCAGGCCTTCAGCGCCGGTTCCCGACCGTCCGGCCATGTGGATCCGAAAGCGGTCGCATCCATGGCCGAGCTGGGGTACGACCTGGGCAGCCATACTTCCAAGTCATTGAATTATATTCATAAGGTAAAATACGATTATGTCATTACCATGGGCTGCGGGGACGAATGTCCCTTCATTCCGGCCGATCACCACGAAGACTGGGATTTACCCGATCCGAAATTGTTGCCGATGGAGGCGTTCCGCCAAGTGCGCGACCAGATTGGAGAACGTGTAAAGGAACTGGCGGCAAGAATTGAGGGCTCTACCGATGCTAAAAAGTAAATTGTCTTCCCGTTCCCGCCTCGGAAGTCTATCGCGGGTTTTCCAGCACGGAGATAGACCCTGGCAGGGTGTCATCATCATCATATCCATTCTCGTTATCATCTTAATGCTTGCCATCGGCGGGATGTTATGGGTCCAATCCGCTGGTGCCCGGGTCAAATTTGGCTGGTCCTTCCTGGCACCGACTGCCAACCCCAACTGGGATCCAGTCAATAATAATTTCCAGGCCTGGCCGTTCCTATTTGGCACCCTGTTGACCTCGATATTCGCCATCCTTTTTGCCCTGCCGATTAGTCTGGGGATAGCCATCTTCCTGGCCGAACTTTGCCCTGCCTGGTTGCACACGCCGCTGTCGTGGATGGTGGAATTGCTAGCCGCCATCCCCAGCGTGGTCTATGGCCTGTGGGGTATATTCGTCTTCCTACCAAAAGTGGTTGCGCCAGTTGGGGTCTTTCTCGGGGATACGCTTGGTCAGGTACCTTTTCTTGGCAGCCTGTTAACCGGTCCCATCCCTGCCAGTGGGGCTTCCCGGCTGGCTGCCAGCTTGATTCTGACCATCATGATCATTCCCACCATTGCAGCCGTCAGCCGGGATGTTTTCCTGGCTATTCCGGCTTCCCAGCGCGAAGCTTCGAAGGCGCTCGGCGCAACCGAGTGGGAGACCATTTGGCAGGTGTTGATTCCGTTTGGCCGGTCCGGTATCCTGGGCGCGGTCATCCTGGGCCTTGGGCGGGCTTTGGGAGAGACCATGGCCGTTACCATGGTCATCGGTAACAGCATCCAGGGCGGCGTCTCTCTGTTGCAAGCCGGTTACACCATGGCCAGCATCATCGCCAATGAATTCGCCGAAGCTGTCTCGGGGCTTCATACGGATTCGTTGATTGAAATTGGCCTGGTGCTGTTTATTATCACCCTGCTCTTGAATGTTTTGGCACGTTTCCTGGTCTGGCGGGCCACCCGCCAGACGCCCCAGGAGGCGCGTGTATGAGCCACTTTGCCGAATTAATCGATCGCAATCGAGTGGCACGTGGCCGCCAGCGTAAAGCGGCCAATATAATCATGCTCTCCCTGACCGGCTTATTGACGGCCTTGGCGCTTGTCCCGCTCTTTTGGATCATCGGCTATGTGGTTATCCGGGGCGGCAACTATATCAACCTGGACTTCTTTATCCATTTGCCACGTCCAATGGGAATGACCGGCGGGGGTGTCCTGTCTGCCATTGAAGGTACGCTTGTGGTGACGGTTCTGGCCGCGCTGTTTGCCATCCCGCCTGGGGTCCTGGCCGCCTTTTATGCGGCCCGTTACCCGAATACCCCGCTGGGAGTTGCCCTGCGCTTCAGTACGGATGTCCTGTCCGGAGTACCCTCCATTGTCGTTGGGTTGTTTGCGTATTCTGCCATTGTTGTCCCAATGGGCCATTATTCCGGTCTGGCAGGTGGAGCGGCCCTGGCGGTCATCATGCTGCCAACCATTATTCGTACCACCGAGGAAATGCTTAAACTAGTACCCGCTACCCTGCGTGAGGCCTCACTCGGGTTGGGCGCTCCAGAATGGAAGACATCTCTTAGCGTGCTCTTCCCAGCCGCCTCCAGCGGTATCATCACCGGCTTCCTGCTTGCCCTGGCACGCGCAGCCGGCGAGACTGCCCCCCTTTTGATGACCACTCTGGGCAACGAACGCTTTGATATTGGGCAGATCGTTCGAGGCGGCCTCCAGGGTCACAAATCAATTTTTTCTATTTTCTGGAGTATTGTCAATCAGCCGGTCGACTCCCTCCCGCTGGCCCTGTGGAAATATGCTCAGCAGCCTTACCCGGAACGCGTCCAACAGGCCTGGGCTGTGGCGTTGGTATTGATGCTCTTTGTATTGATCGTCAATGTATCGACGCGCGTGTGGATCCAGAATCGCACGCGCCGTATGAAAGGGTAATTCCATGGATATGAAAATGGAAATCGCTCGATCGGTTTTTAAATCCACCGTCGAGGGAGATAGCCCAGCCAAATTGGATGTCAAAAACCTGGCTGTTTATTACACAAAGTTCCGCGCCCTGGCTGACATCAACCTGTCGGTGCACGAGAAAAGGATCACCGCTATCATCGGCCCATCCGGCTGCGGCAAGTCCACGTTGCTGCGTTCCTTCAACCGTATGAATGACCTGACACCCGGCTGCCATGTCCAGGGTGAGATCAGCCTGGATGGGAGCGATATCTATGCCCCCGGCGTGGATGTGGTTGATATACGTCGGCGTGTCGGGATGGTCTTCCAGCGTCCAAATCCTTTCCCCAAGAGCATCTATGACAATGTGGCCTATGGCCCGCGACTGTATGGCATCCGCCGCAAGTCCGACCTGAATGAAATTGTCGAAAAGTCCATCCAGCAAGCCGCGTTGTGGGATGAAGTCAAGGATAAGCTTCATCAGTCTGGTCTCAGCCTGTCGGGTGGCCAGCAACAGCGTCTTTGCATCGCCCGAGCCCTGGCCGTCGAACCGGAAGTCATTTTGATGGATGAACCCGCTTCGGCTCTCGACCCGATTTCCACATTGAAAATTGAAGAGCTGATGCAGGGATTAAAGCAAACGTACACGATCGTGATTGTCACACACAATATGCAACAAGCTGCGCGTGTGTCGGATTACACTGCCATGATGATGATCGATGAGCAGCGCGCCGGTCGCATGATCGAATACGACCAGACCAACATTATCTTTACCCGCCCGAATGACAAACGCACCGAAGATTATGTCACTGGCCGTTTTGGATAGTATGGGATATTGAAAATGGATATAATGAATAATCGATCAGGGCAAGCGAGGCCTCCGATGCGGAAAACGTTTGAAAGTGAAATCCAGCAGTTAAAAGACGAATTGCTCTTGTTGGGGAGCATGGTCGAACAGCAAATTCTGGATTCTGTCGAAGCGCTCAAGAAGCGCGATATCGAAGCATCCCGCCATATATATAAAACAGATGCCCAAATAAATGCCAAACGCTACGCAATTGAAGAGCAGGTGATGATCGTCATTGCCACTCAGCAGCCCATGGCACACGACCTGCGCCAGCTGGCTTCCATTCTGGAGGTGAGCGGCGAGCTCGAGCGCATGGGTGACTATGCCAAGGGCATAGCCACTGTAAGCATTCGTATGGGAGACCAGCCATTGCTTAAACCGTTGATTGATATTCCACGCATGGCCCAGAAAAGTACCGATATGTTGCACCGTTCGTTGACTGCCTTTATAAATGAAGATGTGGTTACCGCCCGCCTGATCCCTGCTGAAGACGACGAAGTGGATGGACTATATACACAGGTTTACCATGAGTTGATGATGTTCGTTATTCAGGATGCCAAAGTCATCGAGCGTGCGAATTGGTTGTTGTGGGTGGCTCATAATCTGGAACGCGTTGCCGACCGCGTAACCAACATCTGTGAGCGGACAGTGTTTTCTGCCACCGGCGAGATCAAAGAGATGGAGTCGTCCAGTAATGGGGGTATTTGAGTAAATCCAGCGTGACCTGAATTTTCATGTATTTATAAACGCACTTTCCCCCACTTGCCAGCAGGCATAGGGGATTTTTTGTTTGCGGGGGGCAATGTTATAATTCTTCTTTTACCGATAAGAAGAAAGAGAGTATGCCCATGGTTCCAGTAACTAAAACTCCCCAGCACCCCAACCCGCCGCCGCTGGTCCAGGTCTCCGGGACACACCGCGAGATGGGACGCCAGATCGGCGAGGCCTGCCGCAAACAGGTTCAACACGGCATCGAGAACAGCCGCAAACTTGTTTCGGATGCCTATGTCCAATTGGAGCTGACCTGGGAGGGCGCCCAGATCCAGTCACGCAAATACATCCCATTTGCCCAGGAACGTTATCAGCAATATGTGGATGAAATGATCGGCATCGCCGAAGGAGCCAAGGCCACCTTTGAAGATGTGGCTGTTGTCAACTCCATGGAAGCGGTGACTTCCGACGCATTGCATCTTACCCGCTGTACCAGCATGGCTGTCAATGATGAACGCACTGCCGATGGTCACGTACTACTTGCCCACAATGAAGACTGGGTGCCGGAGGATGAAGATGACGTATTCATTATCCATGCCAAGCCCAAGAACGAACCGCCCTTCCTGGCAATGACCTACGGCGGTTTGTTGCCCAACATTGGTTTCAATGCCTATGGCATAGCCCAGTTATGTGATTCGGTGTATCCCAATGATTCGCGCATCGGCACCCCGCGCCTGGTGGTCTCGCGGGCGGTATTGGCTTCCGAGACGCCGGATGAAGCCATTCGCCACATGCTTTCGGCCCAGCGCGCCGCCGGATACAATCATTTGTTGGTACATGAGAGCGGCGAATTATATTCAGTGGAAGTTTCGGCGCGCCACTTTGGCATCCTGTATGGCGAGGATGGCTACATTGTCCATACCAACCATTACCTCTCCCCGAATATGCAGCCGGTGGAACGCGAGCCGGAGGATTTGATCGCCTCGCGCGTGCGCTATTTCCGGGCCCTGCGGCTGGTCAAACGCGAAGACCAGCATACCATCAAGACATTGCAGACCATCCAGCGTGACCATGTTAACTTTTCGAACTCGATCTGCAACCACGCCGTGGATGTCAATGACCCGCTCGACCGCGAGAAAACGGTCAATGCCATGGTGATTGATCTGACTGCCCGCGAGATGCACATTGCCTGGGGGAATCCCTGCGAGAACCCGTACCATACCTATCATTTGAACGCGTGAAAAGGTTCAATTTATATTGGGGTGTTGGGCAAGCTTCGCCCACCCAACACCCCAATTATCTTTTCTTCCATCAAGGGGAATTTCCTATGATCCTACAACTTTTTCAGAAGAGCTGCGTAAACATACTTTAGAGGCATAAATGACAATTACGCATCATAGGCATATCCCCTGGTATCTCTGGCCATTCTGGGCCATCTGGAAACTGGTCGCCGGCATCGTCGCTGCCACCGGCAGATTGGTGGCAGTTATCCTTGGTCTGGCCTTCCTGATCGCTGGTGTAGTGCTCACGGTTACCGTAGTCGGGGCGATCATCGGGATTCCGTTCATTATCTTTGGATTATTTCTGTTGGTCCGGGGCCTATTCTAAAACCGCCTTCAGTCTTTTTTCCGGGTAAAAATATCCAGCCACTCCTCTACCTCATCCGGGGCAAGAGTGGCATCGTGGTTTGATTTGGAAGTCGGCATGGCTTTTGCTTTGGACATTTCCCGGGCAAAATCCTCTGAAGAAAGTACACCCGCATGGGCGGCTCCCGCTGCGCCCTGTACACGTCTGTCTGAACTGACCACTTTCCAGTTCCTGGCTGCCTTCCCCAGCCGGGTCAGACGAGCTTCGATCGCGGCATCCGCGCTCGATCCCTTGCGAACGAAATGGGCCGTCACCGCGCCGGACTTGCGGGTGGCTACCTGCCCTGGCGGTGCACCGTCGAAGTAAACCTCCACCTGTGCACGTCGCAGTCGGCAGAATTCCTGCAAGCGCGGGATGAGTTGCTCTTCATCATCCAATGAATCAAGCCGCAGGCCGAGTTTGGGGATCAGGTTATGGCCGTCGATCAAGTAAGGCATGGATTGTTATCTGAAGATTATTTTCTAGTGACCAGCACCACCCCCACCAATCCGGGGCCAGTGTGGATGGACAGACCGGGCGTCATTTCCACGTGGAGGATCTCTGGTGGGCATGTCAGGGCTGCACGTATCTGCAGCTCGAACTGGCGGGCCGCTCTTGGTGCATTGACATGCAGGATGGCAAGTTCTTCCAGCGCGCAGCCCCCGGACGCTTCGATCGCGAGGTCAATGACGCTTATCCAGGCCTTGCCCTGTGTGCGGATACGTTCCAGCATTTCCAGTTTTTCGTTGCGCAAAGTCAGGATCGGTTTAATTTCCAACAGCGATCCAAACCCGGCGGCAACCTGTCCGACCCGGCCGCTCATGGCCAGAGATTTCAGAGTAGACAGGGATGCAAAAAGGTGGGTACGGACACGCAAATCCACCGCCGCAGCTACTGCCTCGTCCAACGATGCGTCGTTTGCAATGGCTTTGGCCGCTTCAATTGCCATTAATCCTTCTGCATAAGCCACTGTTCGTGAATCCACCACTTTGATGGTTTTGCCAGGAAACATTTCTGTTGCCCTGAGAGCTGCCGTGTAAACAGCGCTCATCTCACTGGAAATGGTCAGACACAGGATTTGATCCGCGCCCGCATCAAAGGCAGCTTGATAAGCATCAACAAATTTTCCGGGGCTGGGGGCGGCCGTACT
>JBEKEB010000167.1:0-8054 GCA_050014055.1 Anaerolineales bacterium | reverse complement strand
TTTCATCGAAACGCAGGCCAGTCTCCAGATCGACCGCGACCGCGCCTTGAAAGAAATGGAAGAATATCTAAGCAATATACGCAAACAGACTGGGACAATGGAAGTTCAATTACAGGAATGGGATACCATCCAGCGTGCTGCTAAACGAGCCCAGGAATCCTATGAAGATATCGTCCAGAAATTCGAACGCCGCATCAACGAAATTACTGAAATGCAGAGGCTGGCCGAAGATCGTTTTCGTCAGGAATGGGTCACCTTCAAAGCCGATGACCAAAAACGCTGGACCAGCTTTACCCTTTCGCAGGATGAAAACCATAAAGATGATCGCGCCAGTGTAGAAAAATTAGAAGAACGCCTGACTGCACTTGAAGATCTTGTCCAAACCCAGCAAGACGTGCTTCAACAGACCAAGGAAGCCAACGAACAATTGTTCCAGGGCATGCTGGCCCAAATCCACGAACTCCTTTCCGCTTATGAGCGGATTATGAGCACCTGATAAATTCGCGGGGATACGGCCTCATAATTGTGTCGCACCCCTGCGGTTATACGAGGCCTCATGCGCGTAATCGGCACTGCCGGTCACGTCGACCACGGCAAATCCACTCTCATCTCAGCCCTGACTGGCATCAACCCCGACCGCCTTAAAGAAGAGCAAGAACGGCAGATGACCATTGACTTGGGCTTCGCCTGGCTTACCTTGCCCGATGGCGAAGAAATTGGCATCGTGGATGTACCCGGTCACCGGGATTTTATCGAGAACATGTTGGCAGGCATCGGTGGGGTCGATGCAGCGCTGTTGGTCATCGCGGCAGATGAGGGTGTGATGCCTCAAACCCGCGAACACCTTGCCATTCTCGACCTCCTCCAAATTAAACAAGGCATCATCGTCCTTACCAAGATCGACCTTGTGGAAGACTCTGCCTGGCTTGATCTGGTTGAAACAGATGTACGCACCACCCTGAAGGGTACCGTTTTACAGGATGCACCCATCTTGCGCGTTTCCTCGCTCACCCGAGCGGGTTTTCCGGAACTCCTGCAGACCCTGGGTAACCTCCTGGAGAAGTTGCCCCCCCGCCCTGATCTCGGCCGGCCGCGCCTGCCAATTGACCGGGTTTTTTCCATCCTTGGATTTGGGACGGTGGTTACCGGCACGCTCTCGGATGGCCGCTTGGAAGTAGGTGATGAGCTGGAAATCCTGCCGGCTGGCCTGCACGCCCGTATCCGCGGTCTCCAAACCCACAAAAAAAAGGAAGAGATCGCTTTCCCAGGCAGCCGGGTCGCTGTCAACCTCTCCGGAGTGGATGTGGAGCAGATCCAGCGCGGCGAAGTGCTTGCACATCCCAGCCAATACACCCCCACCCAGCGGCTGGACGTGCAATTCCGCCTGCTTGCTGATGTCTCTGCTCCACTGCACCACCATACCGAAGTAAAACTATATACCGGCACAACCGAGACCATTGCCGACCTACGTCTCCTTGCAACCGATACCCTCAACCCAGGCGAGACCGGTTGGTTGCAACTAGAACTGCGCAAACCCATCCTGGCTGTACGTGGTGACCATTACATTCTTCGTCGCCCGTCACCCGGCGGAACGCTGGGTGGTGGGATCGTTGTTGACCCTCAGCCAAAACGGCGGCATAAACGCTTCGACGATTCCGTCCTGCGGGCATTGGAAAATATGGCCCAGGGTTCTCCTGCGGAAGTGTTCTTGCAGGCTGCGTTCGCACTCGGTCCGGCTCTGGCAAGGGATGTGATCGCCCGTTCCCGTTTGGATGAACCTGCTGCCAACTTGGCCTTAAAAGAATTATTGGATAGTGGCCAGATGATTGGCCTCGAGGATGTGTTGATTGCGGCTTCGCAGTGGGCCAGCCTTAAAGGTACTATAATAAAAACTTTGGACATTTACCATCAGACCTACCCTCTGCGGCACGGTATGCCGCGCGAGGAACTTAAATCCCGGCTGAAGCTGCCGCCCCGCTTATTCAATTTGGTTTTGCACAGAATGGCATTGGAAAATATTCTGACCGAAGCGGCCAGGTGGGTCGGTCTGCCAGGGCACGTGGTCAAGTTTTCACCTTTCCAACAGGTAAAGGTCGACCAGTTGATGGCGCAATTCAGCCAATCACCGTATGCCCCGCCCACGGTTAAAGAATGTCAGGCGCTGACAGGCGAGGATATATATTCCGCCTTGCTGGATTTCGGTGATCTGGTGGCCGTCTCGGATGAGGTGGTTTTCCGCAGGCTGGATTATCAGACAATGGAAGATAAAATCCGCCTGACTTTACGCCAGAAAGGACAGATCACCCTGGCTGAAGTACGCGACCTTTTCCAAACCAGCCGCCGTTATGCTCAGGCTCTGCTGGAACATCTGGACGCCATCGGGGTGACAATCCGGGATGGGGATTTTCGGCGGGAGAAGAAATAGAATGGTTGAAAAATCTGTTATCGATAGAAAAAAGGACAGCCAGAGTTTCAACAAAGTTGCCGGACTTTACGATGAATACCGTCCCGATTATCCAAAGGAACTGGTCGACAGCGTCATTACGTTGAGCCGCCTACCCGAACATGGACGCATTCTGGAGATCGGCAGCGGCACCGGCAAGGCCACTCGCCTGTTCGCACGCCGAGGCTATGCGGTCCATTGCATCGAGCCGGGCAGGAAACTGGCAGCCGTGGCTGCCCGCAGCCTGCAAGACTATCCGCGTGTCTCCTTCCAGATTACCCGCTTCGAAGACTGGCAGGAACAGCCGGCTACTTTTGACTTGGTGATGTCTGCCCAGGCGTTTCATTGGATTCCTAGAGAGGTCGGCTACCCAAAAGCTGCCCGGTCTTTGAAACCTGGTGGTTCCCTGGCCTTGTTCTGGAATATGCACCCAGGTTTCCACGGGCAGGATGCGGCGGATTTGGATGCAATCTACCGGAAAATTGCTCCGGAATTGGCCGGCGAGGAAGATTCAATCGAAGAAACCATCCAGGAACGAACTGAGGAGATTATCCAAAGTGGTTGCTTTGGCACGGTTACTATACAGCGCTTCCCGTGGTCATGTACCTATCAAACAAGTGAATATATCGGCTTGCTCAATACTCATTCAGACCACATCCGGCTGCCTGCACGGTCCCGTCAACGCCTCTTCGAAGCAATTGCCACTGTTATCGATGCACACGGCGGATCGATCGAAAGGGAATATATTGCGGTCTTATATATTGCCCAAAAGCCTTTATAACCAAAAAGGAATTTCATGTGCGGACGATTCACATTATCAGTTGACCCTGCCGACCTGCAGGAGGCTTTCCCTGAATTCATCTTCCCTGCGCAGGTTGGAGCGCGCTATAACATTGCTCCCACCCAACCGGTGCTCGTCCTGCCCAATGACGGGACGAACAGAGCCGATTTCTTTGTCTGGGGATTAATCCCGTCCTGGGCCAAGGATCCGGCCATTGGCAGCCGACTTATTAACGCCCGCGCCGAGACACTGGCCGAAAAGTCGTCTTTCCGCTCTGCTTACAAGTACCACCGCTGTCTCATTTTCGCGGATGGTTTTTTCGAATGGCAGGCGAAGCCGGGCGGCGTCTTGCAGTCCGAGCGCCATGCCGACGACACAAAGCCGTCGGCGCAACCGGCCAGTAAAAGCAAGCTCCCACACCTGATCCGGCTCAAGTCGGGCAAGCCCTTCGCCTTTGCCGGCTTATGGGAGCATTGGCAATCGCCGGATGGATCGGAAATCAAATCAGCTACTATCATTACGACCTCACCAAACGAATTAATGACCCCCATCCATAACCGCATGCCGGTCATTTTGCAACGTGAGGCGTACTCACATTGGCTTGACCCCACACCGCTTTCCCCGGTTGCCTTGAACAGCCTGCTCATCCCCTACCCCGCAGGTGAAATGATCGCCTATCCGGTCTCAACGCTGGTCAATAGTCCTGCCAACGATCTCCCGGAAGTGCTTGTGCCGGCCTGAGCGATTTTCTCTCATGGCATTCAAAGACCGTTTTCCCGCTCTCACTTCGCGTGACTTTTCCATATTCTTAGCAGGCCAGTTCATGTCACTGATTGGCACCTGGATGCAAAACACCGTCCAGCCCTACCTGGCCTACCGGATCACAGGTAGTTCTTTCGACTTGGGTCTGATCGCCTTTTCAGCCACCCTGCCAACATTGCTTCTGGCCCTGCCCGCTGGTGTGCTCATCGAGCGGATGGACAAACGAAAAATTGTCATTGCCATGCAAGTGATCGAGATGGTTCAGGCTTTTTTCCTGGCCTTTCTGGCGTTGACCGGGCGAATCCAGGTCTGGCACCTCATCAGTTTATCCTTCTTGCTTGGAGCGGCCAGCGCCATTGAGATCACTGCCCGCCAGGCCATGTTGATTGAGTTGGTTGGGAAACCTACTCTGCCCAACGCGATCGCCCTGCAATCCACCATTTACAACCTGGCGCGCGTGATTGGGCCATCTTTAACTGCCATTGTTCTTGTACTGATCCAGAATCACGGTGAAGGTTGGGCTTTTTTTGCTAATGGAGTTAGTTTCCTGTTTGTCATCTTGGGGCTGTTTTTCGTCCGAACGCCTTACCGGGTCGTGAAACCTGAACATTTCCCGGAAAAGCTTGACATCCTTGCTGAATTTAATCAAGGCTGGGAGTACATTCGTGGCAATACGGTTGTGCTGCTCATCATCATCCTGGTTACACTAATCGGGTTCTTCGGTTTTCCTTTCACCAACCTCATTCCAGCCCTGGCCAGGGATGTTCTCAAGCAGGTTGCCGATACGGAAGGGTCAGTCGCTGGGCGCACCGGTGCCCTTTACATGGCACAGGGTGTCGGGGCATTGATTGCCGCTGCGTTCGTCTCAACTTTCAGCACACTTCGGCGCAAAGGGTTGCTGATGACCATCGGTCAATTCATTTTCGCCATTGCGCTGGTATTGCTAACCTTCGCTCACAACCTGCCGGTTGCAGTGGTTCTCATTGCTATTAATGGCTGGGCTACCGTTTCTCAACTTATGATGATGAACACGCTCATTCAGATCGATGTCCCGGATGTGCTGCGCGGTCGTGTATACAGCGTCTATCTGTGGGCGCAGCAGGGTGTGGCCCCCTTTGGGAGCCTGTTCATTGGCTGGCTCGCCCAGGCTGCCGGAGTGCCGCGCGCCGCATTGGTGGGTGGCCTGGTCTGCCTGGTGTTAGTGGTTATTGCTCATGCCCGATGGCCGGTACTCCGCCAAAAAATGGCTTGATTTCTCCATTAATCTTCCCTTAATACTCCGCTTGACGGGCATTTTCTGGCATGTTATGATAACTCGCATGGATAACAATCCTCTTCAGGAATTCCCCCCCGAAATCGAGGGGGCGCCCGGGGAACAGCCAAAAAAACAACCAAATCTGATCACAAAATGGATGGAATCCCTTGCCCACCTTGGGTTGGGTGAATCTGCCATGCGAATCGGGATGAATGCTGCAACCATCCTGATGGTCATCTTGGTTGTCTGGCTGATGCAGACTCTCTATAAGCAGTCTGTCTTCGTCCCAAATGTGCTGGCCGCCGGCGAGACCGCTCCTACGCCCACTCCCGGGTTGGATCTCGCCCAGTTGCCCACCGAAGCTGCCTTGGCCCTGGATGGGGTTTCACGCCAGGCCGTCTTGCATACAACCATCCCGTCCCGGCCGCGCGAAGACGTGACCCAGTACACCGTCCAACCAGGCGATTCGGTTTTCACTATCGCAGATAAATTCGGGTTAAAACCAAGTACCATCCTGTTTGGTAATTTTGCTGTTCTGGCTAACAACGTGGACCTGTTGAAACCCGGGGAGGTATTGAACATTCTGCCTGTCGACGGAACGTACTACCAGTGGCAGGGCAACGAAACGTTGACTGGAGTAGCTAAGTTCTATAATGCCGACCCTCAGGCTATCATCGAAAGCCCCGCCAACCACCTCGACCCGGATACCATCGGTGACCTGGCTCATCCGAATATTCCCAGCGGCACCTGGCTGGTGGTACCGGGCGGTTCCTACCTGTTCGCCTGGAATGCCCCGGTCGTCTCGCGCACCACCGGTCCGGTCACGACGCGCGTTATTGGCCCCGGTGAATGTGGATCGGTCTCGGGTGGGCTGGTAGGCTATGGCACATTCATCTTCCCCACAGTCGAACACTGGCTTTCCGGCACCGATTACCGTCCGGACATTGGCCATTATGGGGTTGACTTTGCCGGTGCGGAAGGAAATGCGATCTATGCAGCCGATGCGGGTGTGGTCGTCTACGCTGGCTGGAATACCTGGGGGTATGGTAACCTGGTTATCATCGACCATGGCAATGGCTGGCAGTCACTTTACGCACACATGGAAGATGGCAGCATGAAGGTAACCTGTGGAGAAAGTGTCGGCCAGGGGGATGTAATAGGATTGGTCGGCATGACCGGCGGCACTTCCACCGGCCCGCACCTGCACTTTGAGCTCAGCTACAAGGGGGCACCCGTCAACCCCCATACGGTTCTTGATATCCAGACAACACCCTGATAAATTGCGCTAACTCAACCGCTTCATTCCTTTCCCCGTCCCCGCCCTTTCCTTATCTGAGTGGGGACGGAATTTATTATCGACCTGAACTGCCTGATCAGCCGCTGGATTGAATAAGGATTTGGCGGGAAAGGATGTTCGATTAGAAGGTGGGCTGCGTAGGCCGGTAATGCTGCTGCATTCTTTTTCTTTTCAGATTGCCTGGAATAGAGGTTTATCGGAGTACAATAATTTTGACTCCCGGGCATCTGGTACATATATGAATAGTTTGCAGATGCGACTGCCAAAAAATGTGTCTCCGCATGGTAGTAAGCTGGCCGGAATAGGATCTGCGGGTGCCACCGACCACTCTGAATCACATTTTAAAGGACCAATTGTGGTAACCCAATCCCTATCAAAAGACCCCCTCCACGGTATTACCCTCGAAATGATCCTGGAACAACTTGTTCAACAATATGGCTGGGCTGAATTGGCCAGGCGTATCCCCATCCGTTGTTTTTATAATGAACCGAGTATTAAATCTAGCCTGAAGTTCTTACGCCGGACGCCCTGGGCGCGCAAGAATGTTGAAGAGTTATATTTGCAATTCATTGGTAAATAAGCGGAAAAACCATGGCGCCTCAAGCCATGCCACGGAATTGGGAGAGAGCCGGGAGCAGACTTCTTGTTTTTAATGCAATTGCGGTCTACAAGATTGTTTTGAACTTCTTTATAAAAGCAGATAAGCTGCATCCGGGATCTGCTTGTCAATGGGTTTACCCAAAATTCAACGGCCGCCTGTGTTTACACCTGCACTTGCTGGATGTGCAAAGAGTCGGTGGTTCCTGTTTCTTCCTTTGTATACTTGGTTCCCTCCTTGGTTAATTCATTAAGGGGTCGGCGTTAATTCTGTAAATAATGGCAGGCTGCTGATATCACCTGTTCCTGATAGATATTTAACAAAAGCCCAACCAGTATATTTACCGGTACTTATATATGCCCAGCTGGCATCTCCATTCCGCGCCGTAACCAGGCCACAAATACCTTGTGCCTCAACGGCCACAATGGAATATTGCGTTCCCGGCCCGCTGCGGAGGTTAAGTAATGCCGGAACCACACAGTAATTCAGCCCTGCTATTGTAGGCGAGGGACTTTCTGTATAAGTGGAGGTTGGTAGTTGCACCTGGGTGGAAGTGGGGAGTTCGGTCGGGGTTGGTGTCGCCGCCCCGGTCGATGCAATACCGCACGCAGCTAACAAAACGATACAGAAACTGGAAAGGAAGAGAGATCTCATCTTACAAACACCTTTGATCGAATGAAACAATTTCTTGGTGAGTCAAACTTCACTTTTTAAAGTATAGCCATTATAAGAGGCTAGGTCAAGCAGTTTGGCAAAATGAATTCGGGTTCTTAATTCGTTTCTTAATTAATAATGATATAGTTGTTAGTATTCAACACCCCTTGCAGAAGGGGCGGCCGGGTACGTTTGGGAGTAGACTTCCCGATGGTTAGGAACGGGAACGTTCTGCTCCGGGTGTGTGACGTTTGGGCCAGCCGG
>JBEKEB010000166.1:0-9445 GCA_050014055.1 Anaerolineales bacterium | reverse complement strand
TTTGGCATCAAGGGTGGCGCGGCCGGCGGAGGGTACAGCCAGATCATTCCAATGGAGGACTTCAACCTGCACCTGACCGGAGATATCCACGCCATCACCGCCGCACACAACCTGTGCTCTGCGGCGCTGGATGCACGCATGCTGCACGAGTCCATGCAGGATGACGTCAAGCTTTTCAATGCCCTCTGCCCGCCGGATAAGCAGGGCGGGCGCACGTTCTCGCCGAGCATGCTGCGCCGTCTGAAGAAACTTGGGATCACCAAGACCGACCCGAACGCACTGACCTCTGAAGAGCGCAGCCGCTTTGCCCGCCTGGATATCGACCCCAACGGGGTTACCTGGAGGCGGGTGATTGACGTCAATGACCGTTTCCTGCGCGAGATCATGGTCGGCCTGGGGAAGGAAGAAAAAGGCTTCGAGCACCGTTCCGGCTACGACATCACGGTGGCGAGCGAGATTATGGCCATCCTGGCCCTTACCACTGACCTGCGTGACATGCGCGAGCGCCTGGGCGCCATGGTGGTGGCCACGGATAAGCACGGCAATGCTGTCACCGCCGAGGACCTGGGCGTCGCGGGTGCCATGACAGTCCTGATGAAGGATGCCATCAAGCCCAACCTGATGCAAACGCTGGAAGGCACGCCTGCCTTTGTACACGCCGGCCCGTTTGCCAACATTGCCCATGGGCAATCCTCCATCATCGCCGACAAGATCGCTCTCAAGCTGGTGGGGAAGGATGGCTATGTCATCACCGAGTCCGGCTTCGGGGCCGATGTGGGTATGGAGAAATTCTTCGACATCAAGTGCCGCTACTCGGGCTTGATCCCGCAAGTGGTGGTGATGGTTGCCACGGTGCGGGCGCTTAAGATGCACGGCGGTGGGCCGAAGGTTGTGGCTGGCAAGCCGCTGGCTCCTGAATACACCGAGGAGAACCTGGACCTGCTGAAGAAGGGCGTTCCCAACATGGAGAAGCACATCCAGAACGCGCTCAAATATGGCGTGAATGTGGTCGTGGCGGTGAATTCCTTCAAAGACGACAAGCCGGCCGAGGTGGAGCTGGTGCGCAAAGCCGCTCTGGCAGCCGGCGCCATGGATGCGATCGTCTGCACCCATTGGGCGGACGGCGGCAAAGGCGCGCTGCCACTGGCGGAAGCCGTGGTGAAGGCCGCAGAACTCCCCAGCCACTTCAAATTCCTCTACCCACTGGAAATGCCAATAAAGGAAAAGATCGAGACGGTCTGCCGGGAGATCTACGGCGCGGACGGCGTGGACTATTCCGAAGTGGCCGAAGAAAAGATCAAGCTGTACACCAAGCTTGGTTTCGACAAACTGCCACTATGCATGGCCAAGACACACCTCAGCCTGAGCGCTGATCCGAGCCTGAGAGCCGGCTTCCTGTTCCCCCTGCTGGGCGAGATGCGCACCATGCCAGGGCTGCCGACCCGCCCGGTCTTCTACGATGTGGACCTGGATCTCGAGACCGGCAAGGTAATGGGATTGTTCTAAATCCATCTGGCGAGGGGCGAGGTCATGCTTGTCCCTCGTTTTCTTGCAATAACAGGAGTTTTTAATGTCGATCTTCACTCCCGGGAGACGCTGGCAGCCCGCTTATTCGCCTTTCAAGAAAGAAACTTTCGGCAAGAGGGTTCTGGAGAACGTTGAATACGCCATAAAAAGTCCTTTGTTCGGCTGCCGGATGTGCGGGAACTGCCTGTTGCAGGAAACGGCCTTCATCTGCCCGATGGAATGTCCCAAGGGCCTGCGCAATGGCCCGTGCGGCGGCTCCACCCCGGAATATTGTTACGTGGATAAGACGCGTCCGTGCGTCTGGTATAAGATTTACGAGCGGTCCTTTAACATGGGCCGCCAGGATATGCTTATGGAAGTTATGCCTCCCCTGGACTGGGAAAAAGTGGGCGGTGAGACTTGGGGGGATGTGGTCGACCAGGTCAGGAAGGTTGGAACCGGAAACGTGTTCAAAGGACTGGCTTCTTCCGAAAAGCGCAACGCTACCTGGCAAAGCATCTTCCGCCCGGTCCGTCAGCCGGACTGGTGGCAGGGGGATGAGGCGTATCACACCCCGAAATCAAATGAACCCGTCTCGGAATTGGAACGCGCCCTGCGGGACGGGAAGTTCGTGGTGGCCTGTGAAATCGCCCCGCCGCTTTCGTCTTCGACCAACAAGCTGACCAGCAACATCGAGCTGGTCAAGCCGTATGTCACCGCCATCAATTTCACCGACAACGCCTCCGCCACCCCGCGCATGACCTCCTGGGCCTGCAGCAAGATCGCCATCGAACACGGCGCTGAACCCGTCATGCAGATCGCCGCGCGTGACCGGACGCGCGCCAGCCTGCAAGCAGAGATATTGGGCGCAACCGCGCTGGGGATGCGCAATGTCCTGTGTGTCACCGGCGACAGCCCGGTGCTGGCCCCCGCTCCGCGCGGCCGTATGGATGGCAACGACCTGGATTCGATCCAGATGCTATGGATCCTGCGCCGGATGCGTGACGAAGGGCATTACCTGGATGGGCGCGAGATCAAGTTCCCACCCAAGTTCTTCCTGGGTGCGGCCGCCTCGCCCTACGCCTCCGAGCCCAAATTCCAGGCCATCCGCGAACAAAAGAAGGTCAACGCCGGGGCGCAGTTCTTCCAGACCAACCTGGTCTATGATGTCGACCGCATGGAAGTCTGGCTGAATGAACTGGCCAAGCGGGATATCCTGAATAAGGTCTTCATCCTGGTTGGCATTACCCCGCTCAAGAGTTACAAAATGGCACTCCATATGAATGAGGTTCCGGGTGTATACGTGTCGGAAGCGATCCTGAAGCGCCTGGAAGCTGCCGATGCGGCTGGCAATGCCCAGGAAGAGGGCGTGCAGGTTGCCCTGGAATTGGCCCGCAAGATCAAAGGCTACGAAAAGCAAGGCGTCCATGGGCTGCACATCATGCCGGTCATGTGGGAAGAGATCATCCCACGCATTGTCACCGAGGCCGGCTTGTTGCCGGAAGGATTAGTTGCATAGGCCGGATTTGAAATCCGGCGCGATTCATCTCTCTGGCAGGTTTTCTGTTTTCACGAACCTACAGGCGACTTAACCCGGCAGTTCGGCTGGATACTATCTGGCGAATCAAAGTGTCCTGATCACCATATTTATTGTTAGCGAGGCAGGTATGGAAGGTTCTTATCCAAATCAAATCGATCGATATCAAGATGGGGGTTGGGAGAGAGCCGAATCAGAAGTAATTGTTGAATCCGCCGTATCTTTGATGGTCAACGGAGATCTATGGTTGACTTTCAGATGCACGCCGATAGACTTGGAGGCATTGGCGGTTGGCTTCCTTTTCAATGAAGGGGTGATTAATGAGAAAGAGGAAATCGCCTCTGTCCATGTCTGTGAACACAAGGACATTATCGACGTTTGGATTAACCATCCTACTGAGAAACCAGCGAACTGGCAGCGAACATCGGGCTGCACTGGCGGGGTGACCTCCATTGAATCGATCTATAATCTGCCACAGGTCGATTCTTCCAGAAAGGAAGAATTTATCACCCCGGAACAGGTAAATGACCTGGTGAGGCTGCTCTTCAAAGCGCAACGGCTTTACCAAACGACAGGCGGTGTTCACACATCTGTGCTAAGTGATGGAATAGCCATCACTGCGTCTTCTGAAGATATCGGTCGCCATAACACGCTCGATAAGATTGCCGGTGCGTGCTTGCTGAAGGATCTTCACCCGCAGCGTAGAATCCTGATGACTACTGGTCGAATCAGTTCTGAAATGATTCAAAAAGCGGCAAGGATTGGATCTGCGATTGTCATTTCTTACACCTCGCCAAGTTCCATTTCCATCCCCCTTGCAGAGCAAATGGGGATAGTTCTCATCGGTTACGCACGTGGAAACCGATTCAATGTATATTCTCACCCCGAAAGGGTGGTGAAAAAAGGCTGGTCGAAAATCGACCCTGCTGCAGTCTCTTCTCACCTTTCAGCATCCTAAGAGGTTTTATGACCAACCGAAGGATCATTTACAAGCCAATTCCGGCCGGGATCGAACAACTTGTTCAAGAGCAAGGAGGCAGCCGGGAAAGTGTACTGGAAATTCTTAAGATCCTCGATCACCAGGAACAATTGAACCAAGAATCGATCACCGACACCGCCAGGTCCTTGGGATTACCCCCTCACCAGGTATTTGGAGTAGCCACCTTCTACTCGATGCTCTCCCTTCAGCCGAGAAAAAAGGTAATCAGAATTTGTGATGGTCCGGTTTGCTCGGCCAAAAACGCCGCAAAAATAAGCCAGGCTCTCGCCGAGACGGCGGAGGCTGGCTGGAGCATTGAAAGAAGTTCCTGTCTGGGCCTGTGCGACCGCGCTCCAGCCGCGCTCGTGGGGACGGAACCAGCCGGGCCCTTGCAGGTCGATGGCATTCAGGGACTTTTCCAGGGCTGGCGCGGTGCCTTGCCGGATTACTCCCAACCTGGTCAAAAAGAGCTGCGTGTCATGCTCGCCAATGCGGGTAAAGTCGAGCCAGATTCCATAGACTCGGCCCTGGCTAACGGCGCTTATGCAGGTTTCAAGAAGGCACTAACCTGCACGCCCAAGGCTATTTTGGATTTGGTGGAAGAGTCCGGATTGCAGGGACGCGGCGGTGCCGGTTTTCCTGTTGGCCGGAAGTGGCGTTTCGTAGATCAAACCCCGGGGGAACAAAAATATATCATCTGTAATGCTGACGAATCGGAACCGCTCATCTTCAAGGATCGCGTCCTGATCGATGCGGATCCTCATCAAATTCTCGAAGGCATGGCAATTGGTGGATACGCTTGCGGAGCCAGCGAAGGATATATTTATATTCGCGGCGAATATGAAGCACAGGCCCGCCGCCTGGAAAGTGCCATTTCACAGGCAGTTCAAAAGAACTGGCTGGGCCATGACATCCAGGGAACCGGTTTCACGTTCCATGTTCATGTTCATCGCGGTGCGGGTGCGTACATTTGCGGCGAGGAAACGGCTTTGATCGAGTCCCTGGAAGGGAAGCGTGGCGAGCCCAGGTTGAGACCACCTTTTCCACCGAGCTTCGGATTTCGAGGTTGCCCGACAGCTGTCAATAATCTTGAATCACTAGCAGCGGTAAGACACATCATAAATAATGGCAGCACCTGGTGGAAAACCCTCACTTCCTATCCCGTCCCTGGAACCAAGCTTTATATGGTATTGGGACAGGTCAAAAAACCAGGCGTATTTGAGGCTCCCTTCGGCCTGACCCTCCGCCAGATCATAGAAGATTATGGTGGGGGCATGCTGGACGGATCCTCCTTCCAATTTGCCCTGACCGGCGGGGCAGCCGGCACGATCGTAGGTCCAGGCCAGCTGGATGTACACATCGATTACGGTTCCTCTGCGCAGGGTATTTCCCTTGGGGCGGGTGGTTTCCTGATTTGTGACCAGACTTTTACGCCGGTCGACCTGCTGCGCGAGTTGCTGCATTTCTTCGTGCTCGAATCGTGCGGAAAGTGCACCCCCTGCCGCGCAGGCACCTGGAGGGCTCATGAAATCCTCAACCGGATGGTCGCTGGGACCGGCCAACCAGGAGACGTTGAAGAACTCGGGGCTCTTGCTGATAACCTCCTGCTGGCCTCCTTTTGTGGACTGGGCCAATCGGTCTCCATCCCGATCAAATCCGCACTGGCCAATTTTGCAGACGAGTTCCATTCATACGAGCGGGCATAGAAAGGCTCTTTTATGACGGTGAACCTTACGATCAATCAGAAAAAGGTCCAGGCGCAAGAGGGTCAAACCATCCTTCAAGCCGCCAGAGCGAATAGAATCGATATTCCAACCCTGTGCTTCCATAAGGATCTTTCACCAACTGGCAATTGCCGGATATGCATGGTCGATGTAGCCGGTCAACGCTTCCTGCAGGCTGCCTGTGTGACGACCGTTGCCGAGGGAATGTCGATCGACACCCACAGCGAACGGGTGATGCGCTCGCGCAAATTGAACCTTGAACTAATGCTCGCCAACCATCCGCAGGACTGCCTGACCTGTGATGTCAGCGGAGAGTGCGAGTTGCAGGACCTGGCGTATGAATATAAAATCAATGTCCCTGCATGGGGATTGAAAGGCTCACGGTACGTCCCTGATAGCGATCCAAATCCATTCATTCGAGTGGATATGAACCGCTGCATCCTGTGCAGGCGTTGCGTTCTGGCCTGCGCGGAAATCCAGGGCCGGAATGTTTGGGGGGTGGCGAATCGAGGTTTCGGGGAACAGATTGTCGCTGGTGCCGGAACGACCATGCTGGAAGCGCGTTGCGAATCCTGTGGACAATGTGTCGCCTACTGTCCGACCGGCGCTCTTTCCAATAAACTGAATTACGGTGCCGGCCGCGCCCACCAGGTTCGAAAAGTCATGACCACCTGTTCCTATTGCGGGGTTGGCTGCCAGTTTGACCTGCTGGTCAAAGGAGACAAGGTCATTGGCGTTTCATCCAATCCGAACGCCCCGGTTAATGGCATGGCTCTCTGCGTCAAGGGCCGCTATGGCTATGATTACATCCACCATCCGGATCGTCTGCTGGCACCGCAGGTGCGCCGTTATTTGCTGGAAGGGCGGGAAAAATCCCGCCAGGGACGAGATTGGGAGTGGGTTCAGGTGGATTGGCAGGTTGCACTGCAGTTGACTGCCCAAAAACTGGATTCCACC
This sequence comes from Anaerolineales bacterium, assembly GCA_050014055.1. Classification (GTDB taxonomy): domain Bacteria; phylum Chloroflexota; class Anaerolineae; order Anaerolineales; family Villigracilaceae; genus UBA877. The sequence goes on along the minus strand of JBEKEB010000166.1, from coordinate 2,742 downwards.
CGCAAGTCTTTTGGCGCGGATGCCATCGGCATCCTGACCTCAGCCAAATGCACCAACGAAGAAAATTACTTGATGAATAAATTTGCACGGCAGGTGATCGGGACAAACAATATTGATCATTGCGCCCGGCTTTGACACTCCAGCACCGTGGCCGGTCTGACCACTTCCTTCGGTTCGGGTGCCATGTCCAATTCTATGGACGATATTGCAGAATTTTCCCGTGCGATCCTGGTCATCGGGTCGAACACCACCGAGCAACACCCAGTTTTTGGAACGATGCTTAGAAGGGCCGTACGGACGCGCGGCCTTCAGTTGGTCGTGGCGGACCCACGCCAGATCGACCTGGTGGATAATGCGGTGCTTCACCTTCAACAAAAGCCGGGTACAGATATTGCGCTTATTAACGGATTAATGAATATTATTCTGGAAAAGGGCTGGGAAGACAGGAAATTCATCGAGGAACGCACGGAAGGCTTCGAAGAATTCCGGGCCGGGCTGGCGAATTATCCTCCGGAAAGAGTGGCTGAAATCACCGGGGTGCCGTTGGAGCAGCTCACCCGGGCGGCTGAGATCCTGGCCCTGCAGAAACCCATGGCGGTTATCTGGGCGATGGGCATCACGCAGCATACTGTCGGCGTGAACAATGTCATGAACCTGGCCAACCTGCAAATGCTGCTCGGAAATATGGGCATGCCCGGCGGCGGGGTGAATCCGTTACGCGGCCAGAATAATGTCCAGGGCGCTTGTGATATGGGTGGGCTGCCGAACGTTTACCCGGCCTATCAGACGGTGACCAATCCAGGGTCACGCAAGATGTTCGAAGCCGCCTGGGGTGTACCTCTATCAGATAAGATTGGTATGACGGCCACGGAGATGATCCCGGGCGTGCTTCAGAACAAGACACATGCGCTGTACATCCTGGGGGAGGATCCCGTTATGTCAGATCCTGATACTGGCCATATTCGCAAATGCTTGGATGCCGTGGATTTTCTTGTTTTGCAGGAGATTTTCCCATCCGAAACATCACAATATGCCGATATCCTCCTTCCTGGAGTCTCCTTTGCTGAAAAGGAAGGCACATATACCAACACGGAAAGACGAGTCCAGATGGTTCGAAAAGCGATCGAGCCCCTGGGTGAGGCGCACCCGGATTGGCAAATCATCACCGATCTTGCATTATGCATGCTGGCTGAGAGCGAACGAAAGCCTAGTGGCGGAACCCATACGGGTTGGCATTACCAAACACCGAGTGACATAATGACCGAAATAAACACAATGACACCGTCTTATGCCGGGATCACCTATGCGCGCCTGGAACGCGGTGAACGATTGCAATGGCCAGTGCCAAACATCGAGCATCCAGGAACACCCATCTTGCATATAAATAAATTTGCCCGCGGCGCGGGAAGATTTGCACCGCTGGAGGATATTCCGCCTGCTGAGACACCAGATGAAAATTACCCGATGCTGCTCAGCACGGGTCGAGTACTTTATCACTGGCACGGCGGTCAGATGACACGCAGATCCAAGGGTCTGATGGCAGTTTACAACAAGGCGTTGGTTGAAATAAGCCCCGACGACGCGAATCGATTGGGAATTGAAAACCAGGACCGTCTGCGATTGACCTCCCGGCGTGGCAGCGTGCAAGCCGAGGCCTGGATCACCGACCGAGTCCCATCCGGAATGGTTTATGCGAACTTTCACTTTCCTGAATCCTCGGCAAACGAATTGACAATTGCAGCTCTTGATCCCATCTCGAAGATCCCGGAATATAAAGTGTGTGCGGTCAAAGTTGAATTGGTCCAACCTCCAGAAGGTCAGTGATTTGCGTTATTTGCGAGGTGATAAAGAATGGATACCCGGAAAATCTATGAGTATGCTTTGCAAAGAGAATATGAAGGCAAGCGTTTCTTTGAGACAAACGCTGCCCGGATGAGCCATGCTACTGCAGTGGCTGTCTTTAAACAATTGGCAGCCGAGGAACAAAAACATATTGAATTCGTCCAGGCGCAGATTAACGCGATGGATGCGGGAAAAACTGCCGATGTCGCCTTCGGCCAGGAATTGAACAGGTCCGGGGTATTCTCCCAGCGCGCTGCATCCGAGTTCATTGATCAAACCGTCCTCGAAGCAATGGTACCCGACCTGCCGATCTTGCGGATGGCGTATCTGATCGAGCGGGATTTCACCGAATTTTATGAACAATCCGCCCAAAAAGCCGAGGGTGACGTGCGGGTGGTGCTCGAAACCCTGGCGGGCTGGGAACGGCGCCATGCCGCACTTTTTAAACAAATGCACGACCAGGCGTTCAATGAATATGCCCACATGCCATGGGGTGGATGAACATTGACCGGAATAATTATTTACAGGCAATTCCGCCTCGTCCAGCAATTGCGCGCCGCGGAAGCTCAATAAATTTGTCAGGAAAAAAAGGAGAAGTACCATGACTGCTCAATTAATCGATGGAAAAGCCATTGCCCAGAAAGTGCGGGATGAAGTTGCTGCGGCAGTCGCCAAACGGACTGCGGCTGGCAAGATGCAACCGACCCTGGCGACAGTTCTCGTGGGAGACCGGCCGGATTCGGCGGCCTACGTGGCCTCCAAGGGCAAGGCCTGCCAGGAACTGGGAATGGGCTCTGTCAGCCAGCACCTGCCGGCAGACGCCTCCCAGGAACAGGTTGAGGCACTGGTCAAGCAGCTCAATGTCGACAAAAAGATCAGCGGAATCCTGGTGCAACTGCC
>JBEKEB010000165.1:0-8089 GCA_050014055.1 Anaerolineales bacterium | reverse complement strand
TTTGATATGCGTATCGAATATCGTCCCTGCCGGGATTATCACCTTTTCCAATCCTTTTGTTGCTTCTCTCAATCCGAAGGTGTCCTCGTTGAATGATTTGGGGAAGATCGGGGAGGGTATTCGTTCCTCCTTTCGTTTCTTAGAAACGAATAACACGGGTTTTGCATTTGTTGCAGTACGGGTACTGCGTTTGTTGCAGTATAATCTGCCCGATATGGCTGACATCTTTTCACGCTGGAAAACCGGGCTTGCCAGCAGCAGCAAAGCCGCCTTTGGCCGGCTGGCCGGTATCTTCGGTGCGACGGACATTACGACAATTACGTGGGACCAGCTGGAAGCCCTGCTCATCCAGGCTGACCTGGGGCTGGAGACCACTGAAGCGGTGATTGATTCACTTAAGGAAAATGTCCGGAGCCAGGGTCTGACAAGGTCGGGTGAACTGCGCGCCATACTGGAAGCGGAGCTGCTTTCCCGCCTGGATGCCGTCCCAGCCCTGGATTGGCCGGTTCGGCCGAGCATAATCTTACTGGTTGGCGTAAACGGATCCGGCAAGACCACTACGGCTGCCAAGTTAGGCCGGCGTTTTGCCGACCAGGGAAAGCGTGTGCTTCTGGTGGCAGCGGATACCTTCCGAGCGGCTGCAGTGGACCAGTTGCAGGTCTGGGCGGAACGGCTGGAAATCCCGATCCTGGCTGGCCAGATGGGTTCCGATCCGGGCGCCGTGGTCTATGATGGAATACAGTCTGCGCTTGCGAAGGGTGCCGATGTGGTATTGGTGGATACTGCCGGGCGTCTGCACACCCGCTATAATTTGATGGAAGAGCTTAAGAAGGTGCAACGCGTGGCCGGTAAAGCACTGGCGGGCGCTCCCCACGCTGTCTGGCTGGTGCTGGATGCCACCACCGGGCAAAATGCCCTGGTGCAAGCGCGCGCTTTCAAAGAGGCGGTTGGGGTGACGGGTGTCATCCTGGCAAAGCTGGATTCTTCGGCGCGCGGCGGGATGGCCTTTGCAATACAACATGAACTGGGTCTTCCCATCCTTTTTGCCGGCATGGGCGAAAAGGCTGAAGATCTGACTCCGTTCGACCCGAATGCGTTTGTAAAAGGAATTCTGGCGGATTAAGCGATCACCGTAATAAACTGGTTATTAGAAGGGATGACTGAAATGCAGGATTTGCTTGAACGATTACAAACAGCGGGGGATATACTTCGCCAGCTCATGGTGCGTCTTTGACTTGCCCGCCAAAGAATCCCACCTCGTTGAACTCGAAAAGGAAATAAATGCCCAGGAATTTTGGAATGATCCAAACCATGCCCAGCAAGTGAGCAAGGAAGCAGCCGGTCTGCGCGACCAGATAGAAGACTGGCTAGGTTTTGAACGCCGCTTGAAGGATGCCACAGAACTGGCTGGCCTGGATGACGAATCATTGCGCAAGGAATTGGAAGCAGAAATCGCTTCGATCGAATCCGAACTGAATAAACGCTCCTTCACAGCGATGCTCTCAGAGCCTTACGACGCTGAAGATGCACTGCTGGCCATCCATGCCGGTGCAGGTGGCACTGATTCGCAGGATTGGGCTTCCATGCTTCTTCGCATGTATCTGCGCTGGGCTGAACAGCAGGGTTACCAGACGGAGATCTGGGATATGACCGAGGGGGAGGAAGCCGGTATAAAATCTGTCACCGTAGCCATAAACGGTAAATACGCATTCGGCTATTTACGCTCTGAAAAAGGTGTCCACCGGCTGGTGCGACTTTCCCCATTTGACTCGGCCCATCGGCGGCATACCTCTTTTGCACTGGTGGAAGTGCTTCCGCAAATTGCCTTTGATAATCCCGAGGTGCCAATTGATCCAGCGGATATTAAGGTGGATGTTTTCAAATCTTCCGGGGCGGGAGGTCAGAATGTGCAAAAGAATGCCACTGCCATTCGGATAACCCACATTCCGACCGGGATCGTAGTTACATGCCAGAATGAACGGTCTCAAACGCAAAACCGCGAATTCGCCATGCGAATTTTACGTGGGCGTTTATTGGAGATAAAAAAAGCGGAAAAGGATGAGGAAATAGCTATATTGCGTGGTGAATATACCAAAGCTGAATGGGGCAGCCAGATCCGTTCGTACGTGCTGCATCCCTACCAGATGGTAAAAGACCACCGAACAGAATACGAAACTGGCAATACCCAAGCGGTACTTGACGGTGATCTGGGTGATTTCATGGACGCTTATTTGAGGCGCGGAAAAGAGTCGGTTAGGCGTGCTCAACTGGAATAACCCCCCATATCCTATGATTTAAACAAAGAGGACCTATGAAAATTGGATTGCAAATTCCTAATTTTACCTGGCCTGGCGGACCGGGTGGTATCGCCGCCAAACTGGCGGAAATCGCAAAAGCTGCAGACGAAGGGAACTTCGCCAGCCTTTGGGTGATGGACCACTTCTTCCAAATTGGCGGTCGCAACCCTCAGTCGGGCCTGGGTCCGGCCGAGGATGAAATGTTGGAAGGTTACAGTGTCCTTTCCTACCTGGCGGGCATCACGAAGAACGTAAAGCTGGGCACCATGGTTACCGGAGTAGTTTACCGTCATCCGGGAGTTTTGGCGAAGACAGTGACGACATTGGATGTGATTTCCAAAGGGCGCGCCTATCTGGGTATCGGCGCGGCGTGGAATGAGCGAGAAGCGCTAGGACTGGGCATCCCTTTCCCACCGGTGGCCGAACGATTCGAGCGCCTGGAAGATCCATTGCAGATTGTTCTCCAGATGTGGTCCGGCCAGCGCACACCTTACCATGGCAAGCATTACCAACTCGTCGAGACTCTGAACAGCCCACAGCCGCTGACACAGCCCCATCCGCCAATTTTGATCGGTGGTTCGGGCGAAAAGAAGACACTGCGGATGGTTGCCCAATATGCTGATGCCTGCAACCTGTTTGCGGGCGCGGGTGTCGAGGTAGTAAGTCAAAAACTGGATGTTTTAAAACAGCACTGTGAGCGTCTGGGACGGGATTATGCCACGATCGAAAAGACAACCCTGGGCACGGCCTGGCTGGCACCCGGTCACATGAGCACAGGGGATGTGATCGAACTGTGCCGCCAGCTATCCGACATCGGCATCCAGCACGCCATCTTCAACATGCCCAATGTCCACGAAATTAAGCCGGTTGAAACTTTCGGCAAGGAGATCATCCCCGCCGTGGCTGCACTATAAGCTTGACGCTCCTGCACTTCATGCTATAATCAGCCCGCTTAACCCCAAAATGATATTTATCTCAATCTTCCGCCTGGTTGAGATATTATAAAAATTATAGTAGTAACGATTGATGAGTTATTACAAATCAGAAGGAGTAAGAATGCCCCCTCAACCAAAGCGCAAACTTTCCAAAGGCCGCCGTGACCGGCGCCGCGCTCATGATGCCCTGGAAGCCGCCAATCTGGTAGCATGCACCAATTGTGGTACCATGATACTCCCACATATCGTTTGTCCGAACTGTGGTTTCTACAAGGGCAGGGAGGTTATTGCGGTAAAGAAAGCAGACAAGAAGAAATAGAGTAACACATTGACGGGCTGTGGAAACAGCCCGTAGTTTTTTTCAAGAAAACAATTGCAGAACAACGCCCCGGCAGTCTTTGAGGAATTTGCAAGCTTTTCTGCTCAAGCTTTGTCCAGCTGAATACAGCCCCGACATGCAAAACAGGAGGTTCCGATGAGTCTGAGTCAAATAGCCTGTTCCATCCCGGCCTCACCAACAGTTGCCTTGAATGAAGAGGCCCGTCTTTTACGTGAAAAAGGGGAACCCGTCATTCATCTTGGCATCGGTGAGCCAAAAAACAAAACGCCGATGGCGGCAATATTGAGTTCTGCTGCCAAGCTAAATAGTGGGGATGTGAAATATGAACCAACGGATGGTACCCCATCACTTAAGAAAGCGATCATTCGTTATACGGAGGAGAATTATGACCGTATGGTTGCTCCTCAGAATATCATCATTTCTGACGGAGCAAAGCAGGCACTCTGGAACGTTCTTTTCGCAATCTTAAATCCGCAAGATGAAGTGATTGTCCTGGCTCCATACTGGGTCAGTTACCCTGAAATGATCCGGATGGTAGGGGGGGTTGCGGTCATTGTTACTCCGGAAGACGGTTCGTTTGTTCCGACTTTCGAAGAGATCGAACGTGCTGTCAGTTCCTATACAAAAGGTATCATTGTCAATAGCCCGAATAACCCTTCCGGTGCGGTTTACCCTGAAGAGCTGATCGCCAGAATTGTTGATATGTGTGAAAGCAAGGGCATCTATATGATCTGTGATGATATCTACCACAAGTTGGTCTTTGATGGGAAAGTGGCTGTTCCCGCATATAGATTTACAAGCAAGGATGTGGAAAACTCCAAGATTGTAGCCATAAATGGCGTGGCAAAGTTGTATGGGATGACCGGTTTCCGCATCGGCTGGGTTGTCGCCCAGAGAAAACTGGTGGAAATCTTGACCAATATTCAATCCCAGACGACAACCTGTGTATCCCCGGTAATGCAGGCGGCTGCAGAAGGGGCTTTGACCGGCATACAGTCCAATGTCGAAGCATTGCGATTGAGCATGCAGAACAACCGTGACGTTCTGATGCAAGAGTTGCGCTCATTTACCGGTGTGCATTGTTTTAAGCCGCAGGGGACTTTTTATGCCATGCCCGATTTCCGGGCCTATTGCGGCAATGGGTTGGTAAAAAACTCGGTGGAACTTGCAAAATTTTTGCTAAAGAGGGCCCTGGTTGTTACGGTACCTGGAATGGAATTTGGCATGGAAGGTCATCTGCGCCTGAGCTATGCCGGGATGGTATATGAATTAACTGAAGGCATGGATAGGATGAAATGGGCGCTTGACCCCAATGCTCCATCTGAAATCTATATTGGAGACCGCAAGATCGTTAGAGATTGGATTTGAAAGCCCAAGGAGATAGCCATGAGCAATATCTATAACATTAAAACTCCTGCTGAAGGTCAGGCTGCCTCTGTTCGCGGCGATTATGGACTGGATAACCTGGGATTTACCAATTTACGCAAGGCGTATTGGAATTTACCAATGGAAGCTCTATATGAAGAGGCCATCTTCCGCGGCGAAGCGAACATTTCACGAATGGGTCCCCTCATCGTAAATACCGGGAAACATACTGCCAGGGCAGCCAGTGACAAGTTTGTTGTTCGTGAAGCAACTACAGAAGAAGCCATCTGGTGGGGACAGTATAACAAGCCTTTCGAGGCGGAAAAATTCGATGCGTTGTTCGCTCGGATGCAGGGGTATTTTCAAGGACGGGATGTTTTTGTACAGGATTGCTTCGGGGGGGCGGATCCGGACAACCGTATACCCATCCGAATCATTACCGAACTGGCCTGGCATAGCCTGTTTGTCCGTAACATGTTCATAAAACCGCAAACCACGGAGGAATACCGCCGGCACGTGCCGGAGTTCACGATCATCTGCGCGCCCGGGTTCAAGGCTTCACCCCAGATCGATCAGACACCTTCTGAGACTTACATCGTGCTCAATTTTGCCAAGAAAATGTGCATTATCGGCAATACCGCATACGCTGGGGAGATCAAGAAGTCCATTTTTACTTTGTTGAATTACCTGTTGCCCTTGAATGAAGTGATGACCATGCACTGTTCGGCGAACGTAGGCAAGCAAGGCGATGTGGCTTTGTTCTTTGGCCTTTCAGGAACAGGCAAGACGACTCTTTCCGCAGACCCAAACCGTGGTCTCATCGGCGATGATGAACATGGCTGGAGCGATAACGGTGTCTTCAATTTTGAAGATGGTTGCTACGCCAAAGTAATTGAACTCTCTCCATCAGCTGAACCACAAATCTATGCCTGTACCCATCGCTTTGGTACCATCCTGGAAAATGTAATCTGGGATCCGGTAAGCCGTGCGATTGACCTGGACGATGATTCCCTGACCGAGAATACACGTGCATCCTATCCTCTCGATTTTATCGAGAATGCCATATTGGGAAAGCGCGGTGGACATCCCAAGAATGTTATTTTCCTGACTTGTGACGCTTCCGGTGTGATGCCTCCAATCGCCAGTTTAAGCGTAGAACAGGCCATGTACCATTTTATCTCAGGTTATACATCCAAAATTGCCGGGACGGAGATTGGCCTGCGTGATGAACCAGAGATCACCTTCAGCGCCTGCTTCGGGGGACCGTTTATGGTGCATCATCCGACTTTTTATACCGAGCTATTGCGTCGTAAGATCGAACGTTACAAAGTCAAATGCTGGCTGGTAAATACGGGTTGGGTGGGAGGGCCTTATGGGATTGGCAAGCGGATCAGTATTAAACACACACGCAATTTATTGCATGCCATTTTATGTGGTGCGTTGCAGGATGTTGAATATTACACGGACCCGGTGTTTGGGTTCCAAGTACCAAAGGCATGCCCGGATGTACCTGAAGATGTGCTCTACCCGGCACGTTCCTGGCAAAATGAGGATGACTACTGGAAGAAATACAAGCAATTGGCATCTCGATTTGTAAGTAATATTAAGAAATTCGAAGATGACACTCCACAAGAAGTAATTGCGGCAGGACCGAAAATCTAAAGAACAAGTTTTTTTAGAGCGTTTGATGATTGAACCCCCCGGTTTTCCTAAAAATGCCGGGGAGTTTTTTTATTGAATACGTGTGATTCATTGGGAATACGCGATGCGTAGACGTAAACGGGAGCTTTGTCATGAGGAATATAGCAGATTGTGCCTAGCTGAAATCCCAAATATAGATATAATAGCTGCTTGGTTTGTGAAATTGTGAACTTATACGCTTTTGGCGAGGAAATCAATCTTAATTCAGGAGTATGATAGTGAACAGAGAAGCGATCAACAAGCTATTGCGACCCAAATCGGTCGCTGTGGTGGGGGCGTCGTCCCAACCGGGGAAAATTGGGTATACCGTACTCGAAAACCTGCTCAAAGGCGGATATAAAGGAAGGATTTACCCGATCAATCCAGCGGCAACTGAAATATTAAGCCTGCCGGTGTTCCCGTCTGTAGCGGTCTTGCCCGAGGCTGTTGATCTAGCCATAATTACCGTCCCGGTCAAATTTGCGAACCAGGTTGCCGAGGAATGTGGACAAAAAGGCATCAAGGCGCTCAGCGTCATTACTTCAGGTTACAGCGAAGTGGGGCGACATGACCTGGAAGATGAATTGGTCACCATTGCCCACAAATATGGGATGTGTGTTCTTGGCCCGAATATTGTTGGTTCATTATCCAACTCAGATGAGTTGAATGCTTCCTTCGGGCCATTTCTGCCATTTAAAGGTTCGGCCACCCTGATTACCCAGTCTGGCGCCCTGTTGATTGCCATGGATGCCATCACATATACCCGCAAGGTTGGGTTTGACAAGATGATTTCCATTGGCAATATGGCGGATGTGGATTTTGCCGACCTGATCGAATGGTTGGAAGAGGATGAGAATACCGCCTGCACCTGCCTTTACATTGAAGGAATAAAGGATGGGCGCAAGTTCATCGAGGCATGTCGCAAAGCGAAGAAACCAATCATTGCCCTCAAGGCGGGCAGCTCGACACACGGCGCGGCAGCAGCAGCTTCGCATACTGGTTCGCTGGCTGGATCCGCCAAAGTCTATAATGCCGCGTTCCAGCAGGCTGGTGTTGTCCAGGCTTCGGATCTGAATAATTTATTTGATCGCACCCTGGCGCTCTCACTAATGCCCCCGTTAAAAGGCACCAACGTGTTACTGGTTACTAATGGCGGCGGCGTAGGCGTGCTTGCCACGGACGCGGCCGAAAAATTTGGCATCCCGTTGAAATTTGCTCCATCGGATGTTCAGGAAGAGCTCAAGAAGCATATGCCCGATTTTGGTTCGGCCAAGAACCCGGTGGACATGACAGGTATGGCGGGAAACGATTGGTATTATGAAACCGTCAAGTACGCCTATGCCCACCCCTGGACGGATGGGCTGGTGGCGTTATATTGCGAGACAGCCATTACCAATCCGGTTGAAATCGCCCAGGCAGTCAAGCGTGCGATTGACGACAGCGGTGTGAAAGGAAAACCCGTGGCTGTTTCC
>JBEKEB010000164.1:0-8121 GCA_050014055.1 Anaerolineales bacterium | reverse complement strand
TGAAATAGGCATAGTCCTTTTCAATTTTGAAGGTGTCATTATCGAGGCACTCCATGGCAATGGTCACCGACAGTGCCGAGAAAGCATTCGGCGAGTAGCTACTGCACGAATAGGAGTCGTACAGATTGGGTACATCTGCCGGCGCCGGCAGGTCGAGGCGCGTCCAGGTCACCCCACCATCTGTGGTGCGGAAGATGTGTGGGGTTGGATCGACGCCCTGAGCATCCCGGGTCAGCCAGCCCGTTTGGGGGTCCACGAAGACCATCCCGGTCTTCGAAAAAGACTGAATGTCGTTAACCGTGTATGGGTCCAGGATATCGGTCCAGGTGGCGCCTCCGTCAATGGTCATGAAGAGCGCTACATAGGCATGGTTCATGCCTCCGCCGAGAAAAATCATCAGCCAGCCGTGCTGGGCGTCTGCAAAATTCAAATAATAGGGGCTGAAGGCCTGACCAGAGACAACGCTTGTATCGATTGATCCATATGTCCACGTAGCGCCGCTATCATTTGTGGTCCAGACCTGGATGAACGGCGGGACGTCACTGGAATCTGCCGATGGGCCATATACCACACGTGCCGTAACCGCATTCGGGAAATAACCCAGGGCTGTGATCGAGGCACTCGCACCCGCATTGGGCTGGGGCGGGGTGACATCTCTCCAGGTCTGACCGCCATTCTTTGTGAAGAAAACGTGGTCGGAGGCTTTGTTCAAACCACCGATGCCCCAGCCCTGGTTCACGTCGACCATATGAATATACGTGATGTCGATCTTTTGTCCTGAGACTAAGTGAGCCAATGCCGGGCCTGTCAGTGTGGGCGTCAATGCAATGGGTGTCGGAGGGATGAGCTGTGTAGCGGTGTCAGTCGGTGTGTCTGTGGCGGAAGCAGACAATGGGAGTGTGTCTGTGGCAGGCGGGAGCAAGGTGGGAGTACCGGTGGCAGGCGGAAGCAATGGGAGAGTACCTGTGGCCGTGACAATCATGTGTGTTCCCGGTAAACTGCATGAAGACAAAAACAGGCACAGCACTGCCGCCATGGAAACGAATTGTAATTTGGGTTTCATTGCGCGCCTCCTGAACTGAATCACTTATCCGAATGTCATTGCCAATCCGTCCCCTTGCAGGTATTTATTGTTAAATTGTAATCCCCTTGCCTGCACAATTGAAATCATCCCTTCGGCCTATTCGACGATGACTTTTATAAATATGTTCCCGGTTGGGTAACGATCTTCGCAAAGCATATCCTCTTCAAAGGGATATCAGCCCTGCCCGTGCAGGTGACAATTCACATACAGTAGAAATTACCACACAATGGTTGCACCCGATAGCCCTATTCCCTGCTATACACAAAATAAGGCATTGTCTTTGGGGAAATTTGTTTATATACTGTATTTAGCTAATATTCAAAATTATTTTTCAGGAATAATTCCTATTACCAAGAGTGGGAGGAACCCATGAAACGACAGCTTGCAGGAATCCTTGTAATGGTTGCAATGATCGCCAGCCTCCTGGCATGTAACATTAGTTCTGCTTCCAAAGGGGCGACTGTTGTCCCACCAGGCTCAAATCTGACGCCGGCTGCCGAAGCCACGGAGCCACCAACCGCCCCGCCGCTTCCCAGCCTGACAGCCACCCAACCCCATGTACTCACACCCACCGAGGAGCTCCCCAGCCCCAGCCCCACCCAGGGCATCGGAACCAAAAAACAATCGACCATCGATGGGATGATCCAGGTGTTCGTCCCTGCCGGGCAGTTCATCATGGGATCCGGTAATTACGACGCCATCATGTCTGCCCCGGTTTATCTGGATGCATACTGGATCGATCAGACCGAAGTGACCAATGCCATGTTTTCCGAATTCGTGTCCGCCACGCATTACCGGACGGATGCAGAAAAAAGCGGCACGGGGTATGTCTACCAGGTCTCTTCCGATGACGCTGTAAAAATCATCGGTGCCAACTGGCAGCATCCTCACGGCTCGGCGAGTGATCTCAAAGGTCAGGAACAATATCCGGTGGTACAGGTCAGCTGGAATGATGCCGCGGCCTATTGCAAATGGGCCGGCCGGCGTCTGCCGACGGAGGCGGAGTGGGAGAAGGCCGCCCGGGGAACCGACGGGCGGCTGTATCCCTGGGGGAACCAGGATTGGGCCGGGAATTTGGCGAATTTTATGGACAGGCAATTGAATCCCACCTACAGCGTGGATGACGGGCATGCCGGCATCGCACCGGTCGGCAGCTATCCCGACGGTGCCAGCCCATATGGGGCATTGGATATGGCGGGAAATGTGGCCAATGGGTGGCGGATTGGTACGCGGATTCCTATCCCCAGGGCGGGCAGACCACCACGGTGATTAATCCGAAAGGCCCCGCCACCGGAGAATCCCGCGTTATGCGCGGCGGCGCCTGGATGTCAAATGATGAGAATAACGGGGAGAAACGCCTGGCCTCCTATCGAAACTATAACTCGCCGGACCTCTCCGCCGATGAAGCAGGTTTTCGCTGCGCAGCGACGCAATAAATGCCGCATCGCTTTCATTGATTGAGTTGGTATTAAGTTTGGTATTATTTTAGCCCGGGCAATTATGCGGGTGTAGTAGACCCTCCTCGCAGCGCTGAAAACCTATTCCCACCCGAAAGGCACCTATTGCGCCCCCACCCTCCACCACGCTGGGTGGATGGTCGCGCGTTCCAGTCTGGTTTCCAGGCGGGAAATGGCTGGCCTTTGGTACGAATCCTTTCGCTAGTCTTGGAGTTGAATATGGCGGGATTAATGGCATTTCTTTGGATACCGGTGAAATTCATCAGGTTGCCGACACCGGCGGGGTTATGGATAATTGGCGCGTAACCTGGGGATCAATAAAGTGATACGTTTCTTGTTTCTTCATTGCCCGGCCCGGATCAGGCTGGCGGCATTCGAATATGAAGAGGCTGTAACAGTTTGGTTCCCGCGCGTCAGGGTGCCTTGATAGGCGGCGTCGCCGGTATGAGCGATCCAGCCTTCGAGATTGAAGGGGATGGCACTATCGATTGGCATCCACTCACCATTGTATTTGCGGGCAATGTGAACGTTCGTACCTGTGGCTTCGCCGCCCTCGCAGGAGGCGAAACCAACCGGGTCACCCCTTTTCAGCCTCTGACCAAGTCCGGCCTCTCCTTTTGAAGCTATATGAAGATAGAGAATATCCCAGCCGGTCCGTTCGTTTCCGTCCCCATCCAGATCCTCCATCACCACGCCTGCCTCGGAACGGGCCACGATTCCATCTGCCATAGCCACCACCGGAACATCCGAGACATCACAGCCGTGTACCGGCGGAGCAAAATCGATCGCCGCCCAGGGCCTGAGTGCTGCCCCTCCCCAGGCGGAATGCGGGCCGCCGGTGAAGGACCAGGCATAGCCCGCCGGGAATGGCAGAACCAGCGCCGGCTGCTGTAGATTGGCCGGGATGGTGGGCAGATCCACGTTCGCAGCCCATGGATTGCCAAACAGCTTGATGTAGACGCTTTTCAGGCCATCCGGCCCGGTGGCATGTGCATACTCGGGCAGGGGACCCAGGGAAAAATAATACTGGAATGTCACCGTGGCGGCGGTCTGCCAGGGATCCGGGCGTTCGATAGTGTAATTGGGATGTACAAGTTGGGTCAGGCTGCCGGTACGCCAGCCGTAGTAACCAGCATTCAGGATGTTAGCCGCCCAGACGAGCTGCCGGTAAAGCCCCGTCGCATTTTCATCGATATGGCCGAGCGGATAATCGCCCAAGGGTGGAACAGGTTGGGAAAGCGCACCGGTCTGGTATTCGAGCAGGACCAGCAGGGCGCGTGGGCTGATGCTGAAATTGGTGGCCACGATATCGACGAGCTCGGCCCCCGTGCGATTGGCACCTCCGATATCTTCCCGGTAATCCTTCAGCCAGCCGGGCTGGCTGGAAACAAATTCCCCCGTATCGAATCCGTTGACCGAAGGTCCATCGACGAACAGGCTGTCGGGCATGATCTGGATTGGGGTCCCCCAGGCAGGCGCATAGGGCATCGGGATCCTCACCGTCATTCCGGGCGGCAGGGTGGTGGCATCCACGGGGATTTGAGGATTGCCGGCCTGGATTTCGGCGCTGGTCGTGTCGAAATGGGCTGCCAGTGCCGGGAGCGTATCGCCGCTCTGGGCTACATAATCCACCATTTCGCCGGGCTTGTACTCCGGGCGTTTTGGCAGAGATGGGACAGTGGCAAAAGCCATCCCGGCTGGGGTGGCCGTAGGGTTCGCCTGCTCCTGTGGCGCAGGCACAGGCGGGAGAAGATCGAATAGCCAGGTGTTGCGGGCATGGTCATACGTCAGCGTGTAAGGATAGATGGACGTGTCGGACTGCCCGTTGTTGTAATCCAGTTGCATGGTGACATTGACAGCACACACTTCACCCTGGCATGTATGCGTAACGTTCAATACAGTCACCCGGTCGACGGTATTCCAAAAGCCCACATACCCCTGGTAACCGCCTTGTGAAGGTCCGGTAAGAGTATTCTTGAAACGATCGCTCAGGAGCGACCAGGTAAGAATGTAATTCCTGGAATTGATGGCATCGAAATAATAAGAAATGAAATCCTGCGGTGTCTGGGCTGGCAAAGTAACCGTCTGCGTAATGGCGGATGGAAAGGCGGTCAGAGTCTGGGCGACGATGGTCCCAACGATGTTGTACGGGTTCGTTTGGGTGGCTGGGCCGGAGGGATAAAATCGGGCACAGGCTGATAAGAATAAAAGCACCAGGAGGAAGGAAAAGGAAAGCAGCTTGAAACGATTCATGGGAAATCTCTTTTAGTGTACCGACCCGCCTTCAGCATCAGTCCCGCCAACCTACTACTGAAGGGGTTCGACCTCTTCACCTTATGCGTCCCGAACAGGCGCATCCGCATTTCGTTAAAGAGCCGATCCCGGCCGCTGTTCGATTTCTTCGATCCCCTCTTCGATTTTGGTAAGGGTCATAACGATAAGTCCTCGGACGGGTAATTATACATTACTTCTTTCTCCTGTCTCGCCCGCAACGAATGGGGTTGATCCAAAAGGAGGAACCGCCCCTTTTGTCAGACCAATTAGAACGGGAGGCGTTGCCTCTTTTCCCAACATAGAAAAATGCGGGATTATTGTCTTTAGGGGAAAATGGTTATATACTGCACTTATCTATCAAGCAAAAATGCATGTTATATAATTATTCATTAAATTATAAGTGGGCAATGGCCAATTGATCACGCTAACCGTTAGCTTAAAGGAAGGGAAGTGTTGGCACCGGTTAGGATTGAACTACAGAAACCGAAAAGTTGGTGATAAGGCAGGTTCATTTTGGCGAAGGTATTGTAATTGGTAGCGCTATTTTGAAAAATTGGAGGTAATTATGACTGGAACGACCTGGAAACCCTATTTACAACACGGTGAAATGGATACAAAAGAGAGAGGAGAACTGCCAGAAAGTGTTTATGCATTTCCAAAACAGCGTAAAGAACCCCTGACTGATGCTGACCATGTCAGAAATGCCATCACTCGTTTCGATCAAGTGAAAGGGGTATCTGACAGTGACCGCGATCTGGCATTTGCAAATATCGTAAAAGCAGCCAGGCATTACGGTATTACAATCGCTGAGAACAACTGGCGTCAATTAGGCAAACAGGCGCACACAAAAAATACTGCTCATTAATCCAATGAATTGATAATAAAAGCACAGGGTACCTTGAACAATTATTGGCGGTAAATGTGTATTGAATTTGTTGTATATGTCATTTCAAGAAATTCATAAAGGAGGTAAAACTTATGCCACAAGGAGACAAGTCAAAGTATACCGACAAACAAAAACGGCAAGCCGAACATATTGAGGAAGGGTATAAGGAAAAGGGTGTACCTGAGGATGAGGCAGAAGCCATCGCCTGGGCAACCGTGAATAAGAATTCAGGTGGAGGTAAGAAGAGCGGTTCTGGCCGCAATAAGAAGGCGAAGAAAACCTCTAACAAACATTGAAAAACCAATCGAAAAAATACAAGCGACAGCGCTGGCCGCTGTTCATGCTGAAACCGCTTCGCCCCTCATTCAACTGAAACCAATAGCTGGACTGGGGTGATCGGTTATGAACATACCTCGTCTAAATTCCGCCATGCACTTAAGGAGAACCATGCCCAAGTCGGTACCGCACTCACCCCATAATGCTGCAACCGAAGCAGCCGGCAGCCAGAACCAAGGGACCTCTGAGCGAAGCGAAGCCTCAGCTCCTGCCGGTCAACCAGGCCCTCATAAAGCGGGCGGGAAAGAAAAACGGATTAGGCACATATTGTCGGTGCTCGGGCCTGGTGTGGTTACAGGGGCGTCTGATGATGACCCTTCAGGCATTGGCACTTATTCTGTGGCGGGCGCGCAGTTCGGATACGGGACTGTTTGGGTAAGCCTTGTAACATATCCGCTATCGGCAGCCGTACAGGAAGTATGTGCCCGCATTGGGCTGGTGACCGGGCACGGCTTGGCCGCGATCATAAAGCACTATTTTCCTCGTTGGGTATTGTATGTGATGGCGTTCCTGCTGGTTGGCGCCAATACCCTCAATATTGGGGCGGATATCGAAGCCATGGCCGGGTCCATCCACCTGAACTTACCGGTAGTGCCTACCGCGTTGGCGGCATTGCTCGTTGTAGCACTCACTCTCACCCTGCTGGTGTTCATGTCGTACAAAACCTATTCGAAATACCTGAAATGGGTGGCACTTGTGCTTTTCTCATACATGATTGTGGCACTCCTTTCAAATGTGGATTGGGGCCTGGCGCTCAAGTCGTTAATTGTTCCGGCCATCAAACTGGACTCCGGTTACATCACGACGTTGGTCGCAATCCTGGGAACGACCATTTCTCCTTATATGTTCTTTTGGCAGGCTAACATGGAGGTCGAAGAAAAGATAGCCTCCGGCTCGATCACCTCGCCAGACCCGCAGATGAAGCGTCCACGCAAGCTGATCCTGGGCAGGCGGGCCATAAACGACATGCACATAGACATAAATGTCGGCATGTTCTACTCCGAACTGATCATGTTCTTTATCATCATATCAACAGCCTCGACCATCTACAAGACAGGTGCAAAGGATGTAGGGCAACTTGACCTGGCCGGCATTGCCCAGGTTCTGCGTCCTCTCGCGGGCAATGCGGCATTCCTCCTGTTCACTCTGGGCATCGTAGGAATAGGGCTCCTGGCGATCCCGGTGCTGGCTGGGAGCGCTGCTTACGCGCTGTCAGAGGTTTTCGGGTGGGATGAGGGACTATACAAGAAATTCCATGCCGCCAAAGGCTTCTATATCGCGATAATACTGGCAACCCTGGTAGGGCTGGTGCTGGTGTTCGTTGGAGTTGATCCCGTAGCGGCACTTTACTACTCGGCAGTCATCAACGGGGTTGTAGCCGTACCACTGCTGGTGATTATCTTCCTGATCGGCAACAACAAGAAGATACTGGGCGAGCGGACAAGTGGCAAGCTTTCAAACACGCTTCTAATCATAACGGCCCTGCTCATGGGCGCTGCTTTAGCGGGACTGTTCTTCTTATAATAGCTGCTTTCCTGTTAGGAAGATGGCATGGTAACCAAAGTATATAAATTCAATTCGTTGCATTAAGCCGGTATGCAGCAATGCCTGAACGTGCAGTATTTGACTATGGAAGAGTAGAGATAATTAGAAAGTGCGGAAAAATGAATGAATTGGAGATAAACCTGTAATCTAGCGGTTCTACATTTATCTACGACGACCTCTCAACAGGTTAATCACGATGACGATCAATGCCACCACCAGCAGAAGGTGAATCAGCCAACTGCTGACGTGGAAGATAATAAAGCCCAATAACCAAAGTATTACGAGCACTGCAACAATTATCCATAACATAGGGGTACCTTCCTTTCGCTACTCCCATTATATCGCCTAAGACTGTTGCTGGTTATCAGATATAGATTATTTTTGAGAATTCGAACTGGACGAGATGCCCGATCATAATAGGAACTATTAACCCGACTCCTTGCACAAAGAACAAGAAAAATCAGGGGGCGGGGGTGAAGTTGAGCGCAGGGATCACCGTCATCTCACGGAGTTTGAGAGCCATGGCAGCCGACTGGCGT
>JBEKEB010000163.1:0-8208 GCA_050014055.1 Anaerolineales bacterium | reverse complement strand
ACCGGGGAGGCATCCGGTTCGACGGCCACTACCTTCAAGGATGGCTTGCGGCTTTTGAGCACTTCGCCCACGCCGGTGATCGTGCCGCCGGTGCCGATTCCCGCCACCAGGATGTCCACTTTGCCGTCCGTGTCCCGCCAGATCTCCTCGGCGGTGGTCTGGCGGTGGATCTCGGGATTGGCCGGGTTGTTGAACTGCTGGGGCATGAAATACTTGGGGTCGGAGCCAGCCAGTTCTTCGGCTTTCTTAATGGCTCCGCCCATGCCCTCCGCTCCGGGTGTCAGGATGAGTTCGGCCCCGTAGGCGCGCAATAACATGCGGCGTTCCTTGCTGAATGTCTCGGGCATGGTCAGTATGCAGCGGTAACCTTTGGCTGCTGCAACCATCGCCAGGGCAATGCCGGTGTTGCCGCTGGTCGGTTCGACGATGACCTTGTCTTTGGTCAATGCGCCGGACTTTTCGGCGTCTTCGATCATGGCCGCGCCGATGCGGTCCTTGACGCTGTGAGCGGGGTTGAATGACTCCAGCTTGGCCGCCACTTCGGCGTGCGCGCCCTGGGTCAGGCGGTTCAGGCGGATGAGCGGGGTATTGCCGATCAATTCGGTTACATTGTTTGCGATTTTCATCTTGAACTCCATGTCGTTCATCTCAATACGTTGAGCAGGCCGGTTGAGTTGGGCGGCTCTGCCCCAGCACATAACCTATCCTGTTTATTTGAGATGATTATTAAATAATTCAGCCAACGGGCAATCAAAAAGGACGGCGCGGGGCGCCATGCGAAAATCTTCAATCGCATGCGGGGGCTCGCCCACCGTCCTTCTTCCGTTGGCTGGATTGGTTTTACGAAGAGGCGGTGGTTACGATCCCCGCCGCAGACACATGCAATGGTACATTTCGATTATCTCCAGAATATTTATGACGAAACTTATATAAATTATACGGGATTTCAGGCATTTGTCAAGGAAATAGGGAAATTTAGAGCGGCCTGGCAGCCGCTCTAAAAAAAAGTCTATTCTTCCTTCTTTGCTTCCATTTCCTTCTGGTGGGCGGAAATGATCCCCTGCGCCAGATGGTTCGGGATGATCTCGTAGCGGTCGAATTCCATCGTAAAGACACCCCGGCCGCCGGTGATGGAGCGCAGCTGGGTGGTGTAGCGCAGCATCTCGGCCAGCGGCACCTGGGCCACAACTACCGTGCGGCCGCGCTCGGATTCGGTGCCCTGGACACGGCCGCGCCGGCTGTTCAGGTCGCCCATTACGTCGCCCATGTTGGCATCCGGGACGACAATGCGGACATTCATGATCGGCTCGAACAGCACCGGGCCGGCGTCCTTGACTGCCAGCTTGAAGGCCTCGCGCCCGGCAATTTCGAAGGCGACCGGTTTGGAGTCGACCGGATGCTCCTTGCCATCGTAAACAATGACACGCACGTTGCTGAGCGGGAAGCCCGCCACAACGCCGGTCTGCAGGGTGGCATGGATGCCTTTTTCAATCGCCGGCAGGTAGGATTTCGAGAGGTTCATACCGACCAGTTCGTCGGTGAAATCGAAATCCTGCTCCGGGCAAGGTTCGATCCTCAGCCAGACTTCGCCGAACTGGCCCGAACCGCCGGATTGCTTCTTATGGCGGTACATGGCGTCGGCTTTCTTGGTGATGCCTTCGCGGTACGGTACCTTCGGCTCGGCCGTGGTCAGGCCCACCTGGAGTTTGCCTTCGGCGCGCCGGATGGCCACGTCGATATGCTGGTCGCCCATCCCTTGCAGGATGGTCTGGCCGGTGGCCGGTTCCTGGTTCCAGGAAAGGGTCATGTCTTCCTCGCACAGGCGGGTGAGCGTGGGCGAAATCTTGGCGGCATCCGCCTGGGTCTTGGGATGGATGGCCACGCGGAAAAGCGCGTGCGGGTAGACCGGCATCGGCAGGGTCAGCGGATGGCCCTTGTCGCACAGCGTATCGCCGGTGGTGGTGGAGGTCAGCTTGGCAACGATCCCGATATCGCCGCTGTGGACCGTCTTGAAGGGCATGGTCTCCTTGCCGCGCATGATCGACAGGCCGGCCATGCGTTCTTCGGCGCTCTTGTTCTGGTTCCAGATGCGGGTATCACCGTGCAGGGTGCCGGAATAGATCCGGAAGTAGGTCAGTTTACCGACGAACGGGTCGGCGGTGGTTTTCCAGACGTACAAAGCCAGCGGGTCGGAATCGACGGCGGTAAGCTGCTCATCGCCATCCTTGCCTTTGGCCACCACCGCCGGGGTATCTTTCGGCGAGGGCATCAGGTTAATGACTGCATCCAGCAGAGGCAGGAGGCCTTTTTCATGCCCGCCAGCCGCCGCGAAGACCAGGATATAGGCCTGGGAACGCAGGATGGCCTTCAGGCCGCGTATCAATTCCTCGTTGGTCAGCTCGCCGCTTTCCAGGTACTTTTCCAGCAGGGCGTCCTCGCCTTCGGCAGCCGCTTCGACTAGTTTCATGCGGGCTTCTTCGGCCGCCGCTTTCATATCGGCGGGAATCTCTTCGGGGGTTTTGCCCTCGTTGGCATAGGCTTTCATCGAGATCAGGTCGATCACGCCTTTGAAGGCGGCTTTTTCGCCCCAGGGCAACTGCGCCGGCACCAGCCGGGTGGGAGAATATTCCTGGACGGATTGGATGGCCTTGTTAAAATCGGCGTTGTCGCGGTCCAGCTTGTTGACCAACAGGAAACGCGGCAGCTTGAAGGTGTCGCAGTAGCTCCAGACAATCTCGGTGCCAACCTCGAGCCCGGCGACCGAATCGACCAGGATGACGGCGCCATCGGCCACACGCAAGGCCGAGACCACTTCCCCGACGAAATCGGTATATCCGGGGGTGTCCAGCACGTTTATCTTATAGTCTTTGTATTCAACAGGGAGCACTGCGGTGGAAAGAGAAAGCTTGCGGCGGATCTCTTCGTCTTCAAAATCTGAAACAGTCGTACCATCTTCGATCTTCCCCAGGCGGGAGGTGGCGCCCGTGACATGCAGGAAGGCCTCTGCCAGCATGGTCTTACCGCCCGAACCATGCGAGACGAGGGCGATGTTTCGGATGAACTCGGTAGAATATTCTTTCATGTGCAAACCTCATGGTGAGATGGGATGCTTCCAGCGGGCTGATTATACCTTAATTCCATGGAGGGAAGAAATTAGAGAGGCGAGCGAAGAGAAAAAGGATCAGGCAATCAGGCAAAAAGGGATCAGGGGGAAGGGGACAGGGGAGAGAAGGGCTGGAAACGAAAATGAGGGAAGGCACGCGGGTGGTCGTGGGCATCTTCACGCAGGATGCGACGGGAGACGTGGTGGGCTTGCTGCAGGAAGAGCAAGGCAGTGCGCTGTTTCCAGGTTTCGGTCTCATCTAATGCAGGAGGGAAGGTCAATTGGCTGCCGGAAATTGTAAAACAATCCTGTCTTACTAAAGAGGTGAGGTCTATCTGTCCACGCGTGAGCAGGTCCTGGTAAAGGGCGATTAGAGAGTAATCAAGCGGCCGCTGCTGTACAAATGGGGAAAACTTGCTCGAACCGCCTGCCTGCATTGCCTCAAGGCACAGGTTCACTGGATATCGTAGTGATAAGGAAGAAGATATGGGGGCCATCCACCAGGGGATTGGATTATAATGATAAATTATGTAATGATAATTAATAATCAAGGAGACTTATATGAATACCAGGCCCACGAAAAGGTTTCTGATCGGCATTTCCGCCATCCTTCTAGCCGTTGTAGCATGCAGTCTTGGAAACGTCACCATCATATATAACGGATCAGCCACGCCCACCGGGACGGCCGCCTCCACCGCAACAGTTCCTCCCACCAGCGCAATAACGGCTGCTGCCACGCCAACGGTAGCGACGGGCACTCCCAGCCTGGCAGCCACCAACACCAGCCTGTCTGCTGACACGGCCACGCCCAACGGAGTAGTCATTAAGGCCATCCATAACGGCAGTATTGGCATCCTGCGCGGTACCAGCCTGTATTACGACATCCTGGGATATTTAAAGAACGGGCAAAGCTCCACCGCCACCGCCCGCAACAGCGACGGCACGTGGCTGTACATCCCCGTTCCGGATTATCCATCCGTGCACGGCTGGGCCTATGACGGCTCGGTTTATTCCATCGTCACGGGTAACGTCAAATCCCTGCCAATCCGGACGGTTGATCCGGCGGTACCGGCTTATATTCGCAATTGCACCTTCGACCTGATGATGATCCAGCCAGGCAACGTATTATTGCGACCTCAAACGGACACGGTCAACAACAAAAAACAGTTCATGCCGGGCGCGTACACCGCTTTCGATCAAGGCAGCCTGGCCACCCCTACACCCCCGGGAACTCCCCAGCCGCAATCCATCCAGGTGCAATCCATCACGCTGAAAGAAGGCGTTTCGGTGGATATCGATACAGACGCGCTGGCTCATACGTATTCGTGCCCATAGGGGAGGCGGTATGAAATTTGAAGGGGCAATGCGAAACACGCAAGGTGCTTGGTTGATTAAAATCCCCTCCTCCTTGCACCGCGCCTTTTTCACCGGCCGGGCCGGAGCCGATCACGACCAGGTCTTATTCGTAATTGTCAGCCATTAAAGTATCCTTCAAACCAATACCAGGCCAAAAGTACCGGTAGGGTAGCATCCCCCGTAGGCAAACTCGATAGGGAAATTGTCGCATAGGGAAGTAAAGGATCAGGAGCCAGGCAGAACAAGAAAGAAGTGGGATTTGTCCCACTTCTTTTCGGTCTTGTTTGTTCCAGGAGGAAGTATATAACGACTAGGGTAGTTTATTGCCGGCGGCCAGGTAGATGTCGTACCACTCCTGGTGGGTAAGTGCTACGCCGGATGCCTGGCAGGCGTCCTTCAGACGGCCAGCGTTGGTGGTGCCGAGGATGGGCTGCATGCGGGCCGGATGGCGCAGGATCCAGGCAACCGCGATGGCCGTATTCGTCACGCCTCGGGAGGTGGCAATGGCATCGATCGTACGGTTGAGTTCAGGGAACTTGTCATTATCCAGGAATACACCATCGAAGAAGCCATATTGGAACGGCGACCAGGGCTGGATGGTAATGTCATGCAGACGGCAATAATCCAGGATGCCGCCAGCCCGGTCGACGGAGCGGTCAACCTGCATGTTGACGTTGATGCCTGCATCGATCATGCCGGTGTTGGTGATACTGAACTGAAGTTGGTTGAAAAGGAGCTTCTGCTTGACGAATTTTTTCAACAACTCAATTTGCATGGGATTCTGGTTACTGACCCCAAAATAGCGGACCTTGCCACTGCTTTCCAACCTATCAAAGGCTTTGGCGACCTGTTCCGGTTCTACCAGGGCATCCGGGCGGTGCAGGAGTAGCACGTCCAGGTGGTCAGTCCTCAGCCGCTTGAGACTGCCATCCACCGCTTCCAGGATGTGTGCTTCTGAAAAATCATAACTTTGCTCGCGAATACCAACTTTAGTCTGAAGCAGCATACGTTCCCGCAAAGCCGGATCCATGCCGAGCGCCTCAGAAAATTTCTCTTCACACTTTCCACCCCCGTAAACATCGGCATGGTCAAAAAAATTTATTCCCTGGTCGAGAGCGGTATGGACCAGGGTCCAAATCTGCGGGTTGGTCAATTGCGAGAGGCGCATGCAGCCCAGCGCGATTTCCGATACGTTCAAATCACTGTTGGGAATTTTTATGGTTTTCATTTCAACTCCTTAACTTTAATGGAACTATTGATGAGGCAAGTTATTCTATTTTACAACAAAACAAACCAACGGCTAATATTGAACAGTGCACACGCCACGGTCTTCACAAATTCGAAAGACCATGATTCCTCCCCTGGCCCCCGCCCCCCGGCGGCGAAGACCCCGCTTGGAGCAATGTTTTGTCAGGCACTCTAAGGGCATTAGGAAGCACGAAGATAGGGATAAGAAAAGAAGAGTTCCTTCGTGGTACTTAGTGATACTTCGTGACCGCCTGTCCCGCGGTGCTCTCCCGCGGGATCGTGGTGAAAAAATTCTTCATAACCAATTACAATATAACCTTTTCCCCGCTTTTATAAACGCGCACTCCATCTTTCTTGATGACCGAGACGGTCTGCCGCCCCAGCACGGTCCACTCCGGGGTGTCCAGCCGGCCCACCAGCGCAGTCTCTTCATCCACACCCAGGGCATATTCATCTGCTTTGAGGCGGCGCCGCAGCGGTCTGAGCAACGCGGCGCGCGCCACCTTCCAGCGGTCGAAGTGCGGGAAGATCATGCAGGCCGGCAGGAGACCGAAGGCGCGCACGCTCTTCATCGTAACGGCGCGGAAATTGGGGATCTCCTGCCCGAGGATCATGGCCCCGGCCGAACAGCCGGCATAGACTGCACTACGCTCCCAGGCCTTCTGCATTGCCTGCCAGGCGCGTGACCCATTCAATGTCTCGAACAGGTAGAGTGGATTACCGCCCGAAAAGTAGACCAAATCAGCCGATTCCAGGAGGGGGACATACTGCGGATCGTCCGCGGAGCTGCGATCGATAATGGGCAGGGCAGTTACGTTTGCGCCCAACCGGCGGAAATGCTCTTCCCCCATTTGCATCCAGTGACCCCAGGATGACTGCCCTTCCTGTCCGGCCGCGGTCGGCAGGCAGACCACCCGCGCAACTCGTGCCTGCGCCTCACAATTCGCCAGCAGGGTGCGGTCCACTTCATCCATCACCGGCAAATACTCCCCCGAACCGACCAGCGCAATGAGTCCGTTCATATTGTTTTTATCCTTCACAGGCTGCTCCGCCCAAGGCGGACTTTAGGAAACGTAATGATGCACCCATGCAGGGTTTATTGTCAATAAGCCATCGGAAAGCCATTCCAATTTTCAGCTCAATCCCCTACAAAGCGCATAAAAACCTGGTTCCCAAGCAGGCGGCCGCGCCGGGTGAGGCGCAGCCTCATCCCCTCCCCCCTCTCCCGCGTAGCAGGAGAGGGGCCGGGGGAAGCCCCCAGCATGGGGGTGAGGACCCTTTCCAGCAGCCCCAGTCCGACCAGTTCGTTAATTTCCTTGCCGAAGACAGCCATTAGATCCTGCCCGAAGCGCGCTCGAAAAGTGTCGTCCGAAACTCCCTCCCGCGTCAGGCGCAGACCCAGCATCATGGTTTCCTGCATTTCGACGAATCGGGACAGGCGAGTCTGGGTGATGGTGGCAGGAGAAAGCGGAAAAAGGCTACCAGGGATTGCATACTCAGGATTGATGCGATCGATGTAAGTCTTGATCCTCAGGACATCCGATATTCGCATGCCATTGGCGCAGCCATGCGCGCCCGCGCCGAAGCCGAGATAAGGCAGGTTGCGCCAGTACTGCAGGTTATGCCGGCACTGGTAGCCGGGTTTCGACCAGTTGGAGATCTCATACTGTTCGTAGCCCTGTCCTTCCAAATATTCCGAGGCCCATTCATACATGTCGGCAGCCAGGTCAGGGTCAGGCAACGGCAAGAGGCCATGCCCGGCCCAGCGCCCATAAGGCGTGCCGTGTTCGATGGTCAGAGCATACAGCGAGAGATGTTGCGGGGCCAGTTCCACGGCTAGTTTGACATTCGCCTGCCAGCGCTCCAGGGGCTGCTCGGGCAGGCCGTAGATCAGGTCGAGGTTAAGGTTGGCGAAGCCGGCCTGACGCGCCCAGCGGACTGCGTTCAGCACATCAAGAGGGTCATGGATGCGTTCCAGCTGGCACAGTTCCCCGGGCTGGAACGATTGGACTCCGAAACTGATCCGGTTGAAACCTGCCTGGCGCAGCCCATGCAGGGAATCAAGCGTGACGGTGCCGGGGTTGGCTTCGAGGGAGAGTTCCATCTCTGATTGCTCCGGCAGGTCGAACAGGTCGCGGACGGTCTGGAGGATCTGTTCGAATTGTACGGGAGTGAGCAGGGAAGGGGTGCCACCGCCAAAGAAAATAGTATGAACAGGAAGACGTTCCGGCGCACAGGCGGCCACGCCGCGGATTTCATTGCATAATGCTTCCACATACGCGGGAATCAGCCGCTCCTGCCCGGCGTAGGTGTTGAAGTCGCAATAAGCGCAGCGATGGCTGCAGAAGGGGATGTGGAAGTAGAGCGAATAGTTCATCGAGAGCAGGGGATAAGGGATCAGGCAGGCAGATGCAGGCGGGCAACCAGGACGGGCGGGATTTCGCTGAAGTTGCCGCCCCAGCTGAGCGGATTGGATTGGGGCTGCCCGGGTGGGAAGGCCT
>JBEKEB010000162.1:0-8213 GCA_050014055.1 Anaerolineales bacterium | reverse complement strand
ATTGTGCGAGTTATTTCTGGTCTCATTATGATCTCCTTTCAAAATAGGTTTATCTAATAGGAGCGTACCAGAAATGACTCGCACTTTCAACTACCTTCACTAAACATATTATCTATTGACACTGGTGGATGCATTGCAGCACTAGGTACTAATATCAGTAAACGAAAGATAAGAGAAAATAGAAAGCAAATGAGAATTGCTTAATATTAATTAAACGAAAATTTAAGTACATCCCAACAGAGCAAGTTGACAAAAAGACCTTCGAAAGATAAAATGAAAGTGCTTTCATATTCCTTTCATACAGGGATCCTATGCCACCTAAAAAAGCATCCACCATCTATGATGTTGCCAAACAAGCAGGAGTAAGTATCACCACAGTCTCACGGATGCTAAATGTCCCCGGCAAGGTCAATGGCGAAACGCGCGAACGCATCCTGGCAGCCATCGACGCCCTTGGTTTTGTACCCAAAGCAGAGGCCCGCGCCCGCGCCTTGCGAGGTACCGGGCGGATTGGAGTTATCTCGCCATTTTTTACAGCACCATCTTTTGTCCAACGCCTGAGGGGAATTTCCGAAGCTTTATCTGCCAAAAAATTTGAATTGGTCATTTACACTGTTGATTCCGCGGATCATCTGAAAAGTTTTCTCTCTTCCCTGCCGTTGACCGGCAATTTGGATGGTCTCATCATTCTTTCCTTGCCGGTGGATGACGCGGATGTGCGCCGTCTTGTGGAACACGGCCTGCCTACCGTTTTGGTCGAGTTCCCGCACCCCAACTTGAGCAGCGTAGAAATCGATGATGTGATGGGGGGGCGAATGGCAGCACAATATTTACTGGAAAAAGGCCACCGTCGCATCGCATTTTTGGGCGACACCGATCTGCCTGAATATTCCTTGCATCCGGTCAGTCAGCGTCTGGTAGGATTTCGTCAGGCGCTAAGAGAGGCCGGGATCGAACTTCCGGAGGTATTTGTAAAGCTGGCTCCTTATTCGCAAGAACAGACCCGCCAGGTTGCGGCAGATTTGCTCAGTCTGCCCGAACCACCGACCGCCATATTTGCTGCAACAGATTTTCAGGCATTGGGTGTTCTGAAAGCTGCCCGCCAGTTAAAAGTCCTGGTGCCCGAACAATTGGCAGTAGTAGGATTTGACGATCTTGATATAGCCGAATATGCCGACCTGACCACCATCCGCCAACACCTGGATGAGTCGGGAAGGTTGGCGGTGGAAATATTACTTGCACAGATAGAATCGCCTTCCAGACCACCAAGGCATGTCAAGCTTACCCTTATCTTAATAGAACGTCAAACTGCATAAAAACCGGATATTGACTCGCATATTGAAAAGTTGTATACTCTTTATGAAAGTGCTTTCAAGATACCACTAACATAAATGATTTTCATACACTTCCTATATTCAGGGTTCAGGAGGTTTAGCTTATTGAGAATTCAAAAACACCAAAATCCTCAACCTAATATCTAATCTAAATTCAAGCTGACAAAGGAGAACGAGAAATGAACAAGAAACCTGTACTATGGTCTTTGGCAAGCCTGGTGGTTTTGGCAGCCTTGTTGCTTTCTGCCTGTGGGGCGGCAGCAACAACTGCTGCCCCTGTCGCAACACAGGCACCAGCATCAACTACAGCCCCTGTCCCAACACAGGCTCCCGCCACAGTGGCTGCTACTGCTGCGCCGGCAACCACGGCTCCGACTGCCGCGGTCCCGAACTGCGGGACAGCTCCTGTTGTACTGAACGGCTACTTTGAGACCGGTTTCGATCTGCCCTTTAAGCTTTCCGCAGAGTTTACTAAGGAATACCCGAACGTTACCTGGAACATCAGCCAGGACCAGTTCGCGAATCTCATCACTTCGGCACCGCTCCTGCTCGCGAGTGACAACCCGCCCGACCTGCTCCGGCTGCCGACTATGGTATCATACGCGAAGGACGGCCTCCTGATGAACCTGGATACCTACGCAACGGAGTTCGGTTGGGACAAGTGGCCGATGGCGCAGATCAACCAGAACCGGCTCGCGTCGGATGGCACCCGCGGTTCCGGCACGCTCTACGCATGGGGTCTCAACTACAGCCTGACCGGCGTCTTCTACAACAAGAAGTTGGCTGCTCAGATCGGCATGACCCAGCCCCCACAGACGCTCGCTGATTTAGAGAGCCTGCTCGCGAAGGCGAAGGCAGCCGGACTCCTCCCGATCATGCAGTGGGGCAGCGCCAAGAGCGGCATGGGGCTCGCGTTCCCACTGCAGGCGCTCATGGCGTCCGTCGGCCCGACCCAGCCCATCAACGACTGGATCTTCCAGAAGAAAGGCGCCACAATCGACACTCCATCAAACCTGGTTGCCGCCCAAGACCTCCAGCAGTGGATCAAGAACGGCTACTTCCCGCCTGACATCAATGCCATCGAGTACACCGACTCCAACGCCCGCTTTGTTAAGGGCGAGGGCGTATTCACCTTTAATGGCGACTGGGAAAACGCAGACTACGACAAGAACATGCCCGGTAACGTCGGCTTCTTCCTGATGCCGCCCGCGCAGGCCGGTGATAACCCGGCGGCCATGTCCTCCCCGCTGACCTATGGCATTGCCGCCAAGGCCAAGCACGCGGATTGCGCCGCGTTCTTCCTTAACTGGGTTGCCACGAACGACACAGCCCGCCAAATCGACGTCACCGTCGGTGGCTCGAACCCCGGTGGACCGGCGGATGCCACGATGCCAAACGTGACTGCAGGCTCGATCACGAACGACACGCTTGCTGCCGGAGCCGTGATCAACAAGGCTGGCACGGCGATGGACTTCATCGCCAACTCAACCAGCTCGATCTTCGCCCAGGGCTGGACGCCCGAGCTCCAGAAGATGGTCGGCGGTCAAGAGGATGCGGCCGGTTTGCTCAAAGCCGTCCAGGCCGAGTACCTGCGAGAACTAGCTCAACAATAGTGATGACAGCCGCGTGACGATGCCTACGCCTTCCAAATCAACGGTGAAATTCTTAATGACGTCAGACAACCATCCCGTGGCTCCCGCACTCTCCCGGCGGACCTTCCTACCCAGGATAGTCCGCCGGGAGACCATTCTTGGCTGGCTGTTTGTCTTGCCGGCCCTCGCGATGTATGCGTTGTTCGTGCTCACACCCCTCGTGCTCACCATCAAGTACTCGTTCTATAAGTGGAACGGCGTTACTCCTGCGATCTGGGTCGGATTGAAGAACTACCTGACTATTTTCCAGGTTCCCGACCTGATCGGGACGATCTACAATGCGTTCTGGCTGGTCGTGTGGTTCAGCTTCATTCCAGTGGGCCTCGGTCTCGTCGTTGCGAGTGTGATCCACCGCGTGGCGACCGGGCGGCTTGGAGCGATAGCACGGACGGTTCTGTTCCTGCCCCAAGTCATACCACTCGTCGCGGCCGGCATCATCTGGGGCTGGCTGCTGGCCCTCCCGGGCTTGATCAACCAGATCCTTAAGGCCGTCGGGCTCGGCGCGATCACGCGTGCCTGGCTCGGCGACTTCCACTGGGCACTCCCGGCCGTCGGGGTGATCGGAATCTGGGTGCTGCTGGGATTCTGCACTGTCCTGCTATTGACCGGCATGACGAAAGTGGACCCATCCCTTTATGAGTCCGCCAGGATCGATGGCGCCAGCTGGTTCAAGGAATTTCTCGCGATCACCGTCCCGCTTCTCAGAAACGAGATAGGCGTATGCCTGACCGTCACTGTGATCGCCGCACTCGCCGCATTCGACATCGTCTACGTCGCGACAGCCGGCGGACCCGGTAACGCGACGGCGGTCCCTGGGATCCAGATTTACGTCCTGGCGTTCGCCCAGCGATCTGTGGGCCTTGCGTCTGCCCTGGCCGTCATGCTTATGATCCTCGTCGTCGTGGTCATCATCCCGATCCAGTGGTTGAGCCGGGAGAGTGCACAATGAGAGTTGCTCGCGGCGAACTCTGGGTGGGCCGGGCCTTCCTCCTAGTGCTGATGACGTTCACGATCCTACCTTTCATCAGCATCTTCATGACCGCGCTGCATCCATCGGGGACTGTGCCCGGCGGGCTCGAATGGCCGGCGGTCCCGCAGTGGGGCAACTTCGTGGACGCGTTCAAAGTCGCGGACATGCCGACGCTGCTCGCGTCGAGCACGTTCATTGTCCTCGCCGTCGTGCCCGTATCCCTTATCATCTCGACAATGGCCGGGTTCGCTATCGGCCTCCTTAGGATTCACGGTGCACGCATTCTGCTCTTCCTGTTTGTGTTCGGGCTGACGCTCCCGTTTCCGGGGATCATCATCCCTATTTACTTCCTGGAGCGGGCGGTGGGAATCTACAACACCCGGTTCGCGATCGTGCTGCCGCTGATCGGCTTGTACATGCCCTTTGCCGTATTCTGGATGCGCGCTCATTTCGTCAACATGCCGACCGAGATTTCGGAAGCGGCCCGCGTTGATGGTGCAAGCAGCTGGGACCTGTTCTGGCGCATCCATGTTCCGCTCGCGCGGGCGCCGATCGCGTCGCTCGGGATCCTGATGTCCATCTGGACGTGGAACCAGTTCCTGCTTGCGCTGGTGCTCGTCGAGAACCCGAGTCAGCGAACGATGGCCGGTGCACTGGGAGCGTTCCAGGGCCACTATGCCACCGATATCCCCTTGCTGTGCGCCGGCACGATCCTGATCCTCGTGCCCACCCTTGTGTTGTTTATCCTGTTCCAGCGCCAGATCATCACGGCGCTGCTCCAAGGTTCGGTCAAGGGATGAGCAGCGGTCTTGTGCACAGCACATTATCGCACTGATCAGTATATCTCTCATTCTGATCACTGCCTTAAACACATTGCATTTTCTCATCAGCAACAAGTGGAAAATCAATGCGCTTCTGGTTGCCATCTTGGTGGTTGCATTGATTGTACCTTTTCAATCTCTGATGATTCCGCTGGTCAACTTCTATGGTCGATGAGACTATTACACAACAAGAGGGAAGCCTAAGGACATATAGTTGAAGGTATAGTAAAGGGCACAACAAAGTCACGTGCCAATTACCTTCCAGTGATTTCATAACAGCCTAGGAGCCAGAAATGCCCTTGACCTTTGATCTACCTATCGAGCAGTTAAAAACATATCGAGGCAAGAATCCTTGTCCTCACGATTTCGATTCGTTTTGGGACAAGAGCCTGACAGAAATGCGAGAGGTCGATCTGAAAGTCGAATTAACCCCGTCTGAATTTCAGGCACCCAATGTTGAGTGTTTTCATCTGTATTTTACAGGGGTCGGAGGGGCGCGCATTCACGCCAAATTGCTGCGCCCTGCAATTGCTCCGTCTCCCCATCCTGCCATAATGTTGTTCCATGGATACACGGGTGATTCAGGAGACTGGTTCGATAAGCTTGGCTATGTCGCAGCAGGTTTTACCGTGGCAGCACTGGATTGTCGCGGTCAGGCAGGATTATCAGAAGATGGAGGCCGGGTCTCTGGCAACACACTCCATGGGCATATTATTCGCGGACTCGATGATGCGTTGCGAGACGTACCCGAAAAGATGCTCTTTCGACAGGTATTTCTCGATACAGCCCAACTTGCCAGGATTGTTATGGAAATGCCTGATGTGGATGCGAATCGAGTTGGTGCAATGGGCGGCAGCCAGGGGGGCGCCTTAACTATTGCATGCGCTGCACTGGAACCTCGCATTAAACGCGCTGCTCCAGTGTACCCCTTCCTAAGCGATTACGTGCGGGTATGGGAGATGGACCAGGCAAAAGATGCCTACCAGGAGCTACAGGAATATTTTCGCCATTCGGATCCCATGCATAAGCTCGAAGGGAAAATCTTTGAGAAGTTGGGCTTCATCGATATTCAATTCCTGGCCCCGCGTATCCAAGCGGAGATATTGTGGGGAATTGGGTTGATGGATACCATATGCCCGCCATCCACCCAGTTTGCCGTATACAACAAGATTCTTTCACCCAAGAGAATGGTAGTTTACCCGGATTTCGCGCATGAACCGCTGCCGGGTTTCAATGATCAGGCTTTCCAATTTATGAAGGGTTTATAGTGGGGTTGCCGGTGTTGGCAGCCCAACCGTTACTGCAGAGATCGATAGCATGAAAAACAATGTTCAACTCATCACGTATGCCGATCGCCTGGGAGGAGGCGATATAAGAACGCTGCATCGATTGCTGAAGGGGCCGCTGGCCGGGCTTTTCGGTGGTGTTCATATCCTGCCCTTCTATTACCCCAGTCACGGGGCGGATGCCGGCTTTGATCCCATCGATCACACCAAGATTGATCCCTGCCTGGGAAGCTGGGCAGATATCAAAGAACTGGGGCAGGATGTTGACCTGATGGCGGATGTAATTGTCAACCATGTATCCTCCTCCTCACCACAATTCCTGGATTATTCTGAAAAGGGTGATGAATCCATTTATAAAGACATGTTCCTCACCATGGACAGTGTCTTTCCGAATGGCGCCACCGAAGCCGACCTCCTGACCATCTACCGCCCGCGGCCTGGCCTGCCCTTTTCTTATGCCACGTTAAAGAACAACCAGAAGCGTTTGCTGTGGACGACCTTTTCGAAGCAACAGATCGACATCAATGCAACACATCCACAGGGGAAAGCCTACCTGCAGTCTGTAATGCAAACGCTGCATGATAATGGCATCCGCACGGTGCGGCTGGATGCCGTTGGGTATGCCATCAAAAAACCAGGCAGCACTTGTTTCATGATTCCCGAAACGTTCGCTTTTATCAAATACCTTACACAGCAGGCGGCGAACCTGGACATTGAAGTGCTCGTTGAGATCCATTCCCACTTCCTCAGGCAGATCGAAATTGCCCGCCATGTGGACCGTGTCTATGATTTCGCTCTGCCTCCCCTGGTGCTGCATGCCATATTCAACAATACCGGTCGTTATTTGAAACAGTGGCTGGAGATCAGCCCACGCAACGCTGTCACTGTGCTGGACACGCACGATGGCATCGGTGTGATTGATATCGACGCTGACGGCTCCGATCATGAAGACCGTCCTGGCTTTATTCCTTCAGAAGAACTGGATGCCCTGGTGGAAAAAATCCACTCCAACAGCAATGGGCAGAGCCGCCTGGCGACTGGCGCGGCGGCCTCCAATCTCGATCTGTACCAGGTGAATTGTACATTCTACGATGCCCTTGGGCGTAATGATCGAGAATATTTGCTGGCACGTGCGATCCAATTCTTTGCTCCTGGCGTGCCCCAAGTCTATTATGTAGGCTTACTGGCGGGTGAGAACGATATGACCTTGCTTGCCCAAAGCGGTGTTGGGCGCGATATCAACAGGCATTTTTTCACGCCTGATGAGATTGATCGAGCAATTCAGCGCCCGGTAGTTCAATCGCTGTTCGAATTAATTCGCTTTCGAAATCGCCATCCTGCTTTTAATGGATCGTTCAGCATGCCAGAGACCCGCGACTCCGGAATTACCCTACGCTGGGACAACGGAGTTGATTGGGCGATGCTGGAGGTGGATTTTGCTTCCGATTCGTATTCCATTTCCAACAGTCCAAGTGAGTTAATGGATCCAAAATAGCGGGATATTGAACGTATATCTTTTCGAATCGCGTAACAAAGTGGGTCTTTCGAGTTACTTCTTGTCTATTTGGCGTAAACCATGAATCATCTGGGAAAAGAGATTGCTCCGCTAGATTGATTATCCTCCTACCTTAATGGTTGGTAATCGACTGCTTTCCTTTTACTCAAATGGTGGTTGAGTCAATCAGATTTAGCAAATCAAGATTTACATAAGCTATTGAATTTTTATATATAAGAGGGGAAAACGCGTTATAAATCATTGTTCGAGTTGGAATCAACCTTTTAAAGTACTTGTAAAGCATCTATCAGAATAGAGATTTTGTTCTATTATTGCTCACTTCAGGTTTGAAACTTAAGAAACGTACAAACCTCTGAAGTTCTTTGGTATATAAAATAATCATGAATCTTATATATTCTTCGTGTCCCTTTGTGACCTTTGTGGTGAATATTTTTCTTCTCACCAGCCCTTGCAAAATCCGCACTAATCCGCACAGTGATTCCGGGGTAATGCGCACAGTGATTCCGGAGTTATCCGCACAGTCATTCCGGAGTAATGCGCACACTTTTTGAAAAATTAGGGAGAGAGAAAAACGCTGGTTAATCCCAAATGTGGCATGATGTCTTTTTGAGGAAAAAGGAGATAGTCATGACCA
>JBEKEB010000161.1:0-8324 GCA_050014055.1 Anaerolineales bacterium | reverse complement strand
CTGGCTGGCTGCGCTGCGGAATTGCCACAGCCGGGTGTCGGAGACGCCGTGCATGGCCTGCCCCAAGGTCTCCGTTGTTCCCTGCCAGCAATCTTTTCCGCAAGCCTCCGTCCATAGATCATCCACCCCCGCCGAATCCCAGCTTGGCACGTGCACGCCGTTGGTCACGTATCCCACCGGCACTTCGCCTTGGGGCCAATGCGGAAAGAGCGGCTCAAATAGTTGGCGGCTGACCCTGCCATGCAAGCGACTTACCCCATTAACAGACCCACTCCCGTGGATTGCCAGATAGGCCATGTTGAAATCTTCCGACGAGTCGTCCGGGTTCTGTCTTCCCAGTGCCAACAAATCATGGAGCGGGATGCCGAGTTTCTGCCCGGCATAGCCTCCCAGGTATTGCTGGATGAGCGCAGGCTCGAAGCGGTCAAAACCGGCCGCAACTGCCGTGTGGGTGGTGAAAAGGTTGCCAGCGCGCGTGGCGACCAACGCCGCTTCGAAAGGTTGTCCTGTCTCTGTCATGAAGCTCAGGGCGCGCTCCAACACGGCGAAAGCCGCATGGCCCTCATTCAAATGACAGACTTCCGGCTGCAGGCCGAGAGCGCGCAGCAAGCGCCATCCGCCGATCCCGAGCAGGAGTTCCTGCTTTAGTCGCAGTTCCGGCCCACCGCCATACAGTTCGCTGGTGATACCGCGATGGATAGGGTAATTGGCCGCGTCGTTGCTGTCCAGCAGGTAAAGTTTTACCCGGCCGACCTGTACCTGCCAGGTGCGCAGCCAGACCGAGTACCCGGGCAGGGCGATCTCCAGCCGCAACCACTCGCCGTCCGCCTGGCGCAACGGCGTGATTGGCAATTGTCCGGGATCGTTATAAGGATAAAGTGCCTGCTGGGCGCCGTCTTTGTCGATCACCTGCCGGAAATAGCCTTGCTGGTAGAGCAGTCCTACGCCTACCACCGGCACGCCCAAGTCGCTGGCAGATTTGAGCTGGTCGCCGGCCACGTTTCCAAGTCCGCCCGAATAAATGGGCAGGGCTTCACTCAACATGTATTCCATGCTGAAATAAGCGACACAGGTCAGGGGAGACGCCGGATGGTTTTGCTGAAACCAGGCGGGCCTTGCCGCTGCCTCGGTTTTGGCCTGGATAAGCTCATCGACACGCTTGCGAAAAATTGAGTCGGCGGATAACTGCTCAACCCGACTCCTTGAAACTGTTTGCAGGACAATCCAGGGGTTGTGGGTGAGTTCCCACAGCGCCGGGTCCAACTGCTGCCAGACTTCGTCGGCGGCATGGTTCCAGGACCAGCGTAAATCCAGGGCCAGCTCAACCAGAGAATCAAACCCATCAACTTCCTCAGATGGGGAGGCGTAGTTGGGGTGACTGCGACGGGTTGGTATATCCATAGGATCTCCTTCAGGTCTTTCTAGGACGGAAACTCCGCTGGCTATAGGGCTGCCGCCAGTGAAGCGCTGACAATGCTCTGCGCTTCCTCCTGGATGCTTTTTAGATGATCGGTCCCGCGGAAGCTTTCCGCATAGATCTTGTAGATATTCTCGGTCCCGGATGGACGCGCTGCGAACCATCCGTTTTCGGCCACCACCTTCAGTCCTCCGATCGGAGCGTTGTTGCCCGGCGCAGTGGTCAGGATGGCCAGGATTTTTTCGCCAGCCAGGTCTTTGATTTTTACCTGCTCCGGTGAAAGCTTTGCCAGGATCGCCTTTTGTTCAGGTGTGGCCGGTGCGTCGATCCGCTCGTAAACCGGCTCGCCAAACTCGTGCGTAAGTTCGCGGTAGAGCTCGCCGGGATCGCGCCCCATTCGGGCAGTGATCTCAGCGGAGAGCAAAGCCAGGATGATGCCATCCTTGTCTGTTGTCCAGACGCTGCCATTCAGGCGGGCGAAGGATGCGCCAGCGCTCTCCTCGCCGCCAAAACCCAGCGAGCCGTCCAGCAGGCCATCCACAAACCACTTGAAGCCGACCGGCACTTCGTAAAGTTTGCGGCCGAGCTTTGCAGTAACACGGTCAATCAGCTGGCTGCTTACCAGCGTTTTACCGACCGCGGCGGTAGTGGGCCACATCGGCCGGTTTTGAAAGAGATAGGAGATGGCCACCGCTAGATAAGCATTGGGTGGAAGCAACCCGGCCGAGCGTGTAACGATCCCGTGCCGGTCGTGGTCTGTGTCACAGGCAAAAGCGGTCGTGTATTGATCCTTCAGGCCGATCAAGCGCTGCATTGCGTAAGGCGAAGATGGGTCCATGCGGATCTGGCCGTCCCAATCCACGGTCATGAAACGGAACGTGGGATCGACTGCCTGGTTCACGACCGTCAGGTCCAATTTATAGTGTCCGGCGATCGGTCCCCAGTAATGCACGCCTGCGCCGCCAAGTGGATCGACACCCACGCTGATCCTGGCCGCCCGGATGACCTCCATGTCGATCACGTTGGCGAGGTTGACAACGTAGGTATTAAGGAAGTCGTACCGGTGCGTGGTGGAAGCATGCAGGGCTTTTTCGTGCACGATCCTCTTCACGCCCTCCAGCTTGCTCTCCAGAAATTCATTTGCTTTTGCTTCGATCCAGCCGGTGATGGAACCTTCTGCCGGACCGCCGTTCGGCGGGTTGTATTTAAAACCGCCGTCATGGGGCGGATTATGCGAGGGCGTGATCACGATGCCATCCGCGCGTCCTGTCTTGCGCCCGCGGTTATAAGTGAGGATGGCAAGGGAAATGGCCGGCGTCGGGGTATATTCGTCCCCTTCTGCGAGCATCACTTCCACATCATTGGCAGCCAGTACTTCCAGCGCGCTGGCCAGCGCCGGCACCGAGAGGGCATGTGTATCCATCCCCAGGAAGAGCGGACCATCGATTTTCTGCTTTTTTCGATATAAGCAAATTGCCTGGCTAATGGCAAGGATGTGCCATTCGTTAAAGGATTTTGCGAAGGCCGAACCGCGATGCCCGGAAGTGCCGAATACAACCCGCTGCGCCGGGATGGCAGGATCAGGCTTTTCCGTATAATAGGCTGTGACGAGATCAGGCACATTGACCAGGCTGGCTTGGTCGGCCGGCCTGCCTGCAAGAGGGCTGACATTCATTTGTTGGACCTCCGCTGTTTTGATGTTTCTTCTTATCTTATAGTAAACACTCCCCGGCTGCATCCACCGGTCGGGGAGTGTTTTCCTCCGCCACTTGGGGGAGGGTGGGATGGGGGCTTAAGCCTTGGTGGTGCCGGCCGTCTTGCGGGCTTCCTGCTTCATCCGCCGTACGTGGATGCGTTTGCTCTTGGAAGCGCGTTTGGGTTTCGTCTCGCTGGCCTTGTCTGTTTTGGGTTCAGTCTTGGTTGCCATGGGAATTAACTCCTTATAAACTCAAATTATCCACCGGTGGAATAGGTACGGGGATTCATCTCATGCTACAACAATTTCTGCCCGCCCGCATCCATCGGTTGGGGAGTGTTTGCCTCCGCCACTTGGGGGAGGCTCGGGAGGGTGTCACATCAGGGTAGGGATTCGCCTGGCCAGCTCTGCCCAGTCATTGCCGAGCGTCTTTTGGATGAGCGGCTTGACCTGCGCGAAGACGGGAGCAGGCATCACCATTTGCCAGATACGCGTCATGTTCTCGTGGTCTTCATTACCGATCAAAGGGTACATCCAGGCGATCACTTCCGGGAAACGCTCCTGTGGCACCGTGCTTGACATGAGACCGACTGCCTTGCTCTGGTCGGGCAAAGATATGCGCTCCCTGACGATGCGGTACAGGTGTGCGTCTTCCTTTGCCAGGTGCATGTCGAGATGGAATTTGAACGCGGCTGTTGCGCGCGCCGTTTCCAATGCGTCGCGTGCTGAAACTGCCGTCCGGAGGGTCTCGAATGCCGCACCCAGCCCGCGGTGATCCCTCTCGTACGCCTCGGCCACCGAAGGCGCCACAGTCTCTACCGTCGGGAAGATCGCTAATTCCTCGCCATGCGCATGCCAGACCAGCACTTCGTTGAAGAATCGGAAGCGCTCAACTGTCGTTTCCAGACCCGCCTTGCCGCGTGCAGAGGCAAGCGCTGCCGCGTCGATATTGCTTAAATCGGCCCGGAAAGCATTGTGGATCGCCATGATTGCATCAAGTGGTTCGGTCATTTTTCGTTGCTCCGATACTAAATGGTTTGCAGGATGATTTTGCCGCTCAAAGGAGAAGGTGTTCGACGTTATCGTCTCACCATTTCCATCAGTGGCCGGTCAACTTATATTACATCAACTTCTTTCCGGTCGCCTCCGCCAGGTGGGGAGTTTTTGCCTCCACTACCTGGGTGAGGTTCGAACGGGGCTTAGGGCTGTTGGCCTGGCTGGTACGTTTGATTGTCGGCGCTGATTTCACGCATGGCCGCATCCACATAGG
The DNA here is from genome assembly GCA_050014055.1 of Anaerolineales bacterium. GTDB lineage: Bacteria > Chloroflexota > Anaerolineae > Anaerolineales > Villigracilaceae > UBA877. The sequence goes on along the minus strand of JBEKEB010000161.1, from coordinate 3,941 downwards.
CAGGTAATTTCATCAAGCGTGTCTCCGGAAGGGCAGCCTGCAGTTTGTCGCTCATGATCTCTGCACAGGTTTGCTCGTCGTCTGCGTTATACGGAATCGCATCATTTCATTCCGGATCGACATATTCTGCTTTCCTGGACGTGCATTCGAAGGTGTCGAAGCGCGCCCGGGTGGCGGCCACACAGGCCTCGGCTTCGTCTTCTGCCATTACGAACAAAACCACTTTCACACGATACAGTTTCTTTTCCTTTTTTTCTCCTCTTTTCCGCGCCATCACTATAAACCGGGCAGTGGTGGGTGATATGGGTACAGAAAAGCCGTCCCCATATCACCCATGCTCGCTTACCTTGGGGAAAGAGACTCTACGCCTTTTCCGGAACGACTTCCTCGGTGATGAGGAGCTCATTGAACAGGGCGCGGTAATGGACCAATGCTTGGCGTAATTCTTCTGTATCTGCGTTGTGCTGCTCATTCTTGATCGCGATTGCGCGTGCCAGGCGGTAATTGCTCACCAATTCAGGATAATTGATCGAGATATCGGCTGCCCGCTGCTCGAAATCGGATACGGGATAGTTTCTTAGCTGCATGACTTCCATGATCAGATGGTCTGCTTCTACCGTCGCCGGCCCGGGTTGGTCGATGAATTTGGCCTGGACAGCCTTCCATTCAGCCAGGTACTTTTCACGCTCACTCAGGGAAAGGGAACGGATATTCAAAGTATCAACATGCTTCTGGCGATTATCCATTTCTTTTTGGGCCTTGGTCTCATTCCCCATCGTCTTTACGGTGGCATCATAATCAGGGCCAAATTTATTTTGGTAGCGCACCGACCGTTTTGACCCTTGGCGCCGGGAAAAAACAGCACCTAATATCAGGCCTAGGATCACCAGGACCACAATAACGATGATAATAGTATACGTATTTGTACTCATCATAAATCTCCTTTTTACACATGAATATGCTATAGGAAAAACGTTTACAGCCTCAACGTCTTGAACCAAATATCAAGCCCAGGATGACAAACACGATTGCCACTCCCAAAAAGAACCCCAGGTTATATAGGTTCCCGTTGTTGTGTACTTCGTACATCTGTACATCCTTGTTGAAGAACGACAGCAACAGTGTCACCGGGGATATGAATCCGTGCCAGACTCCCAGCCAGATTCCGGCGACACGTCCCTGCGCATCCGCGCTATTAACCATTGGGTTCGGTCCGGGCGCATAGACCTGTATGCTTACCCCGGGCACGTTGATTTGCCCGCTGGGAGTGGGCGTACCGGTATGTACGTTCGGGACCGGCGTATTGATTTGTATAACCGAACCGGGAGAACAGCTTGCGACCATTACAAACATTATGGCCATTAAAACAAAAATGAACAGTTTCTTCTTCATCTTCCATCTCCGGATTTGATCTGTACGGTCCGCTGTATCAATGTTCTGTGGTTGGCTTGCGGGCGTCGAAACCGTATTCATCCTCATCTATCATTCTATAATTAAAACTCCCCGGCCGCATCCATCGGTTGGGGAGTATTTTCCTCCGCCACTTGGGGGAGGCTGGGGTGGACTCATTTTCGTACCCAGCCCCGCTGCTGCCAGATATCCAGATATTTCGGGTCCGGCCAGCTTTCAGCAGGATTGAAGTCGGAAAATTCGACCGGCATGATCAGACCGCGCCGGTCCGGTTCTGACCAGCCGAATTCGATCTCACGATCACAATCCTCGCAATTTACAAAGAAATCATCGCTTTCCCGGTCGGTCTCTGGCTCGAAGATTTCATATTCTTCCGGTTCGGAAGCAGAGTCATCCTGCTCGAACTCACCAAAGTCACCCCTCTGGACTTCACCGTCCGGTTTTTCTTCATCCTTCTCCTTAAATTCATATTGCCAGTGGTGGCTGTCTTTGAGTGGCCCCCATTCCCGCCAGCGTTCGCTGCTTTCTCCAGCCAGGATGCTCCAAACATGCGTAACGGTCAGGCTGTGGCCACCACATTCTTTGCACGTAAACTTCGCGATACCAGGTTCGTTCATGCTCTCAGGACCAGCGCCTGTGTACCGGGAAGGTTGGTAGAGATTCGATCTGGTGCTTATCAAGTTTCAGGAACACGGTATCCGCGCGCGTCTCACCCATTGCCGAAAGAGGGATGATCACATCCATTTGCCCCCACAGATGTCCTTCCCACATCACCAGGTGCGTAATGTGTTTGTTCTTCGGGTTGACCACGAATTCGTCGATGTGACCCACAAAGCCATCCGTCGCTTCAACGCGTGTACCACGGGTCACCCCCAGTTCTCCCGGCGGAATTTGCAGATGCTCCTTGGGCAATTTCACTGTCATATTTGCAGTGACATATGGCATATAGTAGTAAGTACCCATTCCACCTCCATATCCGGGACTCATAAGAGGCATCTTCGCTTCGACAAAAGTGGTTTTGACAAACGGGCGCATTTTCTCCAATTCTGCCTTGCTGCACCGCAATTGAATCGTGTCGGCAATCGTTTCAGATACCGCCTCAACTGGTACAATGTACTCCGTGTTGGGGAATGTAATCTCCCTCACCACCAGGTTTGTCACCTTGTCGCTCAACGGGTCCATCAATACAAACTCGGAGCGGCCACAAATGCCGTCCGTACATTCCACCTGGGCTTGTAAAGGAATTTCCATATGTTCTCCTATCATGAATCCATCATACATCGAACACTCCCCGGCCGCATCCATCTGCCGGGGAGTATTTGCCTCCGCCACTTGGGGGAGGCGTCACCTTATTTCGCCGCAACCACCCGGCCGTAGCCTGCCCGCTTGGCGCGATAAAGCGCAGTATCAACAGCTTTCAAGACGGCTTTACTGGTTGCGCCATTCTCCGGGAAGACCGCCACGCCCTGGGAAAGCGTGATTGCCTTCAGGATATGCCCTTCGTATTTGAGATGGAATTTTTTGGTAGATTCGCAAAGAAGTTCGGCGCGTGCTATCGTTACCTCCCGGATGGAATCAGGCAGCACGATGATGAATTCATCGCCGCCATACCGGCAGGCAATATCCTCTCCGCGCACATGCCTGCGAAGCAAATTGCCCATTTTACGCAAGACAGCATCGCCAGCTGCATGGCCATGGGTATCGTTGAACTGCTTGAAATCATCCACGTCCACCATAATGATACTCAGGCTGAGTTGTTTACGTGCGGCTCGCAGCAGTTCGCGTTCCAGGGTCTCTTCCATGTATCGCCGGTTGAATAAACCGGTCAGATGATCACGGACAGATTGCTCGCGCAGGCTGGCTTCGCTTTTGCGCAGGGCATTCTCAGCATGGACGCGCTCCGTGATGTCGCGGATATGGCATTGGATGACCTTCTCACCGCCCACCAGGTAGACGTTACTAACGAATTCCACTTGAATAAGCTTCCCGCCTTTTTCCCGGAGAGGCAGATCGTTGTAGCGGATATATTCATCCTTCAGCAGGACCTGGAAGGCCTCCTTGCTGGCTTTAATATCTTTAATCGCGCCTATTTCCCAGAGCTTTTTTCCCACTAACTCTTCACGTGAGTAACCGAGCATTTTCAACAAATAGGGGTTGACATCCGTGATGGCGCCTGTCTCGGCGTCCAGGATTAAAATCCCATCCTGGGCCGCTTCAAACAGTCGGCGGTAAAGTAATTCTGACTCTTTCAATGTGCGCATGTTTCACACCTTCACTATCCTGACCAAATCCCGCTTAGTTCATCGGTTGCCTCAAGATCAATCGAGCATCTGCATGAAAACATCCACCACCTGCGGATCGAAATGTGTTCCGGCCGAGCTGCGGATATGTTCGCGCACCTTGTCTGCCGCCCAGGCAGGCCGGTAAGGACGATCTGATCGCAAGGCATCCCAGACATCCACCACGGCAAAGATGCGCGCCGCCAGCGGGATCTTAGTGCCTTTTAATCCGCGTGGATACCCACTGCCGTC
>JBEKEB010000160.1:0-8377 GCA_050014055.1 Anaerolineales bacterium | reverse complement strand
TGAGTGAATTGTATTGCTGGATGACATGATATAGCCTCCTCCAGGGGCTGCTTTGAGGAGGGTGTCTTTAACAGAATTGACGACTTCTTCTTGTGTACCGTTAGACAGCAAATTACCACAGTCGATGTTGCCAATAAGACATACGCGCTGCCCATACTTCTTTTTTACATCCGCGATGTCCATGCCTGCAACCGGCTCGAGAGGGTTAATGGCATCCACGCCTGTCTCTATAATCATGTCAAGAATCGGCCACAAGTTACCATCACTGTGTTTCACGCAGAAAGCTCCTTCTTCTTTTACTACCTGGACAACCCGAGCTAACCTGGGCTGGATAAACTCTTTGAATACTTTCGGGGACATCATGGGGCCAGAATTATAGGCATAATCGTCGCCAAGCATGACAACATCTGCACCGGCCCTTACCGCCCGGCGGGCCAGGGCAATTGCAAATTCGTTGGAGATCTCTAGCACCTCATTAGCTAGGCGTTTATCTTCAAGAAAACTGACCAGCAGGTTGTCGAGGCGCATCAGGTCTGCGGCCCACATGAACTCAGCTCTCTGACACCAAATAACCGCCTTCTCCCCCTTGAAGCGCTTCACATAGGCTGGCAAATTACCTAGGCGGTATGAAGCTTGAGGATCAGGAGGGACATAATGCAAAGCATCCTCAAGGGTCTTAATCGGACCATCAATGGGAGCTTTATGTTCGTCTGTGACTCCCAGGGTGACGCCCCACTCATTCATTACTTTCTTAGGGCCAATTGATTCCTCTTTGAATGTGCCTTCATACAGGAACAAGGCACTTATAGCGTCCAATCCAATTTGGTCGACAAAATCTGACCAGCTGGCCCCGGGCGAAAGAGCCTGGCACACTTTCGGATGTACAAACCATTCCAAGATGGGTACCCTGTCGGGGGTTTGACCACGAAGGGCTGTGAAAACCCGCTCTGAAGATTTCATTATTTTTCTCCCTTGCCAGATTAATTCACCCGGTTAGAAGGCTTCTTTAGATAATTATTCACCTGAAATCTGGAACACAAGTCATCTACGTTGAGATGGGAGTAACTCGAAGGTCATCGATTCAACAGATTCTCAGATAAAGGTCAGGCATCCATAAGGAGTCTGGCAAGAGCTACGGCTCGACTCGCGTCGGGGGAGTAGCCATCCGCGCCAATTTCCTTGGCGAATGCCTCGGTCACGGGCGCGCCACCGATCATGATCTTGACTTTCTGACGAAGACCAGCTTTTTCCAATGCTTCGATTGTTTTTCGCATGGTACCCATCGTTGTGGTCAAGAGAGCTGATATACCAACAATGTCCACCTGCTGATCCCTGACTGCGTCTACAAACTTCTCGGGAGGAACGTCAGTGCCGAGATCGGTGATTTCGAAACCTGCTCCTTCTAACATAGTCGCAACCAGGTTTTTCCCGATTTCATGAAGATCACCCATTACGGTTCCGATCACGACTTTGCCTGTGGAACGCATTCCACTTTGGGCAAGAGAAGGCTTGAGAATGGCAAGAGCAGCTTGCATCGTGCGGGCTGCAATAAGCATTTCTGGAATGTAAAACTCGCCGCATTCAAACCGCCGGCCCACTTCGTTCATCGCAGTAATCAGACTTTCGTTTAGGATACGTTCTGCAGGCAACCCCTCTTGCAAGGCCTGTTTTACTGATGAAACCGCCTCAGCCTTTTCACCTTCAATAACTTTTCTCTGAATAGTTTGTAATATGGTTTCCATATGCTTATTCTTCTCCTTTTTGAATTTCTTATCTTTATTCTTTGTATTATATTCACTGGCGGCCATCTAAATCAGCTACCAGTTTTTTAATTTGGGATTTGGCCGTCCAATCTTAACTTCAGTGACCTTAAAATCTTGGCTCAATGCTCATCAGGCGTTCAGGATTTTTCTAAAAATATCTTCAAGTGGGCGGTTCCGGGAAAAGGCGATAGGAACTCAAACAACCATCATAGAGGTTAAATTTTCATAAATTGGACTTCTGAAAGCCGGCACCACTCGCCCAACTCATGACCGACATGTCCTTGGATCAATGCAAAGTGATGACCATAGCCTGCCTCACCCAGTTTTTCCAATGTTTCTGCCAAAGAAAATGGAAATACGACTTTGGCAGCCGATCCAGGGAATTCCAATTCATACGGCACAACCTCACCTTCCATCGCGCATACCCGCATCGAGCCATGCCTGCCGACTAGATTCGCCGCAGTGATCAGCCCGGGGCGCATGGTAGCCTGGATGGTCGGCCCGAAAGCTCCCGGACCAATATGTTCGGGTATGGGCCGGAGTTTCAGAGGTCCGTGGTCGGCAGCCAAACGAGTTGGCATATTACCACAGTGGTGCCAGATAGAGCTGTTATCAGAAAGATTAGCTTTAATGATGTCGACATGAAAGGTGGGTTGTCCAGTAAGAATCTGACCGACTGCCATGATGATTGCACCGGGCACGTCACTCTCACAAGAGGCAGCAATGCCCTGATCATTGAATAAACTGCAACCCAAGCAAGGACCACCCACGTGGTCGTGAAAACACTCTACCGTTGCCGCCTGCAAGTTCTCGTCAGAGGCTATTTTTTGCATTGCCAGGTAGGAGCGTACTCCATAGTTGACGACGTCGCTTTTAATGATGGAAGTATCGAAAGAGCTCTGCAACTCATTCCAGGTTTTTTCGACCTCGGAAGAAAGGATCGTATCGACCGTACGGGTGTAGCGGGTGAGACCAACATTTACCACTTGGACCCCAAAGGTTTCACGAAGTGCCAACTCGTCGAAGGAGACGTCCGACATGCCTTCTGCCCGCCAGCCCATCAAACCTACCCTCAAACCCATTAAACGTTTCTTGATGGCAGCACCTCGGGAATATTGCAAGACTCTATGCCAAATCCTATCACTGCCCAGGTCACCTACGACAAAAATATAATCCATACCTAGTTCTTTAAAGGGGTATAGGGTCTGTTGAACCCCAACGAATGCCCCCCATGCCTCCTGAGTGGTCATTCCCCATAAAATAGTTGGAAGGCCAATTTCTTTTGCCATGAGAGGCATGACATGGTCCAGTGTAAAATTGCCTGGAATGATTATTAACGCATCAAGGTTTTTATCAGAAAAGAATTGAGCTATAGGTCGGATATCCTTTTCAGTTTCCAATAAGCGTGGGCTGATGACCAGTTCAACTTTCTCCAGGGGTGCGGTTTTTGGGAACAGATCTACAAGTGCCTTCGCATAATCGGCGCCCTCTTCGTGAGTCCAGGTAGAGACCACCACACCGATACAAGGTCTAAGAATATCAGTCGATTCAATTGGTTCTGCCATGATTGCCTCTTATTCAGCTTTACAAAGAAATCGGATAGTGGCCATACTCAAAGGTGGCCTCCAACATCGCTTTATAGTTGGCCAACGGCACATAATTTGTCACCGAATTGGCCGAACTCATTAAATACCCTCCTCCAGGGCCCAACTTTTTTATCAAAGTTCTAACAGCTTCGCGAACTTCTAAAGGGGTGCCACGTGTTAATACGTAACCCAGGTCCACATTGCCAATCAAAGCAATCTGATAACCATAAGACCGTTTAACTTCCTCAATGTTCATGCATTTTGGCTCAATGGGATGCAATGCATCCACTCCGGCAGCGATAATATCTGGCAAGACCTCATCCACTTTTCCATCGGAGTGATAGATCAGCGGGCGGCCGTAACTGTGGCTGATCTCGGCCGCTCGAGTTAGCCATGGGAAAAATATCTTCCGTAGGCTGCGTGGGGAAATCATCAGACCACTGGTGTAAGCGATATCATCCTGGATGCAGACAGCTCCGACTTGATCGTACGTCAGAATCTTTTCAAGCAAACGCATGGATTCGTTCCCCAGACGATCAACAATACTTTTAACCAGCGGGGGATCTTCCAATAACTTTACACAGAACGACTCGAAACCCATAAGCTGCATTGCCATCGTATAAATATGACCAAATGTCACCAATAGCTTCACGTCTGATGGCAAAATTGGTTTGATCTGGGAATAGATGGAACAATCAACTTGCTCGGCAGTAGGCCAGGGAAATTTCTCCACATCCTCCCAAGTTTGGATGGCTTTCGCTTTTGAATCAACCCAGTTGCGATCCTGGCGTCGCTGGTCATATGTGTTGGCGGTATCCGAATGCGGTTTTATAATGGTGCCCTGAATTTGAGGAGTTGCATATAAGTCGGTGTCAACGAGGACGTAATCATAACCTGCGGTCATGAAGAATTCGATCTCATCTTTTAGCGTGATTACCGGTCGTCCCATGAACGCTTGTTTTACTTCAGGGTCGATACCCAATTCACCGAATGGAACCCGATCTGGCTCCTGACGGTGAATAGCAGTCAAAAATCGGTCAAAGGAATTCGCAACCATAGGCATGATATCCTTTCAAAATTCTTCTACCAATTCCGTTGTCTATAATATGAATAAAGCTTTGGGGTTCTCGATTGCCTGTTATTATTGGGTGGGATGACAATTCACCGACTGGCAAATTGCAATTCTTAGAAAAAATATGTGAAAACGTTTACATATTCCAAAATCATTATACAGCCTCAAAAGACGAAAGTCAACACTTATTTGGGATTCGATTTTGCCAACCTATTTCCAATACAGTACCATTATTCGAGAACCCGATTTTGTCACCTCCTTATGCTCACTCTCGCATTTCTTCCTCCGTCACAAGATCGTCCAAAAAGCGGACGTATTGACGCACCTATATTAATATGGTATCTTTTAGTATGTAAACGTTCTCATAATGTAGATTCCTCTGCAAAATAAGGAGTTCCCTATGACCAAGCCTAATATCCACGCCGTTCATCGCGACTGGGACCGCGAGTTCCCTATCATCGAGCGGACCGAAGGAATTTATTTATACGACAGCCAGGGCCGACGCTACATCGACGGTTCCGGGGGTTCTTCGTCGGTCACCAATATTGGTCATGGGGTGTTGGAAGTCTCCCAGGCAATGGCAGAGCAGGCACAGAAATTCTCCTTTTACCCGGCGCATGCATTTTCCAACCAACCATTCTTGGATTTGGCCGATTTAGTTGTCAGTCTGGCGCCCGGAAAGCTAAAAGATAAGAGTCGTGTCTGGGTCACCTGCACTGGCACGGATGCCACCGACGACGCAGTACGCCTGTCGCGCCAATACTGGGTCGAAAGCGGTCGACCCTCCAAGTACCAGATCATTTCGCGCTGGCAGGCCTTCCATGGCAACACCATATCCGTGGCGGGTTTTTCAGGCATTACCGGACGGCGCAGCCTATTCCAGCCCATGTATATTGACTCGCCGCACATTCCGCCGGCCTTCTGCTACCGCTGTCCATTTGAACAAACCTATCCCGACTGCAACCTGTTATGTGCCCGTGCGCTCGAAACGGCCATCCGGCAGCAGAACCCGGACAACGTGGCCGCTTTCATTGCCGAACCAGTTGTCGGGGCTGCTTTGGCCTGTGTACCCGCGCCGGATGGTTACTTCCAGATCATCCGTGAGATCTGTACCAAATATGACGTTCTTTTCATCGACGACGAGGTCCAGACCGGCTGGGGCAGAACCGGCGCCCAGTGGGCGATCGATTATTGGGGCGTCACCCCTGATATTATCGCCACCGCCAAGGGTATGACCGCTGGTTACACCCCTCTCTCAGCCATCATTGCCAAAGACGAGATCTGGTCCGTTTTGGAAAAGAAACACTCCTCATTCAAGGCCGGGCACACACTCAATGCCAACGCTGTATCCTGCGTGGCTGCATTAGTTGTTATTAATTACCTCCTGGACCACAAGCTTGCAGAAAATTCAAAGGCGCGCGGCGAGCAGTTCCGAAGCGGGTTGACAGCCATGATGAGCCGCCATCCCAGCCTGGGAGACGTGCGCGGCAAGGGCTTATTGTCCGGCTTTGAGTTGGTTAAGTCGCGCGGGACCAAGGAACCCTTCGACCAGGCCAAACACGCCTCGGTCCTGCTGGAACGCGCCGCCCTGCAGCGCGGCCTGGTAATATACCCGTGCACCGGTTCTGTCGAAGGCGTGGCGGGCGACATGGTATTGATGGCGCCTCCATTAGTGATCAATGTCGCCGAAATCGACGAAGTCCTGCAAATCCTGGACGATTCCTTGTCCGAGGTGGAAGCTGACCTCGGCGTGAAGTGATCCGAAAACGATGAAACTTGCCTTAACTATTCAGACTCCGGAAGTCCCGGCCCAAGTGCCGGTGGCGCTACTTTCCGGAACCCTGGCAGAGAAACTCAAGAAGGCCGCCCGGATGGGCGCCACCGGGGTCGAACTTATTACCACCGAGCCTACCAGTCTGGACGTGCCCGGCCTGCAAAGACAACTGGACCGAAATGGCCTGCAGGCTGCAGCGATTGCCAGCGGAGGCATGGCCTTTGCCGTGAAACTAACCCTGCTGCATTCCGATCCATCGATCTCTGCCCTGGCCTGCCAACGCCTGGATGAAATGATCAACCTGGCAGCTGCCCTGCACGCCCCGGTTGTCACCGTGGGGAGCTTTCGCGGCCGCCTTGTTACAGATAAGGAGCGCTCATTGGTCGAGCTGGCCCGGATCCTGCGTCATGCCGGTGAACGCGCCGCCGTAGCTGGGGTATGCATCGCCCTCGAACCACTCAACCGCTTCGAAGGCGATCTGCTCAACAATGTCGCCCAGGGATTGGCCTTCCTGGAAGAGGTAAACCAACCTGCGGTCGGCCTGCTGGTGGATACTTTTCATGTCAACATCGAAGAATCCTCATGGACCGAACCCTTCCGCCAGGCTGCGCAGGCCGGGAAGCTCTTCCACGTCCACTTGGGCGATAACAACCGTCTGCCTCCCGGGCATGGCTTGATCGATTTCAAAGCCATCCTGTTCGCGCTGAAGGAATCAGGCTACACCGGCTGGCTTTCGGCCGAGTTGTTGGGCAAGCCCGATCCGGACATGGCCGGGGAGCAAACCATCGATTATATGTTCCGCCTGATGAAGGAAGTTGCGCCTGTTTCCGCCTCACAGGTGCAGGCATGAAACTGAGTTGCCTGCCAGTCTCCTTCTTCGACGAGATCACCTCCGGGAGAATGAGCGTGGCGGAGTGGGCCTGCATGGCCGTTGGGCTCAACCTTGACGCAGTCGACCTGAGCATACTGTTCCTACCGGAGTGCACCATCAAGGCCGCCGAGATCATCCGGGAACAGGTGGAAGCCGCAGGAACTAACATCACCATGCTCACTACTTATCCTGACTTCACTCACCCGGATCCGGCGCAGCGCAAGAAAGAGTTGGAGCAGGAGATCGAAGCCGTCCACCTGGCGGCTGCACTGGGAGCGCATTTCATCCGTGTAACCGCCGGTCAGGCCTATCCGGAGACTTCCCGTAAAGACGGAATCGTTTGGGCCTCCGACGGCCTGTCGCGTTTGGTCGAGGCCGCTGGGAACCTGGGCGTTCAGCTCGCCTATGAGAACCACGCCAAGCCAGGCGCCTGGGAATACACCGATTTTTCCCAGCAGCCGGAGATATTCCTGGAGATCCTTTCCCGGGTCCCTTCGCCGCTCCTGGGAGTCAATTTTGACACCGGCAACGCTACCGCCTTTGCTCCCAACCCGGTTACCTTCCTGGGACAGATCGTCGGGCGGGTGGTCAGCGTCCACGCCTCCGACACATCCGAGGTCGGCCGGCTCAACCATGTCCTGCTGGGCACCGGTGTGACCCCCTTCCGGGAGCTTTTCCGCCGCCTGAAATCCAGCGGCTGGGACGGTTGGATCTGTATGGAAGAAGCCTCCGGCATGGGCCGGCCGGGCGTCGAGGCTGCCGCAAATGCCATCCGGCGCTTCTGGGCCGATATTTAAAGGAGTAGATCAATCCATGACTGCGAAAAAAATAACAAATACCGACCTGCCTCTCCGTGCGGAGGAGCTGCTCGAGATGTACCGAAAAATGCTCACCATCCGGGTCTTCGAGGAGACCATTTTCGACGTATACCGCAAGGGCCTGATGCCCGGCCTGGCACACCTGTCCGACGGGCAGGAAGCCACCCCAGTGGGCGTCTGCGCCGCCCTTCGCCAGGATGACACTATCACCAGCACGCACCGCGGCCACGGTCATATCATCGCCAAGGGCGGGCGGGTGGAACCCATGATGGCTGAAGTGATGGGGCGTGTCACTGGTTACTGCCGTGGCAAGGGTGGCGAGATGCACATCGCGGACGTTTCCTTGGGCATCCTGGGTGCCAACGGGATCGTCGGTGGTGGAATCGGCATCGCCACCGGCAGCGCTTTCACCGCCAAACGCGAGGGCAAGGGTCGCGTCAGCGTGGCATTCTTCGGCGATGGCGCCATCAATCAGGGCATCTGGTATGAAACC
>JBEKEB010000159.1:0-8428 GCA_050014055.1 Anaerolineales bacterium | reverse complement strand
GTGCTGAACACGAAGATATATGATGAAATCATCCGTGTCAAAGATGACGATGCTTTGGAGACCGCCCGCCGAATGGCAAAGGAGGAAGGCCTGCTGGTGGGCATCTCCTCCGGCGCGGCCGCCTGGGCAGCTGTGTACGTGGCGCACCGGAAGGAAAACGCCGGGAAACTGATCGTAGTCATCATCCCGGATTTTGGCGAACGCTATCTATCCACTGCGTTATTCGCCCACCTGGCGGATTAGTAATCACGAGGTTTAAATGCAGTAACCCCTTCATTCGCTCTTTTGGTCGAACGACTAAAGTCGTTACTACTTTAGGAGATATTATGGAAACAAACCAAATCACTTCTGTTCCTCTGATAGCCAAGCCATCCAGGCAGGCGGGCTTTTTTGCTTCCATCCGCAAGGATCTGGATGCCGTGCTCGAACGCGACCCGGCTGCGCGCTCGCGGCTGGAAGTCTTCCTGGTCTATTCTGGGCTGCACGCCATCTGGGCCCACCGCATCACCTACTGGCTGTGGATGCACAACTTCAAATTTCTCGGGCGCTGGCTCTCGCAGGTGGCCCGCAACCTGACCGGGATTGAAATCCATCCCGGTGCCATCATCGGCCCCGGCTTTTTCATTGACCATGGCATGGGCGTGGTCATCGGCGAAACCGCCGAGGTTGGTACGGACGTCACGTTATACCACGGTGTGACCCTGGGCGGGACGAGTCTCGAGAAAGGCAAACGACACCCCACCATCGGCGACCGGGTCGTGATTGGCACGGGAGCCAAGGTGCTGGGAGCCATCACGATCGGCGATGACAGCCGCATCGGTGCCAACGCGGTGGTGGTTAAATCCGTGCCGGCCAACTCAGTGGTGGTGGGCGTGCCAGGCCAGGTCGTTCAGCGTTCCCAACAACACCACCTGGGCGACTTGCCCGACCTGAACCACACTTCACTGCCGGATGTGGTGGGTCTGTCCTTGAAGCAGTTGCTGGAACGCGTGGATGCCATCGAAACCCGTCTGGACGGCCACGCGCTTGCCGGCGCCCATGTACATGCTCCGCAGGGCAGCTCCTGGGCCGGGGATGATTTCTCGATATAAGTCTGAAAGCCTGAAAGTCTAAAAGTCTGATAGTTTGATAGATTTGAAGACAATTTGGCGATAAGACTATAAGTCCATTTGACTATCGGACTATAATAGACCTATGCTTCCCGAACTCTCTCATGCAGAAATCCTGCGCTATTCCCGCCACCTGCTGATCCCCGAGGTGGGGCTGGAAGGGCAGAAGAAGCTGCTGGCATCAGCAGTGCTGATCATCGGGACCGGCGGGCTGGGTTCGCCAGTGGCGCTCTACCTGGCTGCCGCAGGCGTCGGCCGGATCGGCCTGGTGGACTTTGACGTGGTCGACTCGTCCAACTTGCAGCGCCAGATCATCCACGGCAACGGGACGGTGGGCACGCTCAAGGTCGAATCGGCACGCGAGCGCCTGCGAGACCTGAATCCAGGCATCCAGGTGGACATCTATAACGAGCCATTCACTTCCGCAAATGCCATGCAAATCGCCCGTGATTACGATCTGCTGATCGACGGCAGCGACAATTTCCCCACCCGCTACCTGGTCAACGATCTGTGCGTACTGACCGGCAAACCGGACGTATTCGGCTCGATCTATCGATTCGATGGACAGGCGAGCGTCTTTTATGCCAAAGAAGGGCCGTGTTACCGCTGCCTGTTCCCCGAGCCGCCCCCGGCGGGCATGGTGCCTTCGTGCGCTGAAGGAGGTGTACTGGGCGTCTTGCCCGGGACGGTCGGCACGATCCAGGCCACCGAAGCGATCAAGCTCCTGCTGGGGATCGGGTCCAGCCTGGTCGGGCGGCTGGTGCTATATAACGCCCTGGATATGTCGTTCGATACGATCAAGTTGAAAAAGAACCCGAACTGCAAGGTCTGCGGAGCGCACCCGAATGTTACCGGATTGATCGACTACGATGCCTTTTGCGGCGTGCCCGGGATCGACCACGACGAAGGCTCGGCTGGGAAAAACTGGGATATTTCCGTGCGCGACCTGTCGCTCAGGCTGCAAAATGGTGAAAAGCTGCGCCTGATCGACGTGCGCGAACCACATGAACTGGCAATTTCGTCCCTGCCGGGGGAAGAGAACATCCCTCTGGGCCAACTGGCGGCGCGCCTGCCCGAATTGGATAGTTCCCAGGAAATCATCCTGTTTTGCAAGAGCGGTGCCCGCTCCACGCGTGCGCTGGAGCTGCTGGCCAGCGCCGGGTTCAGGAGGGTGAAGAATCTAAAGGGGGGGATTAACGCCTGGGCCAGGGAAGTGGATCCGAAGCTGCCGATATATTAAACGATCCACGGCGCTTCGGTGCCAATGTTTTTGTAATAGGAATATCTCTCATTCGCCCAAAGTAGATTAAAATGAAAAATGGTCAATGCCCGGAATGTAATTCTTCCAACGTCTTTAAGCACGTTAATGGGGTGAGGTTTGGGGATGGAGGTGGAGGTGATGGGGTTACTATTTTCAGCGGGGATTTGAATCATTTAATCCGTTATGTTCACTATGAAAGTTACGTTTGTGTTGACTGTGGCTACTTCAAGAATTACGTCGTAGATAAGGCCCCGCTGCAAGAAGTCCAGCAGAAATGGAACAAAGCAGCTTAGCCATCGTTTTTTGCAAATCCTAGCCATTCATCAAACAGGCGAAGGCTGAAAAGTGAAGACTTCCGAAGTTTCACAAATTTCGGAATTCAAATGGTAGTTGAAGCTTTTCACCCAGGTAATATGGGATAGGTGCTGCCGCCATGGGGGAAGACCAGCAGGCTGGCTTGGCGGGGGAATTTCGCCCGGGCATACACCAGCCCGGCTTCCAGGCTCTTCACGAAGGTGACGAAAGGCAGGATAGCCTGCTTTTCCTGGCGGATGGTGGAGGTTCCATTATCCCGAGCAGTTCCCATTGCTTTGGCAGCGGAATGGAGAGATTGTCTTTTCCCTTTAGGATCATGATAGGATTATCAGGCGCTGGATTCCGTATCTTGCTCCCTCCGCAAGGCGTCGCTCCAGTGAATGCCTTCACGCGTCATGTACCAGGCGCCCAGGAGCGTTATGGGCAACCAGAGAGCCACGTGCAATACTATGGTATACCCGGCAGCAACGGCCTGGTCGACCCCATATGCTGTAAGTACGGCAATGCCGGAGGCGTCGAAGGTGCCGATATAGCCAGGAGCGGCCGGGATGATGGTGATCAGATTGACGATACCGTTCATCAGCATCAAAGCAAAGAAGGTGACGTGAAAATTGAAGGCGTGCATGACGAACCAGTACTTACCGGTCTCAAGCAGCCAGATGACCACGGACGTTAAGAACACCATCAAAACGTTGGCAGGCGAGCGCAGGGAGGCCAGCCCGTCCAGGAATTTGTTCATGATTCCGGAGGTCTGCTGGCGGAAGCGCTTGGGCATGAGCCGGTCGATGAACCACTGCCCGAACCTGGCTGTAACCAGGGGGAACATGGCTGCCAGTAGGAAAATCACCAAGATCACAAAGGCCAGGATGGTGCCGAAGATTGCCACCTGCTGGATGTTTCCCACGAAACCCGAACTGCCTTTCAACTTTGCCAGTTCCGGCAGGTTGACGAAGACAAATCCCAGCATGACCACCGCATCGAAGAATTTCTCGACAATGATGGTCGCCAGCGAAGCGGAGATCGGGACACCTTCACGCCGCTTGAGCACCACTGCCCGCAGCACTTCCCCGGCGCGGGCCGGGTAGATATTGTTGCCCATGTAGCCGATGCAGGTGACCGGGAACATAACGCGGGTCTGGATGGCTTTGATCGGTTTGAGCAGGTAATGCCAGCGCCAGGCGCGGGCCCAGACTGCCACGAAGTAGACAGCGATGCCCGGCAGAATCCACCAATAATCAGCAGTCCTGATGGCTTGCCAGAAATCACCCAAGTTCAATTTACTGAGCGCCCACCACAGGAAGACTGCACTAATCAACACCCCGAGCCAAAATTGCCATTTTTTCATGGTCTCGATTCTACCATGCAGGGCTGGGCGCATGCTGGCAATTTGCAAATTGCAGAAATGCCAATGCCTTTCACATAGTAAGGAAACTGTGGCTGCCCCACCCCCTACCCCTACTTTGTGAGAGCCCTGCAGAAATATGGATGAACGACCATCAGAATGCCCGTTTCGTGCTAGAATTAAGTATGCCCATTGAAGCGTCTGACCTGGCGACATTCCTTACGACCATCCATTTGTTTCACTACCTGAGCGAAGAACAGGTTGCGATCGTGGCGGCGGGATTGAAGGAATTGCACCTTGGCGCCGATGTGGAGGTGATCAAAGAGGGGGCAGAAGTCAACAGCCTTTACCTGATCTATTCCGGCAGCGTCAGCGTAACCCGCACGGGCAGGCAAGCGCCGCTTGCCAGGCTGGTGCGACACGACTACTTCGGCGAGGCGGCCGTATTGAAACCTCGCAAACTCAATGCAACTGTTAAGACGCTTGAACCCACAGTGGTGTTAATCCTATCAGGGGAAAAGTTCAAGGAGTTCATAAAACAGATTCCCGGACTGCGCGCCAATTTTGCCATAATGGTTGCCAGTCAAAAGCTGGCAAACCGGCTGCATTTTAGCTGGGTGCGAGAGGATGAAGTGATCTACTTCCTGGCCCAAAAGCACCCATACCGCCTGGTGGAAGCGCTGGTGCTTCCGGTTTTGTCGCTGCTCCTGCCGGCGGCCCTGTTGATCGTCTTCCTGCTTTTTCCAGCTTTTTTACTCATCCTGTGGGGGGCAGGAGTAACTTTACGGGCGATCGTGTTATGGATCATTTGGAGGACAATCGACTGGGGAAACGATTATTACGTTGTCACCAACCAGCGCGTGATATACCTTGAGAAAGTGATCGGCCTGTACGACAGCACCCAGGAAGCTCCGCTCAGCACGATCCTTTCCGTGGGTGTGGAAACAGACATGATGGGCCGGCAGATGGGCTTCGGGAATGTGATCATCCGTACGTATGTCGGCAAGATCATCTTCTGGCATGTTTCGAACCCCAAACAAGCGGCAGCGGTGGTGGAAGAGCATTGGCAGCGCGTCCGTGAAACATCACGTAGAGCGGAAAATGATGCGATGCGCCTTGAGCTCCGTAAACGGATGGGCTTGATCCCTGCGGAAGCCAGGCCCCAGCCCGGCCCTGCAGCGGTGGTTGTGAAACCCAAAGCATCCTTTGCGGAAAGACTCAGTCTGAGCTTGTTTAAAGTCCGGATTGAAAAGGGTGGAACTGTCACGTATCGCAAGAGCATCTTTGTATTGTTCCTGCAGATCTGGCAGCCAACTTTAGGACTGGCAATATTGGTTGTGCTCTTGGCGATAGGCTTGATCCACACTCCGAACTCCATCATCAGCTTGGCGCCCGGCCTGGCATCAGAAACTTTATTTACAATCTGGGTGGTGTTATTTTTCGTTATTATTTTATGGTGGATTTACCAATATATCGATTGGAGTAATGATATCTTCCAAGTGACTCCTGATCAAATCCTGGATATCGACCGCAAGCCCTTCGGTACGGAGGAACGCAGAGCCGCACCCCTGGAAAATATTCTCAGCACACAAGCCCAACGGGAGGGTTTCCTGGCATACCTGTTGAACTTCGGAACGGTATATATTAACGTCGGCGGTTCAACGGAGTTGCGTTTCTCGGATGTGACCGATCCGGCCACGGTACAGCAGGACATCGATAACCGCCGCCTGGCGCGGATCAATTCCAAGGCAGAAATTCAGGCCAAGGCCGACCGCGAACGCCTGGCGGATTGGTTTATCACATATCAAAGCGTCAACAAGGAAGTTCTCCAGGCCGCAAGCGAGCAGAAATATTCCAGTGACTCCGGCGAACCGGATGGAACAGGGGAGGTGAAAGAAATACATAAACTACAGGATGAAGATGGCAGTAAATAAAGGATTTCAGCCAGAGACTGAAGAGGCGACCACACTTATTGTTATGGAAGAAGTTGAATGACAATCAGACAAATTGTTACCCTGCCGGATCCGGTCCTGCGGCGCAAGGCCAGGCCGGTCATCCGCTTCGATGCAGAACTGCAAACCCTGGTTGACGACATGATAGAAACCATGCGCGCGGCACCTGGCGTAGGCCTGGCAGCCCCACAGTTGGGAGTCTCAGAGTGCGTCATCGTGGTGGAATATGTTGAGGATGAAGAAGCCGAGAACGCCCCCAAAAAACTGTATGTGATGGTTAACCCAGAGATAAAGAAATGCTCAGAGGCGAGCGAGGCGGGCATCGAAGGCTGCCTGTCTGTCCCGGGCTGGCAGGGTGAGGTGGAGCGCGCCGTGGAAGTGACCGTCAAAGGGCTGACCCGCCGGGGGCAACCGATGAAGGTGAGAGCCAAAGGCTGGATGGCGCGCATCTTCCAGCACGAGATCGACCACCTGAACGGAGTGGTCTTCACCGATCTGGCCACGAAGGTTTGGAAGCCACAACCTGACCAGCCGCAACTGGACGTATGATTTTCCCTAGGCGCAGACCCAGCGCCCATACCAGAACATGTATTTGACGCATCTTTCGCTTACCAACTTCCGCAGTTTCGCCCGCCTGGATATGGACATCCCCCGGCGGGTTGTTTTGCTGACCGGGGGCAACGCCCAAGGCAAGACCAGTGTGCTGGAAGCCATTTATTTCCTGGCGGCTTTCACTTCGTTCCAGACCCATACCGACCGGCAACTGGTCAATTTCATCGAGGCCCGCAAAACCCTGGCAGTAGGACGGCTGGTAGCCGAGTACGTGCGAGGGCCGGCCAAACACAGGCTGGAGGTACGCCTGGTAGTTGAGGCGGTGGGAGCAACCGGGCAGCGCCTGCGCAAGGAGATCCTGCTGGATGGCATCAAGCGCCCGCTGGCAGAAGTCATCGGGCATTTCAATGCGGTCATCTTCGTACCGCAGATGACCCAAATCATCGAGGGGGGGCCGGAAGCCCGCCGCCGCTACCTGAACCTGGCGCTGGCCCAGAGCGTACCAGGCTATGCGCGCCAATTGAGCGAGTATGGTGAGGCACTGACCCAGCGCAATGCACTGCTCAAAATCCTGGCCGAGCGCGGCGGGGAACCGAGCCAGCTGGATTTCTGGGATGAGAGCATTGCCCGTACGGGTGCGGCTATCATTTTACGACGAATCGAAGCAATACAGGAGATCGAGAAACTGGCTGCCCGGCTCCACAGTGAGTTGACGCATGCCAGGGAAGTTCTGCGGTTGCATTACCAGCCTGCCTACGACCCGTACCTGCCTGGGCATGGGCAGATCGCACTGGCGTTGAGCACACCGGTGGAGCGTAATGGCCTAAGCGAAAACGATATCCGCCAAGGATTTCTGGAGGCTTTGTTGCATGGACGAAGTGAGGAAATCCGGCGGGGGGTTACGGTGCTGGGTCCGCACAGGGACGAACTGCGCTTCCTGGCAAATGGAATCGACCTGTCGAATTTCGGTTCGCGCGGCCAGGCACGCACGGCGCTGCTGGCGCTCAAACTGGCCGAGATAGAATGGATGAAGACCCGTACCGGTCAATGGCCGGTGTTATTGCTCGACGAGGTGCTGGTGGAACTGGATGCGCAGCGACGGCATGACCTGCTGGCCTGCCTGGATAGGGTTGAGCAGGCTGTGCTGACCACCACCGATCTGCAATCCTTTTCGCCCGATTTCATCGAAAAAGCCGAGGTATGGCAGGTGGAGGGGGGAGAGGTACGGAAGAAGTTAGAAATAAGAAGTGAGAAGGAAGAAGGAAGTGTAGAGGAGTAAAAAGTAATTGGAGGTTCTCATGAGTGTCAAACATGTTAACGACGTACCGGCGGAAATTGTCAAAGCGGGAGATATGACCAGCATGCAATGGCTGATCTCTGCAGAAGAGGGGCCGCATTTTGGCATGCGGCGTTTTGTGATGGAACCCGGAGGCGAGATGCCGGAGCACACCAACACAGTCGAACACGAGCAATACGTGCTGCGGGGGCAGGCCAAAATCGGGATTGGGGGGAATGAATTCGATGTGCGAGCCGGGGATGTTGTTTTCATCCCGAAAGGAGTGCCCCACTGGTACCGGAATATGGGTGAGGAGAATTTCGAGTTCCTATGCCTGATCCCCAACCAGCCGGACGAGATTAAGTCGATCGGGAAGGAATGCTAATTAATCCCAACCTGCGTGCTAAGGTCTGACGAAGCGATAGCCCACGCCATAGACCGTTTCGATATAGTGCGGTGTGCTGGGGATGGGCTCGATCTTAGCGCGCAGATTCTTGACGTGCAGATCGATGGCGCGTTCGTAGCCTTCGAAGCGGACACCCTGCAATAGGTCGAGCAGATCGAGGCGGGAGTAGACATGACCTGGCGTGGACATCAATGCAGCCAGCAGATCGAATTCGG
>JBEKEB010000158.1:0-8451 GCA_050014055.1 Anaerolineales bacterium | reverse complement strand
CCAGAAATATGGGTATCTTCAGGCTGCCATGGGCCGCGCCTACACGGACATCGATTTTGCCGCCTATCACAGGCAGACCAAGGAAATTCAGGCCATGATGGCCGGGCTGGGCTATCAAGAAAACCGTGAGGTGTTTATTGTATCGGAAGGGGATCGCGCCATCTTCGAAAGGCCCGAGGCTGGGTTGCATATCGATGTATTTTTTGAGAAACTCGACTTCTGCCACGCAATCTATTGGAAAGGCAGATTGGAGGTGGATCATCCGAGCATCCCGCTGGCCGAGATGCTGCTCGAGAAAATGCAAATCGTCCAGATCAATGAAAAGGATATCATTGATACCATCATGTTGTTGCTCGAACATCCCCTGGGCGACGAAGATCACGAAACAATCAACATCAAGCGCATTGCCGAGCTTTGCAGCCTGGATTGGGGTCTATGGCGCACCACCACCATGAATCTGGACAAGGTGCGTCAACTGGCACAGGGCTATAAACAGCTTTCCAGCGAGGAAAAAGTTACCATTGCTTCGCAAGTCACAATCGCGCTAAACCGGATTGAACACGAGCCAAAACCGCTCGCATGGCGTTTGCGCGCCAGAGTCGGGGACCGTGTGAAATGGTATAAAGATGTGGATGATGTTCAATGAAATATAGGAGGCAGTCATGAAAATCGTGCGCGACCTGATGCACCCGGGGCTGCTCACCTGCCGCCCGGACGCCACCTTGGGCCAGGTGTCCGTCTTGCTTACCCAACACCATGTCCACGCCCTGATCGTTTCTGATCGGGATGGCCGTTCCATTGGCATTATCTCCGATTACGACCTGCTCGCGGGCGAATGGCTTTCGGCGGATTCTCAAAGCCTGACCACCATGCGCCACTTGACAGCCGGGGAATTGATGTCCTCCCCAATCGATACCGTCGAGGCAAGTATATCCCTAGGTGCGGCTGCCCAAAAACTAATCGAGAAGGATATCAATCGTCTGGTGGTAACCGATCAGGGTGCACCGGTTGGGGTAGTCTCGATCTCTGATTTTGTTGCCAGCATTGCCGGTGAAGAAAAACCGTTGCGATCCACCGTGGCGGATGTGATGTCCGATGCCATCCTGGTCTGCAGGGAGAAAACTCCACTGATTTCGGCGGCGCGCACCATGACCCAGGCCGGCTGGCGATCAGTGCTGGTAGTGGACGCCAAGGGTACACCGGAGGGCGTCGTCAGCGGTAAGGACTTGCTGCCCTGTGTACAGGATGACGTCGACGAAAAATTGACCGTGCGTGAAATTATGCACCCGGTCCTCACCATCGATATGCACGCCAGGTTGCGTGAAGCCGCTGACTTGATGATTCAAAAGCATTACCATCGGCTGGTGGTAGTCGATAAGGATGATCCGCAGGCCTTTCCACTGGGCATTATTTCCTCGTTCGATATCGTTGCCGAGATGGCCAGGCCCGGATCGACCTGGCAAAAGTAAACACCCATAGAGGCGTTCACAGTCTTGCCAACAGCTCTGCGGCCCCATTGAGAATTATTCATTCGGAGAATTCTGGTCATGGCTCTTACGCTGCAAGAAGCACTTGCCCGTGTTCCTCAATGGGCTGACGCCAGCGATCTGAAGGCAACCCCGCTTGGGGGTGGCATTACCAACAACAATTTTCGCATAGACGTTAGCGGAGAGTCATTTGTTCTTCGAATCGCCGGGGCAGATACAGAACTTTTGGGGATAAACCGGGAGGTTGAATACGCCGCCAACCTGGCTGCCGGAAAGCTTGGCATCGCTCCGGAAGTATTTTATTTCATCCGACCGGAAGGCTATCTGGTTACCCGTTTCATAACCGGGCGTCCCATTCTACCCGGGGAGATTTGTCAACCGGAAAACATCCGCCGGGTAACGGAGGTTCTGCGTAAAATCCACAATATGCCGGATATCCCAGGCACCTTTGATGTTTTTCGTGTTGTTGAAGATTATTCTGCAATTGCCCGCCGTTACGGGGTCGTATTTCCTGAAGATTTTGATCGGCTGATCGAATTGATACAAGCGGCCGAGCAGGCATTGCACGTCCGTCCTCTTACACTTCGCCCGTGCCACGACGATTTGCTCAATGCGAATTTCCTTGCTAATAGTCAACTCTACGTGCTGGATTGGGAATACGCCGGGATGGGTGATATCTTTTTTGACCTGGCCAATTTCTCCGACCACCATCAATTAAACGATGAGCAGGACCGCTGGCTTCTAAAATGTTATTTTGGGGCGGTGACACCAACCCGCTGGGCACATTTTAAAATAATGAAAATCATGTCCGATCTGCGTGAGGCAACCTGGGGGCTAGTGCAGATAGGCATCTCGAAACTTGATTTTGACTTCCGTGAGTATGCCGATAAGTTCTTTGGGCGTGCCATGGAAAATATCCTAAATCCAAATTGGAACGAGTGGCTCAAGGAGGTAGTTTAAATGTCTGATTTTCCCACACATGCGCAAGTAGTTATCATCGGTGGTGGTGTTGGCGGATGCAGCATTGCATACCATCTGACCCTGATGGGATGGAAGGATGTCGTCATCCTGGAACGCCATGAGTTGACCAGCGGTTCGACCTGGCACTCTGCCGGGCTGGTTGGTCAGATGCGGTCGGATGCCAACTTAACCCGAATGATGCATTACAGCACCGATCTGTACCGGAAACTGAAGGACGAGACCGGTCACGATCCAGCCTGGCGTGAGGTTGGCGGACTGCGACTGGCTTCTTCCGCCGAACGCATGGAGGATCTCAAGCGGCTGGTTGGTATGGCGCAATCCTTCGGCGTGCCAATGGATCTCGTCTCGCCCAAGGAGGCCATGGATCTCTTCCCGATTATGAACCCGGAGGGCATCGCCGGCGCCGCCTTTACCCCTAATGATGGCGTTATCGATCCTACCGGTCTGACCAATGCCCTGGCAACCGGCGCCAAACAACGCGGTGCGCGAATTTTTACTGATACAAACGTGGAGAAGATCAACCTGAAGAACGGTTCCATCCATGATGTGGTCACCGACAAAGGCACGGTTGAAACTGAAATTGTGGTGAACGCAGCCGGCCAATGGGGCGGTGAAGTTGGCAAGATGGTCGGGCTCAACCTGCCGATCGTGCCAATGGCACACCTTTACATCATCACCAAACCGATCAAGGGTGTGGGGCACGATTTCCCGACTCTGCGCGACCCCGATCTGTTGGTCTACTGGCGCGAAGAAGTGGGCGGGTTGGTCACAGGCGGGTATGAACGTAAACCCGAACCGTTTGGCCTGAACGGCATCCCGCGCAATTTCAAATACCAGCTCCTGCCACCGGATTGGGAGCGTTTTACTCCCTTAATGGAAAACTCCATCAAACGCGTTCCGGCAGTGGAAACAGCCGAGGTGGTGCAGCTCTTGAACGGACCGGAAGGGTTCACACCCGATGGCGAGTTCCTGCTGGGTCCCACTTCGGTTAAGGGTTTCTGGGTGGCTTGCGCCTTTTGCGCCCACGGGTTGGCCGGCGCAGGTGGCATCGGAAAAACCATGGCGGAATGGATCATCGACGGCCATCCGGAGTGGGAAGTCTGGCGGTTGGATGTCCGTCGATTCGGTTCGAATTACAACAGTCAGGACTACACGGTGGCTCGCACCATCGAAACATATACCCAATATTACGACATCCATTACCCCGGAGAAGAGCGCATGTCCCGGCGCGGTCTGCGCCTTTCACCAACGTATAATCGTTTGCAAGATCTGGGCTGCTTCTTTGGGGAGAAAACCGGTTGGGAGCGTCCCAACTGGTTCAAACCATATGAAGAACTGGCCCGGCACGGGCATGAGCCGAAAGGCTGGGCCCACCACAATTGGTCGCGTGCCATCGGCTACGAACACCTGGAGACCCGCTCGAAAGCTGGTTTATTCGATGAGACCTCGTTCAATAAATTTGAAGTGCGCGGGCCGGGTGCATTGGCTTTCCTGAATAATGTCTGTGCCAATGATATCGACCAGCCGGTCGGTACTATCGTTTATACCGAATGCCTGAACAAGCGCGGTGGGATCGAGTGTGACTTCACCGTCACCCGCCTGGCTGAACAGCGTTTTTTCATCGTCACCGGCACGGCCTTCGGCCAGCACGACCTGTCCTGGTTGTCAATTAATATGCCGGAAGGCGGATCAGTATCGATCGAGGATGTCAGCTCATCCTATGCCTGCCTGGGCTTATGGGGACCCAAAGCCCGCACGATCCTGGAAAAAGTCACCAAAGAGGATGTGTCCAATGCCGGCTTCCCCTACATGACAGCCCGCCAAATCGTGATCGGAGACGTACCGGCACTGACATCGCGTGTCACCTACGTGGGCGAACTGGGCTGGGAGTTCTACTGCCCGATGGAGTACGGCCTGCGCCTATGGGACACACTTTGGGCTGCCGGTCAGCCCGAGGGTCTCGTCGCAGCTGGTTACAAGGCGATCGACTCCCTGCGGCTGGAAAAAGGCTACCGCTATTGGAGCAGCGAGATTAGCCCGGATTATTCTCCTCTTGAGGCTGGCCTGGGCTTCGCAGTCAAGCTGAACAAGAAGGATTTCATCGGAAAAGAGGCCATCCTTAAACAGAAAGAAGCCGGCCTGACCCGCAAGTTATGCTGCATGACACTTTCAGACAACCGTACCATTGCCCTGGGCAAGGAGCCGATCCGCTCGAAAGATGGCAAGATTATCGGATGGGTGGCTGCGGGCGGATACGGTTATTCCGTGGAGAAGAGCATCATTTACGCCTATCTGCCGATGGAGTTTGCCAAGGTTGGTACGGAACTGCAGGTTGAATTCCTTGGAGAACAGGTCGGGGCTGTGGTGGCACAGTCACCTCTATGGGACCCCAAAGGGGAACGAATCAAAGCATAAATGGGCTGAAGGGTCGTATAATTACCTGCAATGCTTGGAAGCGGACAGAGCATTGCGATGTGGCGATCGACCGCAAAATAGACGGACGATTAAATCCGGTACTCTCAGGAGATGAAAGCTATGTCAATCGTAAATGCAAGAGAAATCATGATGGTGGCAGCCAAAGAGAAATATGCTGTTGGTGCCTTTAATATTACCGACCTGGTTCAAATGGAAGCGGTGGTCGACGCAGCGGTTGCCAAGAAAGCTCCGCTGATCATTCAAACTTCGGTAAAACCAAGCAAATTTCTGGGTATCAATGTTCTGGTGGCAATTTATAAAACCATCGCTGAAACAGCTCCCATCCCAATCTGCCTGCACCTGGACCATTGCACCGAGATCGAGCATTGTAAGAAATGCGCGGATGGAGGCTACACGAACATCATGATCGACGCTTCCAAGTTGGCTTATGAGGAGAATATCCGCCAGACCAAGGAAGTGGTAGATTATTGCCACAAGGTTGGTAACATCTCAGTGGAAGGGGAACTGGGTACAGTCAGCGGCGTGGAAGACCAGATCAAGGTTGCCGAGGACGAAACACAGCTGGCAAATCCCAAACAATCGGTTGAGTTCGTGGAGCGGACCGGGTTGGATATCTTCGCGCCCGCCATTGGCACCGCCCACGGAGTCTACAAAACCAAGAATCCCAAAGTGGACTTCGAACGTCTTGGCAAGATCAACGAAATGCTGAATGGCAAGACCATCAAGACACCCCTGGTGGTGCATGGTGGAACCGGCCTGCCGGAGGACTACATCAAGAAATTGATCGCAATGGGTGGCGCAAAGGTAAACGTGTCCACCGAACTAAAGCGCACCATGCTGGATGCAGAATACGAATACATCACTGCCCACAGGGAAGAATACGATCCCGGCAAGGTTGACGAGGCGGTCAGGGTTGCCATCCGCAACGCAGTTGGTCACTGGATCGACATCCTCGGTTGCGCAGGCAAGGCATAAACACCATCAGGCATACAAGGGAAGAGTGAGGAGCAAGCCATCCGCCCCTCGCTTTTCCTTTGAGTCATCATAAATTAAAAGGAGTAAGACATGAAAAAGGTAGAAGAATATTTTGTTCCATGGGTGAAAGGCATCCCAATGTACATCTCGGGGCATATCGAACTGGCCTGGAAAAAACCGGAACTCCATCGCATGATGTCCAATGAGAATCCAAATCCGCCTTCAGAAAAAGTGCTGGAAGCGATTAATAAGTATGCCAAGATGGGCAACCGCTACCCGGATCAGGGCCTGGTAGTGCGCGGTAATATCGCCGAGATCAATGGGCTGGATGGCCCTGAGAATGTACTGCTGGGTAACGGTTCCAGCGAAGTCTATGACAACATTTTCCGATGCTTCGTGGCGGTGGGTGACGAAGTCATCCAGCATACCCCGTGCTTCGGAATTTACAAGCTGCGCGGCACCATCTTGGGCGCCAAAATGGTCTCCGTGCCGATGGTCTACAAGGATAAGCGATTGCAATACGATCCAGATGCGATAATCAAGGCGATCACGGACAAGACCAAGATCATTGTCATTGCCAACCCGAACAACCCGACCGGCAACTTTATGGATGCAAAGGACTTCGTGCGCATCGCCGAGACAGGCATCCCCTTCACTGTGGACGAGGCTTATGTAGAATATGCCGGCCTGGGGATGTCCCAGGTGGGCCTGTACAAGAAATACAAGAATGTGATCATCACGCGCACGCTATCCAAGGCATACGGCCTGGCCGGCTTGCGCTTTGGCTACGCCATGGGCGACAAGGATGTGATCGGACAGATCTCGGCTGCCCTCATTCCCTGGAATGTGGGCACGATCCCGATGTGGGCTGCCCTGGCGGCGCTGGAGGATACCGAAGCCCTGGCGTTCCGCGTGAAGTTCAACAACAGTGAAGTGGATTACATCACCGAATCGCTCAGCGAGATTGCCGGCCTGGTTGTGTTTGCCACAAAAGCCAACTACATATTCTTTGATTGCGGCGCATTAGGCAAGAAGGGCAAGGATATGGTGGCGTTTGCCGAACAGAAAGGCCTGATCTTCCGTCCGGAAGGCGAAAAATATGGCAGCGACGGCTGGTTCCGCATTACCATTGGCACCAAGGATGAGAACCGCATGGCGGTCAATGTGGTACGCGAGTTCATGACCGGTAAATGACCTGGTTGCCCCACCGCTCAATTCGCCGGTGGGGCTTTTCCAAGTGAGGAGGCTAAGCATGGGTAAGATTAAAGCGGTATTCTTTGACCAGGACGGCGTGATCATCGACACGGAACGGGACGGTCATCGCGTCTCTTTCAATATGACTTTCAAAGAATTTGGTTTCACTGACGAATGGAGCGTGGATTACTACCACGATCTGCTCCAGATCGCGGGTGGCAAGGAACGCATGAAGCATCACCTGCAGACCAGGGGCTTCAGCAAGCCCATTCCACCGGACCAGGCGGATGATCTCATCAAGGAGATGCATAAGCGCAAGACAGCCATTTTCGTCGAGTTGATCGAGACCGGAAAACTGCCGCTGCGTCCCGGTATCCACCGCTTCATGAAGGAGGCCATGCAAGCCGGTATGAAGATTGGCGTGTGCACAACCTCCAATGAACAGGCTGCCAAGGCGATTACCGAGAAAATTCTGGCGGACATCAAGTTCGACATTGTGCTGGCCGGGGACGTGGTCAGCCATAAGAAGCCCGATCCAGAGATTTACAACCTGGCTCTCACCAAAACAGGCTTTAAACCGGATGAAGTCATGGTCGTGGAGGATTCCAGGAATGGCGTGCTGGCTGCAAAAGCGGCCGGGACTCATGTAATTGTGACCACCAACTCCTATACCGAGAAAGAGGACGTCAGCGGCGGTGATATCATCGTAACCTGCCTGGGCGATCAGGATGGCGAGAAAGGCCACCTGACCAAAGGCGGTAAAAGCCTGAAGTTTGACGGCGTGCTGCATGTCAAGCAGGCGGTTGATTATTTTGCCGGATAATAATCCACCGTTTTCCATCAGGAGCAAGAACCAAAAAGGGGGCTGTCTAAAAAGGCAGCCTCTTTTTCGTTATAGGAGGTAGATTTTGGTTATATTTTGCTCAAAGGAAAATTGAAAATAAAAAGCAGCTTTATCAGACTGCTGCTTTCGCCAAATTATGGGCGATACAGAGGATGCCCCACTCTGTATTGACCTTATCTTTGCCCCTGAGCAGGAATCTTCTGAATCCCCAGTTTTGTTTCAGCCTGCCAAAGACAGATTCGACCTCAATCGGACGCTTGGAACGCATTTCCTTTCCACGCGGAGATTCCAAATTATCATGAGCTATCTTTTTCATCTTCAGTAATTCCACTCCAACGTATAGCCTGCGGTTATATTTGGACTTTGTGCAGGCGATTTTCACAGGGCATGCCTGGCAATCCAAGCATGCATAGACGCGTCGACTACTTTCGTATCCGTTATCACTGATATTCTTCTTGGTAAAAAAATAATCCAGTTTCTTCCCTTGCGGGCAGACATATTGATCTTCTTCTGCCAGGTACGTGAAGTTCTCTG
>JBEKEB010000157.1:0-8619 GCA_050014055.1 Anaerolineales bacterium | reverse complement strand
CGGTCTGCTCATCGTTGTTGGTGTCGTACGCGACACATTCCTGAATATTGACGCCGAACTGAAACTGCATGGATACGACGACGCCCGGCTGGTAAAGTAAGCGGTTTAGAATGCAAAAGTTTATCGTTCTCCTCGGTCCTCCTGGTGTTGGAAAGGGCACGCAAGCAAAAATTATTGCTGAGACTACCGGCTTGCCCCATGTCTCGTCAGGTGACCTGTTCCGGGAGAATATCAAGAACGGTACCGAACTCGGTAGAATGGCGCAATCCTTCATGAATAAAGGTGAGTTGGTGCCGGACGATGTCACGATTGGCATGATCCGCGACCGGCTCTCCCGACCGGATTGCAAAGCTGGCGCCTTGCTGGATGGTTTCCCGCGCACCACCGTGCAGGCTGAAGCGCTGGGAAAATTGCTGGCTGAGTTTGGCGGGCAGGTCAGCATTGTTCCATACATCGCGGCTTCCGCAGCCACCCTGGTGGACCGTTTGAGCGGGCGTTGGACCTGCAAAGCACAGGGACATATCTTCAATGAGAAGTCCAACCCGCCCAAGAAACCCGGCGTATGTGATTTGGATGGTTCGGAACTTTATCAGCGCGATGACGACAAGGCGGAAACGGTCACCCGGCGTATTCAGGTGTATTTTGCTCAGACTGCTCCCTTGATCGCTTTTTACCGGGAACGCGGATTGTTGTCTGAAATTGATGGTGCCCGTCCGATCGAGAAAGTCAGCGCGGATTTGCTGGCGGTGATTGGAAAGTAATATGGCTTGGGATCGTGATGTAAATATCAAAAGCCCGGCTGAAGTTGCGCTAATGCGCGAGGCCGGACGTGTCAACGCTCTGGCGTTGGCATCCGTTCGGGAACTTTTACAACCCGGCGTCACTACTGCAGACCTCAACGCGGCTGCTGAGGAAACTCTGCGGAAACACGGCGCGTACTCGCCTTTCAAGAATTATGGGCAACCACCGTTTCCCGGATCCATTTGTGCCAGCATCAATGAAGAGCTGGTGCACGGCATCCCTGGAAAACGGAAGCTCAAGGAAGGCGAGATTATCTCGATAGATTGTGGGGCGGTCGTCGAAGGGTATGTCGGCGATGCTGCTTTCACGGCTGGAATAGGACAGATTTCACCACTCGCCAGCAAACTTATCGAGGTGACCAGGCAAGCGCTGTTTGTTGGCATCGCAATGATGCGCGCTGGTAACAAGACGGGCGATGTCTCTGCTGCCATCCAGCAATTTGTGGAGGCGCAGGGCTACCAGGTCACCCGTGAATACACCGGACATGGTGTTGGTCGGAAAATGCACGAAGGGCCGCAGGTGCCAAATTATGGCACCCCGGGAACCGGTGTGCTATTACGACCCGGTATGACCATCGCCATTGAACCGATGGTTCTGGTTGGCACATACCGGACGCGTGTCCTGCCAAACCAGTGGACGGTTGTCTCTGCTGATGGGTCATTGACGGCGCACTATGAGCATTCTATAGCCGTCACCGAAGGCGACCCTCTCGTCCTGACTGTCCCGTAACCAGCCAGCAAAGACACCTCCGAAACTGGACGGAAAATGTCAGAGCAAGTATAATTCAGCCTTTGGTTGAATAACTGTAGTAAGGAGAAAGCTATCATGAAAGTTGGTCCCTCCATTCGAAAGCGCTGCGCGAAGTGCAAGGTTGTCAAGCGCAAAGGCAGATTGTATATCATCTGCGAAAATCCTAAGCATAAACAGCGACAAGGATAGTAAAACATGGCAAGAATTGAAGGTGTTGACCTCCCGCGTAATAAACGTGTTGAAGTGGGCTTGAATTACCTGTTTGGGATTGGCCCGACGCGCTCGCGTGAGATTCTGGCGGCGACCAAAATCAACCCAGATACACGCGTTAAAGATTTGACGGAGACCGAAGTTTCAGCGATCCGCGAGTACATCTCGAAGAACTGGAAAGTCGAAGGCGATTTGCGCCGTGAGGAACAGTTGAATATCAAGCGTCTGGTTGAGATTGGCTGCTACCGCGGCTTGCGCCACCGCCGCAATTTGCCTGTCCACGGACAACGCACGCGCACCAATGCACGCACCAGCAAAGGTCCCAAGAAAACCGTTGCCGGACGCGGACGCCGCAAGGGCGGTAAGAAATAATCCGTTAACAGGAACGAGAGAGGTTTTATGGCTCAGACTGTACGCTCTGCGCGCCGCTCCGGCGGCGCTAAAAAAGGGAAGCGCAGCCTGTCTTCCGGACAGGTGCATGTTTTCGCTTCATTTAATAACACCATTGTTACGGTGACTGACCCCGATGGCAACACCCTGTGTTGGGGTAGCGCCGGATCCGTCGGGTTCAAAGGTTCCCGCAAGAGCACTCCTTTTGCGGCTCGCTTGGCGGCTGAACAGGCCATCAAGGCTGCTCAGACTATCGGCATTCAGGAAGTGGACTTGTTTGTCAAAGGTCCTGGTCCCGGCCGTGAATCTGCAATCCGTGCGGTCCAATCGATGGGTCTTAAGGTTAAATCCATTTCGGATATAACGCCGGTTGCGCACAATGGATGCCGGCCTCCCAAGAAGCGTCGCGTTTAGTTCAGGTGAGAGAGGTAAGTACGTATGGCGAAATATACAGGGCCGGCCTGCAAACTGTGCCGGCGTGAAGGTGAAAAATTATTCTTAAAGGGAGAGCGTTGCTTTACTCCCAAGTGCGCATTTGAGCGCCGTGGATTTGCACCCGGTCAGCACGGCCGCACAGGTGGCCGAGGCGGACGCGGTGGCCAGGGCCGCGAGTCGGATTATGCCAAGCAGTTGCGTGCCAAGCAAAAAGCTCGCCGCATCTATGGCATTTATGAAGCCCAATTCCGGCGCTATTATGGAAAAGCGCTAAAGGCGCGTGGCATTACCGGCCTAATGCTTTTGCAGATCCTCGAATCCCGTCTTGACAATGTCATCTTCCGGCTGGGATTTGCATCCAGCCGGGCCCAGGCGCGTCTGCTGGTTACGCACGGCCACTTCACGGTCAATGGCCGTCGGACAGACATCCCTTCCATGACCTTGGGCGCTGGTGATGTTGTTACCGTCCGTCCAGGTTCGCTGGATGCGACCTATTTCAAGGAATTGGCCTCAATAGCCGAGACTCGCAATATCCCTGCATGGCTGGGCCGTGATATCAATTCACTCTCAGGTAATTTCCTGCGTTTACCGGAACGTCCTGAGATTGACGGTAACCTGAACGAGCAATTAATCGTCGAGTACTACTCGCGCTAATCCGAGTCTGTTCTCTTAGACGCGGCGTACCGTTCCGTACGCCGGGAGAGGTGTATCGTGACTATCACGAACATGGTGATGCCGAAGATCGAGCGCGAAGCGGAAGCTCGTAATTATGGCAAGTTCGTTATCAGCCCATTGGAGCACGGTTATGGTGTGACTTTGGGCAACGCCTTAAGGCGTGTGCTGCTATCCTCGCTGGAAGGTGCGGCAGTGACCTCCATTCGCATAGTCGATGTCTTGCATGAGTTCACTGATATTCCGGGCGTGCGTGAAGATATTATGCAGGTGATGCTGCAAGTCAAGCAGGTGCGTCTGATTCTCGAAGATGTGGATGCAACCCGCATGCACCTGGAAGTGCGCGGAGAAGGTGTTGTTACTGCCGCGGATATCATAACTTCACCCGAGGTTAAAATCATTAACCCAGACCTGTACCTTTTCACCGCCGACAACTCCAAGACCCGCCTTGACATCGAGATGATCGTTGAACGCGGTCGTGGCTATGCTCCGTCCAATGAACGGGGGCGGATGCCCATCGGTGAGCTGCCGGTGGATGCCATTTTCAGCCCGGTAAAGCGCGTGAATTGGGAAGTCCTGGCGGCACGGGTTGGCCAGAGTACCAATTATGACAAACTTGTCTTGGAAATCTGGACTGATGGTGCAATTTCGCCTGAGAAGGCTTTGAGCGCCTCCGCCAAAATTCTTATCGAGCATCTGCGTTATATCGCCGGCATCAGTGAAGAAACCTTAACCATTACCATGGAAAAGGAAATTGCCGGTTCGCATCTGACCAGTGAAGTGGCAGAAACCCCGGTTGAATCGTTGGACCTTTCGGTTCGGGTATTCAATTCGCTCAAGCGCACCGGTATTACCACCGTTGGGGATGTGCTTGAGCTGCTCGAGAAGGGTGACCAGGCGGTCATGTCCATCCGAAATTTTGGCGAGAAAAGTCTGGACGAACTGCGTGCAAAGATGCAGGAGAAGGGCTATCTCAAGGACGAACTCAAGAAAGACTCGGAGTAATTTAGAAATGCGACACCAAGTAGCAGGTTATAAACTCAATCGAACCAAGGGCGCCCGTATCGCCTTGCGGCGCAATCTGATCAAACAGTTCTTCACGCACGAGCGCATCCGTACCACCACCACCAAGGCCGCTGCCATTCGAGGGGAAGCGGAACGGATGATTACCATTGCCCGCAAGGTTAAGGATGCCAGCGACTCTGAGAAAGTGGCGGCCCGCCGGCTTATTGCCGGTAGACTGGGCAACAACAGCAACGAAGCGGTAAAGAAATTATTTGACGAAATTGCCCCTCGTTTCGCTGACCGGCCCGGTGGTTACACCCGGGTGATGAAGCTTGGCCCTCGTTTTGGCGATAAGGCCGAGATGGCAATAATCGAACTTGTAGAAGAGTAATCCTCTGTTCGTCAGAGGCGGTCGGTGGTGCAGGCTACTAGCTGATCGCCGATAGTTGTACATGGCACGTTACCAGATTATCCTCGCGTACGACGGCACCAACTTTCTCGGAAGTCAGCGTCAGACAGATTCCCGTACAGTGCAGAGTGAGCTTGAAAAGGCCCTGGGAAAACTCGGTTGGCATGCGAAAACGGTGTATTTGGCCGGACGCACTGATACCGGCACCCATGCCAATGGGCAGGTAGCGGCTTTCGACTTAGAATGGATGCATGACCTGCATGAACTTCAGGATGCCCTGAACGCCTATTTGCCCCGAGATATGGCTGTTTGGGAAGTGAAGGCAGCGGCTGATGATTTTCACCCGCGCTTCCAGGCTAGTTCCCGTTGCTACCGCTACCGGTTGTTTTGTGCCAGCGTACGGGATCCTTTGCGGGAACGCTATGCCTGGCGCGTATGGCCGCCGGTGGCAAACTTGGAGGCGTTGGCCGATATTTGGCCTGGAAGACACGATTTTGCCGCATTCGGTACCCCGCCCCGTTCCGCAGGCAGCACGGTTCGAACGGTAATGGCTGCCGGATGGAAACAGCTCGGTGATGAGTGGATCTTCGAAATCCGGGCCGATGCCTTCCTGTATCGGATGGTGCGCCGGTTGGTTTATGCCCAGGTGGCGGTCGGGCAGGCCAGGCTTTCTGCAAAAACGTTGCTCGAGGCACTGGATGACCCCTCTGAGGTTGGGCAGGCAGCCCGCAGCCAGATCCCTGCAAGCCTTGCCCCAGCCAGCGGCCTGACGTTAGTTGAAGTCTGTTATGATAATCTGGGTTGATTTTGTTAGGTGACACCTCAATAAATTGGGGGATGGGGTGACTGGGCGGCAACACCGCCAGCACACCCACCATCATTTTTATTGAGAAGATATTTGTTTAGTCTGTTATTTGGAGAGATGAAAGTGATTAAATCTTACTATCCTAAAGCTGCTGAGATAAACCGCCAGTGGTTGTTGGTGGATGCCAACGGTCAGACCCTCGGGCGCCTGGCAACCAAGATTGCCGGACTCCTGCTGGGGAAGCACAAACCGTCCTTTACCCCGGGCGTCGAGATGGGCGATTTTGTGATTGTCATCAATGCCCAGAAAATAACCGTCACTGGCACAAAAACCCACACCAAGCTGACTGAGAAAATGTACCATAGCCATTCGGGCTACCCCGGCGGCTTGAAAACAATCAGTCTGCGTGACCAGTTGGCAAACCACCCTGACCGTGTTATTCGTTCTGCAGTCTGGGGCATGTTGCCGCATAATAAGATGGGTCACCACCTTATGACAAAGCTTAGAGTCTACAGCGGCGCGGAGCATTCGCATGCCACGCAGACTCCGAAGATGGTCGCGTAAAGGAGCAGGAATATGTCTGTGCAATATTATGAAGGTGTTGGACGCCGCAAGCAAAGCATTGCCCGCGTGCGCATAATGAGTGGTTCAGGGCAATTCATCGTAAATAAAAAAGAAGCCCCGGCATACTTCAACCGGCTGGGTGATCTTGAGGCGATTCTGGCTGTCCTCAAGGCAGCTGGACAGGATGCCAAAACTTATGATATCAGTGTCGTCGTCACCGGCGGCGGCGTGACTGGCCAGGCTGATTCAGTCCAACTTGGCCTGGCGCGTGCCATGGTCAAAATGAATCCTGAAAATGTTTCAGCCATGCGCAAAGGAGGCTTCCTGACACGCGATGCGCGTGTGAAGGAACGCAAGAAGCCCGGTTTGAAGCGTGCCCGCAAGGCTCCGACCTACACCAAGCGGTAGATCAATTCGTAAAACGCAAAACGTGATGCGCGATTCGTAACGCTTGATGTTACGTTTTGCGCATTACGTTTTACATTAATCCTTCTGTTTTTAGTTTCTAGCTTTTAGGAGTTCCCTATGCCTGGAATTACCCTGCTCGGCCTTGGCCCCGGCGATCCTGCCAAACTTACACGCGAAGCCTGGGATGTCATTGGTTCCATAGACGAAATTTGGCTGCGTACCAAACAACATCCCACGATTGCGGGACTGCCAGCCTCTGTCAAAGTTCATTCTTTCGATGATTTGTATGACACAGGCGACTCCTTTGAGCAGGTTTATTCCGCAATCGTTGAAAAAGTTCTGGAATTGGGACATCGGGCAGAAGGCGTTGTCTACGCCGTTCCGGGCGACCCGTTTCTGGCGGAGGCCACCTGTCCGGTGATCGCACAACGCGCCCGGGTTGCCGGTTTGCCGCTGAAGATGGTAAGCGGAATTTCTTTCCTGGAGCCTGTTTTTGCTGCCCTTGGCTTGGACCCATATCCACGCCTGGTTCTTGTGGATGCGCTGGAATTGAGCCAGGCACATCTGCCGGCCTTCCCACCGGATATGCCTGCTCTGGTTGCCCAGATTTACTCCCGCATGGTTGCCGCAGAAGTAAAGATGACGCTCAATGCTGTCTATCCTGACGAGCATCCGGTTCGCCTGGTCCACGCTGCCGGGACACAGGCTGAATTGGTTGAGGATCTGCCGCTCTACAAAATTGACCGCTCTGAATATATCGGCTTGCTCACGGTGCTTTACGTCTCGCCCTTGGGTGAAGGCACCTCGTTCGAAGCGTTCCAGGAAATCATTGCCCATTTACGGGCTCCGGATGGTTGTCCCTGGGATAAAGAGCAAACCCACCAGAGCCTGCGCGCCAGCTTGCTGGAAGAGTCCTACGAGGCCCTGGCAGCGCTCGATTCTGAAGACACTCATAAAATGACCGAGGAATTTGGTGATTTACTGCTCCAGATTGTGTTAAACGCCCAGATTGCCAGTGAAGAGGGCGAGTTCGGCATGTCAGATGTGTTTAAAGGCATTTACGACAAGATCGTCCGCCGCCATCCGCACGTCTTTGGGGAAACAAAGGTGGATGGGGTCGGCAACGTGTTGAAAAACTGGGAAAAGCTCAAGGCCGAAGAGCGCGCCGGTAGCAAGGAACCAAAAAAAGGCCTTCTGGATGGTGTCCCGCTGGCGCTGCCGGCGTTGCTCCAGGCCCAGGATTACCAGGACCGGGCTGCCCGGGTCGGTTTTGACTGGCCGGAGATCGAAGGCGTTCTCGAGAAAATTGCCGAGGAAATCCAGGAAGTCCGTCAGGCTGATAATGAAAAGGAATTGGCTGGTGAAATGGGTGACCTGATTTTCTCATTGGTCAACCTGGCGCGTTGGAAGAAAATTGATGCCGAGTCTGCTTTGCGGGGGGCCAATATGCGTTTCAGGCAACGTTTTGCCCATGTGGAAGCCGGGGCAAAAAAGCAGTCCAGAAACCTCTCTGACATGACCATGGATGAGATGGAAGTTCTCTGGCAGGAAGCAAAAAAGGTCACCAAAGACTGATTATCTGCGATACCTTCTCGCTCCGGTCGGACTTTCGTCGGTAGCCTTTTTTCCCCTGAAACCTGCCAGGATCAAAAGGTGCCGGTTTTCCCTGTGAAACGGGTGTAAGCTTCCACGATTTGCTTGCCATTCGGGAACATAAGCACTTGAACCTTTTTGGTGTTTTTTAGGTGGATAAAAACCCCATCCCGTCGGGCGGAATTGGACT
Source organism: Anaerolineales bacterium (assembly GCA_050014055.1). Lineage (GTDB taxonomy): Bacteria > Chloroflexota > Anaerolineae > Anaerolineales > Villigracilaceae > UBA877. The sequence goes on along the minus strand of JBEKEB010000157.1, from coordinate 387 downwards.
GGATATTTGTTAAAGGGGTCTCCTTTCCGGAAGTCTAGGCATAAGGAGAGCCTCTGGTCCAGATACGCTGGCTGGTCAGGATGAACTCGCTGGTGAAGATCCTGGCTGTATCTTCAGCGAACTAGGCAGCTATCAGGATTGGAAAAATGCCTTGGAAAAGGGCCCGATTTAACCATTCTGAAAAGCCGGCGGAGAGAAATGTCCCAGGATGGTCTTTCCAACACTGGTGAAAGATATTAAGGACAGGAGCATGAAAATAATGACTTCTAGGATTCCGATCCCGATCCTCCCAACAACCTATACCACTGGTGGGATGGTCGGCTGAGGAAAAGGATCGATTCATCTGGATTTAATTGGAACGGATTATCCATGGTTGCTCTGCTGCCT
>JBEKEB010000156.1:0-8828 GCA_050014055.1 Anaerolineales bacterium | reverse complement strand
GGAGCGGGATTCCACCTGCAGTGACGATTGCATCCATCTTATGACTCCTTATGAAAAATCAAAAATGCTTACTTTTTCTATTTATGGAAACAGCGAGCCCTGCCTGGTTGGTTAGTTCAATTCCTGCAAAGACGGTACGAAACCGAGTTTTGTCAGGATTTCCTCGTATTCGTCATGAGTCAGGGCGCGTTTCTTACCTGAAAGGGCGATCAGGGCCGATTCCATCATGTTAGTTCCGAATGAGCGTCCTTCCAGAATCGGTGTTGTTGTGACCAGATATTTCACACCGCATTTTCGGAAGAGCTCCACATCCTGCGTTGTGGTGGTGTTTGTCACTACCACTTTGCCTTGCATATCGTCCGGCATGTAGCGCTTGATATAAAGACAGTCGCCTGCCACCACGGTGGCCCACTTGAACCACTTCGGGTACTTGGGCTTGCGTTCTTCCTGCTTCTCTCCGGTCGGGTAAACCCATTCGAAGGGCAGGCGTCCGGCGATTGGCATGAGTATCCCGGCCAGGGTTTTGATCTGCTTTTCCGTGTGCAGAGGAATGTTCATACCCAGGGAGAACATGAAATCGCCAAAGGTGCATTCATAACCGGCTTCCACAAACCCGTGCGCCAGACCCCAGCGGTCCACCCCTGTCATGACAAAGGCTTTCTTCCCGCCGTTCTTTTGAATATAGTCGCCCAGTTTGGCTTCCACAAAAGGCGCTGCTTTTCTTTCCAGGGTATTCTTCAGGCCGGTACCATCGACCACCGGCGTTTCTTTGATAAAGCGCACCATCTTCTCGACCGAATAAAGACGGTACCATTTGCCATCCACCATCAAACCCAGATCCGCGCCACCCACACCGAATGCATCCACCTTGCCATCGAGTTCCTTGTATTTGAGCGCGGCGGCTTCCATATCCCCATTCGTGCCGATGCGCTCAATGCTGATCTGCTCGCCCAGCAAATTGACGGTGACCGCCTTGTCGCGCTTGGGTGACCCAATGCTGATACTGACTGCACGTTTCATGATGGCATTCTCCTGCTAGGATTTTGTGAAGGGAGTATACACCCAACGATGTAGTGCTGCGTAGAGATTTTGTGTATAAATGACCGGTTAGACCGGCGAACTTATTCGTCCATTGCAACCCCCCCAGCATGCCCGGCGTTCCGAAACCTTCTCAACACACCCATGCCATTCCTTTCATCTCAGGAATTCCCTGTGTCCCTAAAGCCTTATAATTAGATAAAGGGTTGCTTTCAGGAGCTAAAATGACATTACGGTGAATTACCCTTGCCTTGCTGATTTTGTATGCTCTTATAACAATCTATTCCATTCTTGGTACCGCTCTGGAAATCGTATCCTCCCGTTTTACCACCCCCCTTGTCACCCTGACCGGTTCTGCCATTGCCATTCTGCATGCCAAACAGCGCGAAGGCTGTCGGCGCGCTTTGTGACTGCTGACACTGGTTTTTATAATCAGTCTGATGTTCGAGAGTGTTGGCGTGGCAACCGCTTGGATCTACGGCCCATATCATTACACCGACCAGCTTGGTCCCAAGTTCCTGGGGCTTGTGCCCTACCTCATCTCGCTGGCCTGGTTCATGATGAGTTATCCTTCCTTTGTCATCGCCGACCAGTTGAAACCCTCTTCTAGGAACCCTTTCAGGGCAGGCCGCTGGCAAAGGATTCTGGCCGTGGCAGTGACCGATGGGCTGGTGATGACTGCCTGGAACCTGATAATGGACCCGATTAGAGTGGCTGGGAGGGGTCTGGGTCTGGGATGCTAAAAGGGCCTACATCGCCATTCCCCTGCAGAATTTCTGAGGCTGGTGGCTGACGGTCTTCACCACCTTAGCTCTATACCTGTGGTTATTTGGGAGAAGTCCAAAATCTGCCTAGGCAGGGTTCGATCGGCTTTGGCGGGGAAGGTACCTTGTTACCGCGCTGGAGATCGTGGCTGCGTCGCTGATTACCGGCGCGGGCATACTGGCATTGATCGGTCTCTTTGCCATGTTGCCCAGGGCTATAGCGGGTTGGCTGAAAATAACGTAAAATGCAGTTGCCCAACGAGAGAGGAGAATCTGTGGTGGCCAAAATCCTGATTAATTGCGTTCTCTTATTGCTGGCTTTGCTGTTGGCCTATTTTTCTTTACGAGGCTGGCTAAAGAGCAAACGCCTCTGGTATATCATTTCTACTGTCGCAGCAATTTTATCCGGGTTTGCCATCTGGCTTTCCCGGCTGGATGGTATCATCCTGCTTGTGTGCGCAGCGCTCCTGTTTGGTTTGGGAGAATTATTTAAGAAAAAATAGATTGAGCACGGATTGTTTGTTATAGAATAAAGAACGACAAGATTGTGGGGATGGTCTGGAAACTGCAAATGGCAACCACCGCTTTGGGTAGTCGTATTTTTTTTACTTTCCCACCTTAAAATTGACCTCGGTTTCAGTTGTATTCCCGGCCTGGTCGGTTGCCACTACACTTAATGTATGTCCGCCGGTTTTGGCAGTCCAGACAACGCCGAAGGGTGCCATGCTAGACTCCCCCACCAGAACATCATCTATATAAAAATCCACTTTTGTCAGAAATGGGTCGCTGGCCTGGGCTTGCAGCGCAACCTGCGGTTCCTGCGCGGCACTGATTGTTTGCCCGGCTTGCGGATATGTTATGGCCACTTGTGGTGGCGTGTTATCCAATGTTACCTGCACCACAGCCTGGTCGACGCGCTGATCACTGCGTACTACCATCAGGCGCATGGAGTAAAGCCCGTTCAGGGCTGTTGTATCCCACTCGCCAAGGAGACCTTCCGTCACCGCAGTGTGGCTGTCTGAGCCAATCTGCACCCACCCGCTTGGATAAAGTCCCTGGCCATATTCCAACCGGTACCAGGCGAAGTTCGCGCCGGCCGCGCTGCCGCGGATTTCGAGCTTGGCGCGCCCGTCTGCAAACATCTCCGGGGAGCTGATGTGCACGTCGGGTTGCACAGCTGGCTCCTGGAAAGTGTCATAGGCCGTTGGGGGTGCAGGGATAGCGGCGTTCTTGGCCCATAGACGCGCCTCTGGCGGTACAACCATGTAATTACGCTTCTGAACCAGTTCTGGAGGGGTGAAGACCGTCGCCAGCAGGCCGGTCTCGGTGTTTACCTGAAAAGTCTGGAACAACGTATCGGTCTGTACAGGCTGGCGTCCATCCAGGAAAATTTCATTTACCACATTCGGGCAGGCCTGGGTTGGCAGCATGCCGGACGGGTCGCAAACCGCCGCGGTCACAATGCCGGAGGGCATATCCCAGCTTGAAGACGGCAGGTCGCGAACGGCGTACTGCATCAGGGCATGCCAAAGATCCGCGGAAAGAAGAGGCGGCATGGGACCAGAAATTGTGCTAGCGCTCTTTCCAGACCCCGTTCCCATCCAAACGACCGCCACGCGCTGAGGCGTGTACCCTACCGCCCATGCTCCTGAAAGATCCAGAGAATTTCCCAGTTTCGCCCCGGCCGGCCGGCCGATTTCAAGCGGGTTGGGATGCCCCAGCGATGGCCAGCGGGCTGTCTCGTCGCTCAGGACCTGGTTCATGATGTAATCCAGTTGTGGACTGAGTAGCGGGCGTGTCTGGGTGGCCGTCCAATCGGCCCAGATGGAATGGTCTAGGCTGCTTACTTCCAGAACTGCCGAGGAACGGAGATTGCTGTTGCCAATGGTCTGCCCGGCCAGCGTGCCGTTATTCGCGAAGATGCCATAAGCCTCCGCCAGACTGAGCGGAGAAGTATCGAAATCATCCTGCAGAAGGTGTACACCGGAAGGGAAATTCACGCCAAATGGAGCCGCGATGCTTTCCACACTTTCCTGCCCCATTTGCTCAAGCAGATTTATGGCCGGCGGGAGGTAGTCATTTGCCAGGGCCGTACGCAAGCGCACGGGACCATGATAGATCTGGCCGAGTGCCGGGGTATTGCCTGGGATATCCCAACTAAGCGAAGAGGGGTTGAGACCGCGCGAAAAACCGGTCAGGTAGATGAATGGGGTGATAATTGTGCCAGCAGGGTGCAATAAAAGCGCAGCAGTTTGCACGCCCGCCTGCAAATCTCCCACAGCTGCCAGCACCTGCCCGGTCTGTGGGTCAAGCATGAGGATGCTGGCAGATGCTTGCGGCAGGCTCTCACCGGTTGGTAGGGCAGGCAACAGGTTGGCAGCAGAACAGGCAGACCCGTCTGCTGCGGCCACATCCGCATTGGATCCAGCCAGGCGTTGGAGTTGAGTCTGGGCGGCGCAGAGGGATTGCAATTGCAGGTCATAATCGAGACTGGTTGTAATGGTCAAACCGCCGCGTTCCACCCGGCCAGTGCCGAATTGCATATCCAATTGGGAAAGTACAAGGTTGACAAAAGCCGGGGCGATGCTTCCGTTACCTTCTGTTCCTTCTTCTACCGTTAGTTGGTTGCGGGTGGAAGGAGGGTTTCGAACAGCCTGTGATGCGTCCGCCGGGGTAATTAATCCCTGTTCTAGCATATCCCGGATGACTTGCAGGCGGTTTAATTCAGTCTGCCGGGGCGCGTCAATGGGATTGATGGCAGGAGCCTGGCTGATGGCCGCCAGGAGGGCAGCCTCTCCCAAGTCGATTTGTGTAACCGATTTGCCGAGGTAGAGCTGTGCGGCGGCTTCAGCGCCGTAGGCGTAATGACCGTAATCGACGCTATTAAGGTACCATTCCAGCACCTGCTGTCGCCCGTAGGTGGCTGTGATTTGTGCAGCCAGCATGCGTTCATGGATGGCTCGCAGCGGCGAAGCCGGCTCGTCTCCCAGCAGCAGTTCGGATACCAATTGCTGTGCCAGGGTGGGATGGGTTTCGGGATCCTGCCAGCCGCCGACCACATATCCGGGAGAAGACCAGAAATTCGGTTCGGCCAGGGCCACGGTGGCGTTGACCAGAGTTTGGGGCAATTCACTGAGATGGGCGTAGATGCGCGGCCCATCGTCGGAAGCGAGGACAGCCAGCAGATGCTGACCGGTGCGATCATAAAGACGCGTAGGCTGTAACAATTGGCCATCATTGGGATTTAACAGGACGGATAATTCCCCGACCGGTGGCAGGCCGCTTGTCAGTCCGGCATATACCAGAACTGCAGCCAGAACAGCCAGCACCAGTGCCGCACTTATAGCAAAACCGAACCCAAAAGCCAGCCGTTGGGAACGCTGTCGGGCGCTGCTTTGAGTCTGGCTGCGACGATGACGGCGCTGGCGGATAATGGTTAATATTGACATTGCAGTATTCGGTTATTTTTTATTGGCAATCGGTCGCCTGGACGGTTCACATAGGCCTGGTTCCGAGCATATTTTCCAACCAACCGGTCATTCCATGCTCCGGGATTTTGCTATGAACGGAGCCAGTCCGGCCGTTGATAAGCGCGCGCCAGTTTTGCTCGTGGATTTTGATATCCGTCTCCCAGACCGGTACAAGGATGAGCTTGAACGTGCTAACAATGACACCAGAAGTGGAATAGCCAAGGTTGTATACCTTGCCGAATTCCTGATGGATCATTTCACGCATATGCTTCACAACGATCTGGCGAGCTTCCAACGATGCTTTTGCCATGGGAAGATCGTATACATCGGCCATCCAGCCAGCCAGAATGCGCGCATCATATGCTGTCGCGTGGGACATATCGAATTCAGGGAGTGTTTCTACCATCAGGTCGGCCAACTTTTTCGAGCCGAGGATGCGGACATCATTGGAAGTGACATCATTCTGGCCGGAGACGGGCACATCGCGCTTGTCCCGGTAAACCTTGCCATTCCACGGAATGGAACCAATGATGTCAAACGTCCAGACCGGCAGATACAGACCGCGCTGCGCCTGAATCTGCTCTTGCGGCGTGATCTTCATATTTCCCACCCAATGAGCAAGATGCCAGGAGGCCTGTTTCTGGTCGAAGGCCATTGGCAGGATCGAGTCTGGCTCAATCATCTGCAGTTTCTCGTCCAAAGCAACTACATGCACCGAGCCGCAGTAGGCGCAGGTAGCAGAGATTTCATCCGGCGCAAGGATAAAAGTAGCCCCACAACCCTGGCACCTGAAAGTCTGAACTGCCACCGGGTTGCGTTGGCCTGATCCATTTGCCATGGCAACAATAAAATCCTGTTCCGTGGTGCCTGCCGTGGTGGACAATGGTCGATTCTGGTTGCAGTATTCGCAAATTAGCGCTGCTCCATCTGGAGCAAAGACCATTCGTCCGCCACATTTCGGGCAGGTGAAACCGTCTGCCGGCACAATTTCAGAACCATTGACCGGGACGGGCATCCCATCCTGGTCGATGATGTCGTTGGCTTTGAGCTTGCCATCCAGCACGGCCAGGGCGCGCCGGGTTTCGGCATGGGTCATGTCAATTGCCAGGGTCTCTTCGAAATACTTGCGTTTCTGGATGGGGTCGTCGCTCAGCAAACTCAAATAATAATTGGCCTGCGCCGTTGTTTCCTGGTCGTCGGCATTTTCCAGGGCGCGTTCGATGTAATTGCGTGCAGTGTTAAATTCCTTTACCTTGTAATGAAGAATACCTTCCCGCAGGAGATCATTATCGTATTCAGATGGCATGGGTCATTTTTGCCTTACTATTGCATCCGTCATGCGCGCCACCCGCAGCATGGGCTCTACATCATGGACCCGGACGATGTCGGCTCCACGCGCAATCCCTATGGCCACACAGGCCGCCGTTCCATCCTGGCGCTGGTCAGGTGGCAGGTTAAGCGTGTACCCGATAAAGGACTTGCGCGATGGCCCGAACAACACCGGGAAACCCAAAGCCCGGATCTCATCCAGGGAATTGATGAGTTCGAGATTTTGCTCGACCGTTTTGCCAAAACCAATACCAGGATCCAGAATGATGCGTTCATCCGGGATTCCGGCAGAGCGGGCGATGTCTACCGACCCCAACAACTCGCGTTTGATATCTTCCAATAAATTCTGATATTCTGCGCCGAGATAGGCATTGCCAAGTTGCTCCCTAACCTCCACATTGGCAGGTTTTGAACGGTTATGCATCAGCACCACCGCGGCATGGTATCGGGCAACCACCCTGGCAAGGTCCGGATCGGCGCGTAACCCCCAGACATCATTAACAATGGAAGCCCCTGCTTTGAGGGATTCTTCGGCCACGGCAGCTTTATACGTATCAATGGAGACAAGTGCATCTGGAAAATCCGCCAAGATCGCTCGCAGGGTTGGAAGTACCCTGCGTAATTCTTCTTCGGCATCCACCGGTTGGGAGCCGGGACGGGTCGATTCACCGCCGATATCTAGAATATCTGTGCCTGCCGCGAGGAAACGACCAGCTTCTTCCAACCCCGGTTCTTTAGGCTTGAGCAGGGAGCCAGACGGCGGTGGAACCAACAACCCATCCCCCGAAAAGCTGTCCGGAGTGAGATTCAAGATTCCCATAACGTAGGTTCTCTCGCCCCAGGTTAGGGAACGTTTACCGAAAATCAATGGATGCATGTGCAATCCTGTCGGGCTACAGCCAGGTTATGCTAACCGATGAGATCAAGCCATCTGGTCAAGTGGACGGCTGAGCCAGGTTTCCGCCACCTCGATGTCAGAGAAGATCTTGATGGCTGCGGAAGTCTCCGGTAAGGATTGGTAGTACAACTCCCGCACGGCATTGGCCACTTTATCGCTGGCAACCACCACTGCCACACGGATGTTGCGCGCGGCCGGGTCGCTGTTGACTTCGATGGCTACATTGACAACTTTCGCTGGAATTTCTTTTACCTGTCGCAGATCGTACAGGTTGCGCGTCAGGCGGTCTGAGCCAAGCAAATGCTCCAGTGCAAAATCGTGCCAGTGCTGGATGGTGGCATCCGAGAGGTCAGTGAAGGTCAGGTTCATGCCGCCATCCGGGCGGCGAATGACGGTATAACCGATTCCGGGTTCGGGCTTCCAATGAAGGGGCTTAAGTTCAGTCATGGGAGGTCTCCTGTCTGAATGATTATACTGCTTCCGGTAGACGCCCGGCCATCTTCAGTACATAGAGCGCGTCCGCCGTTACAAACGGGTTTATGGTTTTTTTGCTCGTCCTGCCCCACTTGACTGGCGAGAACCCGCTCAATTGTGGGCGATTCGTGCGGGCAAAAGATTCCTCTGCCGGAAAACCCCCATCCGGCTGGCATTTGGACTCAAGCAAGGCTAGTGCGGCGGCGCAGCGCGGATCGTGGATGAACCCGGACTCAGCCATTACTTTCAGGCCGAACAGAATATCATAGTGCCAATAACACGGGTAATGCAGCATAACAAAACTTTGGTTGATCACCTGACCATCGCGGCGGCTCTTGAACAATTGGCGCTGCAGAAAAACCTCGGTAGCACGTTCGGCGGCGACCCTGGCTTTTGTATCTCTTGTAACTTTGGCATACAATCCTAATGCTCGTAACGGGATCAGCGTCTCCATGAACGATGATGTGTATGCTTCGGGAACCTTGTCGCAATTCCAGCCGCCGTCCGGCCATTGCCATTTCAAAAGATGGCCGACCAGTTCCTCAGTTCGGGTGTCCGCGAATCCCAGCCTCAACGAGCACCAGATCGCGTACCCCTCCTGCGAAGCGCAGCGCCGGACACGCCCGTCGATCACCCGCAGGTGTTTGGTTTCATGCTTCTTGCTCAGCCAGGTATTAAATATATCTTCCATGAACGGGCGCAAAGTTTCATCCTCGGTCGGATAACCCAGGTAGCCTAGAAGCCCGGCCGAAAAGCTCGCGTTTTTCGGGGTTTGGGAGTACACTCCGCGATAGACCAAATCAGGAGTGAGACATGCTTGGTAAACATTCTCAGCAAGGCAGCCTGTTCGAGGCA
>JBEKEB010000155.1:0-8849 GCA_050014055.1 Anaerolineales bacterium | reverse complement strand
GCTCGCACTTGCCGAAGAGCGCCTGGATCCACAAGACGGGGGTGAGCGGGCTGCCCACTTCCACCACGAACATGACCGGCTTGCGCACCATGCGGCGCGGGGTGTGCTTTACAAAAGAATCGAGGCTCGCACGCTGGTACAGCTCACGCCGAAATGTGGATCGTTTTTTTAGTTGAGTGGTCATTCTTAATCCATTCTAATGAAAAATCATTAAGTGTTCGACGATCGGTCCCAACGCCAGGGCGGGCAGGAAGCCCAGCGCCCCGACGATGATGACGACCGCGATCAGCCAGAAAATAAATAGCGGGGTATGCGTGGAAAGCGTGCCTGCGCCGGCCGCCGGGACTTTCTTCTTGAGAGCCAGCGAGCCACCGATGGCCAGGGCTGGGATGGCCAGCCAGTAGCGGGCGAAGAACATGGTGACGCCCAGGGCGGTGTTATAGAAGGGGGTGTTCACGCTCAACCCGGCAAAGGCGCTGCCGTTGTTGGCAGTGGCAGACGAGAAGGCATAGAGGATTTCCGTGAAGCCGTGTGGGCCGGGGTTCAATACTCCCGCCTGACCGGCGGCGGTCATAACGCCGATGGCGGTGCCGACCAGGGCGGTGAAGACCGGGATGAGCAGGATCAGCGAAGCCATCTTCATCTCGTAGGCCTCGATCTTCTTACCCAGGTATTCAGGCGTGCGCCCGACCATCAGCCCAGCCACAAACACTCCTACGATGACGAAGGCCAGCATGCCATATAGTCCGGAGCCGACCCCGCCATAGAGCACCTCACCCAGGTGCAACTCCCACAAAGGAATCATCCCGCCCAGCGGCATGTTCGAGTCGTGCATCTCGTCAACCGAGCCGTTGGAAGCGGCGGTGGTGGCGGTGGCCCACAGGGCCGAGCTGGCCACGCCGAAGCGCACCTCTTTGCCTTCCATGTTGCCGCCCGGGTTGATATTGGACTGCTTGATATCCACGCCCAGCGAGGCAATGGCCGGATTGCCGGTCTGTTCGGCCCAGACCGTCCCAGCCAAAAGCACCACAAAAATGACCGTCATGGCGGCCAAGATGGCCCAACCCTGGCGCGTGTCGCCGACCATCTTGCCGAAGGTGTAAACGAGCGCGGCCGGGATGAGCAGGATGGAGAGTGTCTCCAGGAAATTGGAGAGCGGTGTCGAGTTTTCGAATGGATGCGCCGAGTTAACGTTAAAGAAACCGCCGCCGTTAGTGCCCAACTGTTTGATTGCAATTTGCGAAGCGGCCGGGCCGACAGCCAGCACCTGCTGGGTCTGCTGTACGGTAACCATGACCGGGTTGCCGGAGGCATCCTTGACCGGGTTGCCGCTGGCATCCGTCTGGGCCTGCTGGTAACTGGTGGGCTGCAGCAAGTCCGCCGTTTTATACTGGCTGAAGGTCTGCACCACGCCCTGGGAGACGAGCACCAGGGCTAGGACAAAAGCCAGCGGCAGCAGAATATAGAGCACGGAGCGGGTGAGATCGACCCAAAAGTTGCCAATGGTTTGGGTAGTATGGCGCATAATACCGCGGATCATGGCGATCAGGACGGCCATGCCGGTGGCGGCCGAGACGAAGTTCTGGGTGGTCAGCGCCAGCATCTGGGTCAGATAGCTCATGGTGGTCTCGCCGCCGTAGCCCTGCCAGTTGGTGTTGGTGGCAAAGCTGACGGCGGTGTTCCAGGATGAATCCGGGGTGACCGCGCCGAAGCCTTGCGGGTTGAGCGGCAGGAAACCCTGCAAACGCTGGAAGGCATATACAACCAGCAGCCCCAGGACGTTGAAGAGCATGACTGCGATGGCATACACCTTCCAGTTCATCTCTTCGTCCGGCTTCACACCGCACAGGCGATAGATCATTTTCTCGACCGGCCGCATGAGCGGGTCGAGAAAGGTGCGTTCGCCCTGGTAGACGCGCGCCATGAACCCGCCAAGCGGCTTGGCCAGGGCGATCAAGACAACCATGTAAAAGATGAGTTGCAACCAACTGAAGATGTTCATTCGAACCACTCCGGTTTCAACAGGGCAATCACAAGGTAGATGAACAGGACCAGTGTGATTATGCCGACGATGAGATAAAGTATGTTCATTTCTTCTTATCCTCCATCAGCCGCTCGCAGACAACGATGAATCCCCAGGATGCGGCCAGAAATACGATGGTCAGTCCGACGTACAAAAGGTCAATCATAGGAAACCTCCGGGATCAATCCCATTTTCTTCCAGCAATAAATATACACATTTCGCTGTCAAATTCGACACAATAAAGCACTGGAAAGCATCAAGAAACAATCAAATCCGCGTGGATTAACATAACCCACACATTCCCTGTAAGCGTTATTAGATCAGTCCTTGGAGACTGCCTCTTTGGCCTCGACCACCGACGAAAGGTCTTCTTTTCCAAGTTGAATATCAATTTCCGCGCCTAGTTCACTGAAAACCTCCTGGGAAATGACTCCATCCCGGTACAGACCAAGCAACGCGCTACGTTGGGCACGCAGCGCTTCCCGACGCGCAGTGTCGAGTTCCTCCGCTTCGAGGCCCGGGGTAGCCTGGATAGTCTGGCGGGCTTTATCTCTATAAACCAGAACTTGATTCTCATATTCAGGCCGTAGAATATCCCAAACATGGGTGGATAGTAGCCCTTCCTTATGGCGATGTTCAAGATGACTCAATGCCGCCCGCATGGATGTCAGGCGAGCATGGCTCTTTTCATATTCAACCTGTGATGGATCGCGGGTAATGATCCTCAACCGACGAATCAATGGACGCATCGTGGTACTTTGCACCAGCAGGGTGAACAAGACCACTCCGAATGCCATCAAGCGAAACTGGTCACGGTCAACGAAATTGGGCGGCAGGCTCAGGACCAGTGCCAGGGCGATAGCACCGCGCAATCCACCCCAATTCAAAACATGCTGCCAACGCCTTGGGATGGGGTCTGCCAATTTATTTAGAATCCATCCCAGGCCATAGACAACCACGGCACGTGCCACCAGGACTGCCAGGATGGCCCAAAGGACAGACGACCAGGAGGCAAGCAATGCCGGTATGTTGACTTGCAAGCCGAGCAATAAAAAAATTAGAGAGTTCGCCAGGAAGGCGACATATTCCCAAAAGTTGAACAGGACGATGCGGGTTGTTGGGCTCATGCCGCGCGGTCCAAGATTGCCATTAATAAGGCCGGCAGCTACCACAGCCAAGACACCGCTGAATTGCAGGCGCTCAGCCAGAAGATAGGAGCCGAAAGCCAGTACGGTCGTCAAGGTTGTCTCGATCAGGTAATCATCGACCCTGGCAATCAAAAGGGAAATTAGCCAGCCGAGCACAATGCCAATCAGCACGCCGCCGATCGAGACGCGCAGAAAATCGCCCAGGCTGGACAGCAGGTTGAAGTGTCCGGTCAGAGCAACGATCAGAGCCAAGTTAAAGAGGACAATGGCCGTCCCATCGTTGAACAAACTTTCCCCTTCGATCAACACAGAGAGGCGTTTCGGGACTGCGATTGAGCGAAAAATGGCGACAACCGATACCGGATCGGTCGCAGCAATCAGTGCGCCAAAAACCATGGCTGAAACCAGACCGAGGTTAGTCGCTAGGGTAAGTAACACGCCAATGATTAACATCGTCAGAATAACACCCGGTATAGCAAAAACCAAAATACTGGTAAGGTTACGACGCAAATCCTGGAAATTGATGTGAAATGCCGCCTCGAAAACCAGGGGCGGGACGAAGAGTGCAAGGATCAATTCAGGGGTCAGATTTATCTTTGCCGGGGATTGTAATGTAAGCAAAAGTCCTACAACGACCAGCGCCACGGTATACGGAATGGTAAAACGTCTGACCGCCAAGGCAACCACGGTCACGACCAGGAGCAATTCAATGACAATCGTTTCGGTGGAAAGAAACTGGCTCATGTTGCCATTTTGTACCAAAAATGCTCATTACGCCCACAAAAAAGTGCTTGGAGTTATCAAGAAATAGTCAAATTTCATCTGAATTGCTTGCGGCAGATAATTAAAAAGCTTGACGGCAGGTACCGGCAAGCTTTTTGGTTAACCGAGAGTCAAGGAAAGTTATTCTTCTTTGCCTTCTTCATCGCCGGGAGCAGTCTGGCGGGGGGCGCCGCCTACTTTGGGGGTAGTGGGCTTTTGATCGAGATACTGCTCGAGCAACGATTTGGCGTCCGGATGGTCGACATGCAGGGCTTCATTGTAGTCCCCGGCAACTGCCGGCGGGTCGTAGCGCACCGGACGATTGACGCCGAAGAACTGCCAGAAACGGGCAATGGCCACGAGCAGGCTGTAGCGATATTCCTGCATCTTGAGGGCCTGCCATTCGACGATGGAGGCCATGGCGCCGCGGATGCGCGCTTTATCACGCACGATGCGGTGGATCTGTTTCGGATCCCGGTAGCCAAGCGGAGACAGGATAACCAGGTGCGCCGAAATGAACAAAACGCTGAAGGAAATCAACCGCACCCAGCCGCCTTCTTCCCACTTCCCGATGATCTGGAAGACCCAGACTGAAGCTGCCAATATGGCTACGAATAAAGCCGCATACCCGCCCCAACGGCGCACCCAACCTTTTAAGGTCCTTAGAATGTGCTGCCGCATGGCCAAGCCCATGATCGTTATCGGTATAAATACCCCCACACCATAGAAGGGCGCCGCGACATCCGTCCTACCTTTGACCAGTAACATGATGATGACAGCCAGTCCAAAAGTGATCGTCACGGAGCGGGTAAAGGTGCCGCGTTTATCCCGATAGATGATGACTTCGGGGATTTCCCCGATGGCCACATCCCGCCATTCGGTGGCCTGGGCATCCTGAAAAGCGGTCATCGAGGCGATAGCCAATAGAACAACCGCCAGGCTCTGATAGACCCAGTAGAGCAAAGTTCCGCCCGGAATTTGCCCAAAGCCGATCCAGGCCAGGTTCCCGACCAGCGTACGGCCAAGGGTGCCGTCAAAGACGTTGAAGTGGATCGCAAAACCGGTCAGTACAATGGTTGTTGCCCCACCATAAAACAGAAAGGCAGTCTGCACGAAGCGGCCAACGCCGGTCTTCCCGCTGTAGAAGCTCCAAATTTTATTGAGGCGGGGCAGTTGCTTCTTGCCCCATTTAACCAGTGGAACGTCTTCATTGATGACAAACTGGATGCCATTGGACATGGCTTCCAACCCGGTCAAAGCCACCATGCCTTTCATGGAACCTGTCAGGAGATGGTAGAGGGCATCCGCCACGGTGGCTGGTTGGGTAGCAGCGATCGCAGGAGCGGCCGCCACGCCGTTATGGACGGCTGCGATCAAGCCCCCCCAGTCCACAATGGTAAGCATAAAGAAGACTGCCAATAACGCAAAGCTTACAAAGGCTGACTCACCGCGGCCGCGGATGGTGAGATACCAGGTTATTGCAGCCAGGACTGCCCCGATGGCAAAGTGCCAGTACCAGGGTGCGGTACCGTAGGAATTCGTAATGGAGAGCAGTTGATCGGATCCGGAGAGGGCTGAAACCACGATCGTCAAAACATAATCTTCGATGAGCGTAACTGCAACCATCAGGCTGAGGGTCGGTTTCAGGTAGCGCATGGAGGCAGTGTAGGAACCGCCGCCTTCGTTAAAGGGGGCCAGCGAATACATATACAGTATGCCAAAACAGATATTGGCAAAGGCAATTACGCCCGCCCCGATGTAGCCCCATTTTTGTAAACCATAGGGCCACAGGACGCTCATAAGTTCGCCGGTGCCATAAAAGTAGGAAGTAAAGAAATCTGCGCCAAACAGGGCCAGGGCAGCCAGCATGGCAATCTGCCCGGCACCATGAATCTGGGCCTGGTCCTTCTTTTCGCGCGGAGAAATGCGCAAAGCGATTACGACAACGACGATAAGAATTCCAATTGAGAAAAAGCTCATTTTATCTTTCCGTTTTTTGGGATTTCAGAATCTTATTAGCTTGTCTTTAACCGGTAGCCGACACCCGGTTCAGTCACGATGTAGCGCGGCCGGGATGGATCGGTTTCGATCTTACGGCGCAGGTTGCTGACATTGACCCGCAGTAGATGCGAATCTTCCTCATCTTTGGCGCTTTCGTTACCCCAGATGGAGTGGATCAACTGCTCGTGGGTCAGAACTTTCCCGGCATGCTGGACCAGCAGGCGCAGGATGTCGTATTCGGTGGGAGTCAGGCTGACGGTTTGGCCCTGTTTAACGACATTCCGCCGGGCCAAATCAACCAGCAGATCGTCTTTCTGAAAGACCGGCGCCGACTCGGATTGGGCTGTGCGGCGCAGAGCGGCCCGCATTCTGGCGGTCAGTTCACCCACGCCGAAAGGCTTG
Organism: Anaerolineales bacterium; assembly: GCA_050014055.1. Taxonomy (GTDB): domain Bacteria; phylum Chloroflexota; class Anaerolineae; order Anaerolineales; family Villigracilaceae; genus UBA877. Next base: position 2,513 of record JBEKEB010000155.1, on the reverse strand, counting down.
GTCAGGTAATCATCCGCACCGGCATCCAGGGCAGCAATCTTGTGCTCTTCCTGGTCACGTACCGAGACTACGATGATGGGGATCTGGGTCCATTCGCGCAGGCGGCGGGTCACTTCCAAACCGTCCATATCGGGCAGTCCCAGGTCCAAAATGATCACATCTGGCCGGCCAGTTACGGCCATTGCCAGAGCTTCCTCCCCGGTGGCTGCTTCCAGCACGGTAAATTGGCCGCTCAAGGAAGCGCTCAGGAAACGCCGGATGGGGCGCTCGTCGTCCACCACCAGAATACGGAGCAATGTTCCAGTCATTTATTTTAGTTATTGAGGCACATGTCAAGCATATGGCAAAATCAGCGGCAAAGGCTTCAAGAAAATGTCAACGTGCCATTGTACAGATAGACTCATCAAGCACCCGGCAAAATAGAGGCAAAAGGCTTCAAGAAAGTGTCAAGATGATGGAATTCCGCTTCCCCCAAGAGATATGCAAGCATCGAGATAAAAACTTCCGCCGCGGCTCGCGCGAGCCGCGGCGGAAGAATATTGCATTTTCAGGCTGATCCGCCGAGAATAGATATTAAATCGCTTGTCCCTTGAACTGGCTGAGGTAAAGGTGGTGGTAGAAACCTTTTTTATCCAGCAGTTCCTGGTGGGTACCCTGTTCGACAATCTCGCCATTGTTGATCACAAGCACATGGTCGGCATCCCGGATGGTGCTGAGGCGGTGGGCAATGACAAAACTGGTACGCCCAGCCATCAGACGCAGCAAGGCTTTTTGGATGCGGGCCTCGGTGCGCGTGTCCACGCTGCTGGTGGCCTCATCCAATATCAAGATGGATGGATCGGCCAGGATGGCACGCGAGATCGAAAGCAACTGGCGCTGTCCCTGGCTGAGATTGCTGGCGCGTTCAGAGAGCATGGTATCGTAGCCATGCGGCAACTGGCGGATGAAATGGTCGGCGTCCGCCATTTTGGCAGCTGCGACCACCTCTTCATCGGTAGCATCCAGCCGTCCAAAGCGGATATTCTCCATGACAGAGTCAGAGAATAGGAAGGTATCTTGCAAGACCAGGCCGAGTTCATGCCGCAGATCGTCCTTGCGGACTTGGCGGATATCTTTATTATCGATGGTAATCCTGCCAGCATTGATCTCATAGAAACGCGTCAGCAGATTGATGATGGTGGTCTTGCCAGCCCCGGTCGGACCAACCAGGGCAAAGATTTGCCCGGGCTTGGCTTCGAGGGTCATGTTCTTGAGGATGGGGACGCCCGGCCGGTATTCAAAATTGACGTTCTCGAAGCGCACATCTCCATGGACCGAGGAGAGCGGGACCGCCTCCGGACCATCATCCACCTCAGAAGGCGTATCAATAATCTCGAACACGCGTTCCGCCCCGGCCAGGGCAGCCTGGATGGAGTTATACAGGTTGGCCAGCTGGCGCAGCGGGTTGGTAAAGTTCTGCCCGTAGCTGATGAAGGTGGCAATGAGGCCGATACTAACCAGATTGCGCAGGGCCAGCCAGCCGCCCAGTCCGGCCAGGACAATCACAAAGAAATTGCCCAGTACCGTAGTCAGCGGCATCAACAGCAGGGCATACGAATTGGCATAAACGCCAGCCTTGAAAACATCCTGGTTGCTGGCGCGGAAGGCATCGATCACCGACTCGTTCCGGCAGAATGCTCTCACTACTTTCTGGCCACTGATCGATTCTTCCATGACTCCGTTCAACTCACCGAGATGTTTCTGGAGTTGCTGGAAACCTTTGCGGGTATATTTGGCAACAAACTGGGTAAACCAGAACATGATCGGGACAACCAACAGGGAGGCCAGCGCCAGCCAGCGGTCCAGGACGAACATGGCAATCAGGATCCCGACCATGGTTAGAACGCTGGCAAGCAGGGAAGTCACATTTTGAGAGACAGCTTGGTTAATGGCGTCGATATCGTTTGTCAGTCGGCTCATCAACTCGCCGGCCGGGTTGCGGTCGAAAAATGCGATTGGCAATGTTTGCAGGTGAGTGAATAGGTCCTTGCGCATTTGTTTCAACGCCCGCTGGGAAATGCCGGCCATGACCCAGTTGGCAATGGCCTGGAACAGGTTGTTCAACAGATAAACTGCCAGCATTAATAGTGCTATCCTGGCCAGTCCAGCAGCTTGTTTGGTGGTAATGAAGCGGTCAATGGCCTGACCCATCAAGTAAGGGCCGATCAGACCAAGGACGGTATAGATGAGAACCAGGCCGAAAACGATCAGCATGCCGGTTCTGAATGGCAGGAGAAAACGCAGCAGGCCCTTTACCGCCCGGAGCGGGTCTTTCGCCTTTTCAATTTTGCCGGGGTCGGATGGTCGACGGGGCGTCATCATCGAACGGATATTGCTGGTTGAAGCGCCGGATTGGAAGCTCATTTGACCACACTCCCTTCCAGGACCTTTTCCGGTTCATCCGCATGGATTCCGTTCCCGTTGCCCAGTTGCGATTCGTAGATCTCCTGGTAAATGGGACTGGTAGCCAGGAG
>JBEKEB010000154.1:0-8861 GCA_050014055.1 Anaerolineales bacterium | reverse complement strand
TGCTCTACCGCGCCATTTGCAATGACCCCCTGACTGCCGCAGTGCTCTCGCTGGCAGAGATCCGCAACCTGGTCAACGAAATGTTCGCCCAAAACCAGGCTTACTTGCCGCAATTCAAAATTCACAAAGTATAGAGGCACTCCTATCCCCTCTTCCCCTCCCCCCCGTCCTTCCTGGTGGCTGCCGGCTCCCGGCCTGACCTGGCAATGGCAGCTGTCCGAACCGCCGGTCGACCTGACCGTCGCTGCCCAGGTATTTGATATTGACCTTTTCGACAACGCTGCCACGGTGGTGAAAAAATTACATGACCAGGGCCGCAAGGTCATCGGGTACATTTCCGTTGGCTCATGCGAAGACTGGCGTCCGGATGCTGCCCATTTCCCGCCGGAGCTGCTGGGCAAGGATTATGAAGGCTGGCCGGGGGAAAAATGGCTGGACATCCGCCGGATCGACCTGCTGAGGCCGGTCATGCTCGCCCGTCTCGACCTGTGCAAGAGCAAAGGTTTCGATGCCGTCGAGCCGGACAATATCGAGATCCATGACAATGACACCGGCTTCCCAATCACCTCTGCCGATCAGTTCGCCTATGCCCGCTGGCTGGCGGAAGAGGCCCATGCGCGTAGTCTGGCGATCGGGCTGAAGAATGCAGCCGATATGGTGGCCGAGGCGTTGCCTTTCTTTGATTTCGCCATCACCGAGGATTGCTTTGTCCAGGGCTGGTGCGACCAGGTGCTGCCGTTCATTGCCGCCGGCAAAGCGGTCTTCGCGGCCGAATATACCGACACGGGTGTGGATTTCCAGGCCGCCTGTGCCTGGGGCAGGGTGCATTCCATCAGTTTCATCCTCAAGAACCGGATTCTGACTGCTTTTCGTGCTACCTGTTTGTAAGGCTGCCGGGGTCGCAAATCTGTTTAATCTTGCCTGTTCGATCCGTAAAACATTTCTAACCTGTAAAACTCCACCCATCTGTGGTTAAATCAATGCCATGACAACTTTATCCATCGGTAAACTGCGCGGCCTGCAACAGTGCACTTCGGAACGAGCCACCTTCACCTGCCTGGCCCTCGATCATCGACAGAACCTGCGGCGGGCGCTCAACCCGGCCGACCCCGCCTCGGTCAGCGACCTCGACCTGACCCGCTTCAAGCTGGATGTCACCGCCGCCCTGGCCGGGGCAGCCACCGCCGTCCTACTCGACCCACAATACAGCGCCGCCCAGTCAGTTGCCGGCGGGATTCTTCCGCGCGCCACTCCCTTCGTGGTGGCGGTTGAGTCGACCGGTTATGGCGGCGAGCCGACCGCCCGCCAGAGCCAGATCCTGCCAGGCTGGAGCGTGGAGAAAGCCAAACGCATGGGTTCCAGCATGATCAAGTTACTGGTCTACTACCATCCCGATTCACCGGCTGCCACACAGATCGAGGCCTTCGTCCGGCAGGTGGCACAGGAATGCAGCCGGTATGATCTCGCTCTCATGCTTGAGCCGCTCTCATACTCGCTGGAGCCGGATAAAAAGCTTGCTTCCGCCGAAAAAAAGCGCGTGGTCAGCGAGACCGCCTGTCGCCTGACAGTCCCCGGGGTGGATGTGCTCAAAGTCGAATTTCCGCTCGAGATTAGCGACGATCCGGACGAATCCGAATGGGACAAAGCCTGTCGCGAGATTTCCAGCCTCAGCCAGACTCCCTGGATCCTGCTTTCCGCAGCAGGAGACTATCCCACCTACCTGCGCCAAGTTGAAGTGGCCTGCCAGGCTGGCGCCTCTGGTTGCGCGGTCGGGCGGGCTGTCTGGCAGGAAGCGGTTTCGATGGCGGGTCCGGTCCGCCTGGCTTTCTTGAAGGAGGTTGCCCTTCCGCGCCTGGAAGCCCTCACCAAATTGTGTGCCGAACTCGCCCGGCCGTGGACAGATTTCTACACCTCGGCTCCCATAACGCCGGATTGGTATAGAACATACTGAACAGCAATCCGGTAAACTTTAGAAGAACCGCATCTTGCGATTGTGCGGAGAAGCTGAGCAATCGCAAAATGCGAACTCCTACTGAATTTTCGGATAATTCTACCCGGCAGTTATTTCTGTACACTGTGTCCTTCGAGTCCTTTGTGGTGAGCTTTTCTTCATCGGATTATCCATGAATCCTCATTTCGATATCCTGGTTGCTGGTGAGATCAATCCCGATCTGATCCTCTCCGGGAATGTCACCCCCGAATTCGGCCAGGTGGAAAAGCTGGTTGACTCGGCCGCCCTGACGGTTGGTTCCTCCTCCGCCATCTTTGCCTGCGGAGCAGCCCGCCTGGGGCTTAAAGTGGCCTTCACCGGTATTTGCGGCGCGGATATTTTCGGTCGGTTCATGCTGGACGAACTGTCGCTGCGCGGCGTGGATGTTTCCGGCGTGATCATCGACCCGCTTCTGCCGACCGGTCTGAGTGTCATCCTCAATGGTCCTCTTGGCGACCGTGCCATCCTGACCCACCCCGGGGCCATCAACCGTCTGCGGGCGGAGCAGGTGACCCCTGACCGGCTGCAAACCGCTCGCCACCTGCATGTCGCCAGTTACTTCCTACAAACTGCCCTCCAGCCTGGCCTGCCGGACCTGTTCCAGCGCGCCCATGCTCTCGGTTTGACCACTTCCCTCGATTCCAACTGGGACCCTTCCGGTGAATGGCGCGACTTCGACGAACTGCTTGGCCGGGTGGATGTCTTCCTTCCCAACGAAAAAGAGACCCTGGCGATTTCCGGCCTCCCGACTGCTGAAACGGCTGCCCGGGCCCTTACCCGAAAATGCCACCTGGTGGCCGTGAAACAGGGCGCCCGCGGAGCGCTGGCTTGTTGTGGGGATGAGCTCATTAGTGTCCAGGCAGTGCCTGTGCAGGTCGTGGATACCGTCGGCGCGGGGGATTCGTTCGATGCCGGTTTCCTGCATGGTTTTCTGAACGAGTGGAGCCTGGAAAAAACCCTTTCCCTGGCAGCCGCCTGCGGATCCCTCTCCACCCGCCTCGCCGGAGGCACCGCCGCGCAGCCAACCCTGGCTGAGGCCATGGGGTATGTCTCCTCGGCAGGAACAGGCAATCCGTAGGGGCAGGCCTGTGTGTCTGTCCAGGCAATACCTATCATGAATCCAAATTTCCTCGATGAAATGGTCCGGGCCCAGAAATCGGGGCAGCCGCGCGGCATCGTTGCGGTTTGCTCGGCCCATCCGTGGGTATTAAAAGCTGCCATGTCCCGTAATAGTCCCGGTCCTGGAACGGGTGAGGCTGCCCCGCTCCTGGTTGAATCCACCTGCAACCAAGTCAACCAGTTTGGCGGGTACACCGGCATGACCCCGGCAGATTTTGTGGCGTATGTGCGCGCAGTCGCTGCCGAAAATGATTTTCCCCTGGAACAGCTGCTCCTGGGCGGCGACCACCTGGGACCAAATGTCTGGCAAAACGAACCGGCTGACAGCGCCATGCAAAAATCTGCCGGCATGCTGCGCCTCTACGTGCAGGCCGGTTACACCAAGATCCACCTGGATGCCAGCATGAAACTGGCTGATGATGATCCTGCCCGCCCGCTCGAGCTGGAACTGTCCGCCCGGCGCACTGCCTGGCTGGCGAAAATGGCCGAAAGCGCCTGGACGGAGCTCGCGCCAGGCGGTCACCCTGAACTTCGTTATATTATCGGCAGCGAAGTCCCCATTCCCGGAGGAGCCACCGCGCACGAGGACAGCCTCCACGTGACGAGAGTGCAGGACGCCCGGCGCACGCTCGAGCTGATGCAGGCAGCCTTTACAGCCGAAGGGTTGGAAGCAGCCTGGGAACGTGTCATCGCCCTGGTTGTCCAGCCCGGGGTTGAATTCGGCGATGATTTCATATTGGAATACCAGTCCGGGGCGGCCTGCCGCCTAGCGCACTTTGCCGAAACGATCCCATTCGTCTATGAAGCCCACTCGACGGATTACCAGACGCGCCTTTCCCTCCAGAAACTCGTGCGTGACCACTTCGCCATCCTCAAGGTCGGCCCGGCCCTCACATTTGCATTCCGGGAGGCAGTGTTTGCCCTGGCCATGCTGGAGGAAGAGCTGATCCTGCCCGAAAAGCGTTCGAACCTCATTACGGTAATAGATGATGTCATGACCCGCAAGCCGGAACATTGGCAGAATTACTACCACGGCGACGCGGCTGCCCTGCGCCGGCAGCGCCAGTTCAGCCGGAGCGACCGCATCCGTTATTACTGGAGCAATCCGCCGGTTCAGACTGCACTCGAACGGATGCTCCAGAACCTGCGCGAAAAGACCCTCCCGCCGGCCTTGCTCAGCCAGTGCCTGCCGGAACAGTCTGAAAAAGTCCGCAGCCGCCAGCTGGATGCCACACCGGAAGCGCTTATATTGGATAAAATTAATTCCGTGCTGGACGATTACGCCTTTGCATGCGGATGATTTTTCGTTTGATTTCTTAAGCGGGGCTTTTCAATTTATCAACCTTTTTCAATTTTATTTACTGTTTTTCCCCTCCCTGCTCTACTGCATCTTCAATTTATACATTTTCCTTTTCTTGTTTTTGCCTTTTTGTTTTTATTCCTTCTTCCCTGCCTCTCCCCAAAAAAGTTTTAATGAGACATCGTTTACTTCTTAGGGAGTTTATCAGTTTCTAATGAAACTGTAATCTCAAGGGCCTTGACAGCCATATCCCTTGCAGTTAGAATGCTTCCGCTTTGGAAGTATTTCCATTTGAAAATATACCAGGTTGAAAATTTATGTCCACTATCTCCCAACCCTCCCCTGCTCCTGATGCTGTAAAGTTGTTGCAGCGCATTGTCCGCCTGCGCAGCCTCTTCAAGGTGGTCGCGCCGGAAAATCTCGTTGCGCTTAAAAAACAGATCCACGAGTCGAAGCCGTCCGGCAAGGAAGCCGGCATCGAGGATGCCGGCCTGTTCTATAACGCCGGCTCCGTTTTCTTCCGCTACGAAGACCCCATTACCATGGGCGAGCTCAGCCGCGACCTGGAAGTTCCGCTCAGCACTGCCACGCGCACCATGGACTGGCTGGTCACCAACGGCTATGCCCGGCGCCTGCCCGATCCAAAAGATCGCCGGGTTGTCCTGGTGGAACTGACCGGGCAGGGCAGGCAAACCTTTCAGGCCATCAGCACCTTCATGCTGGGCCGGATCGAACAGGCCATGCGCCCGCTGAATGCCTCCGAACGGAAGACATTTATATGCCTTTTGAATAAAGTGCTGGACGCATTCGAACAGTCCGGTTGAATCACTGGCCTAGTCATCCCGGCGTAAAAATGAACTGCAAGTCATTCTTTAGAACTATCCGACGAGGAGTCAAATCATGAGACGTTTTCGAGCCCTGATCAAGAAGGAACTGCTCCATATGATGCGCGATCCGCGCACCCTGGTCATGATTCTAATTATGCCAGTGCTGCAATTGCTTTTGTTGGGCTATGCCAACAACACCGACATAAAAAATGTGCCCACGGTTATTTTTGACCAGAGCAACAGCCAGGCCAGCCGGGCCCTGCTGGATGCCTTCAAGGTTACCGGGTATTTCTCTTTTGATTATGTTGCCTCCACCGACGCCGAAGTCGACAACCTGATCGCGGCCGGCAAGGTCAAGGTGGGCATCACCATTCCATCCGATTACACCACCAACCTGCTTTCCGGAACTCCGGCCCAGGTATCCGTCCTGATCGACGGTTCGGATCCAACCACGGCCGCCGCGGTGCTGTCTGCCGCGACGCTGGCCGGCCAGGCCCATGGCACCACCCTGGAGATCCAGAAGTTGGCGCTTGAAGGGGTCAGCGGTCTGGGGGTCTCGCCGGTGGATGTGCGCACCCGCGTGCTCTACAACCCCGACCTGCTCGGCGCCTACAATCTCGTCCCTGGCTTGATCGCCATGATCCTGTTCCAGACCGCCACGAGCTTGACCGCCCTTTCCATCGTAAGGGAACGCGAGCGCGGCACCATCGAACAGTTGATTGTGACCCCCATCCGCAGTTGGGAGCTGATCCTGGCCAAGATCATCCCCTATATCATTGTCTCTTTCATGGATATGCTCCTGATCCTGCTGATCGGTACATTCTGGTTCCAAGTTCCGATCCGCGGCAGCCTGTTGCTCCTGTTCGCCATGACCGGCCTCTACCTGCTGCCCACCCTGGGCATGGGGCTGTTGATCTCCACCTTCGCCAAAACGCAACAGCAGGCGCAAATGATGACCATGCCGATCCTGCTGCCGGCCATGATGCTCTCCGGCTTTATCTTCCCGGTTGCCTCGCTGCCGGTCTTTTTGCAGCTCGTCGGCGAAATATTCCCTCTCACCTATTTTATATATATGTTGCGCGCTATTGTCGTCAAGGGGGTTGGCATCCAGATGATCATTCCCCAGATCATCGCTCTGGCCGTCTTTGCTTTCATCTTTTTGGGGGCAGCCGCCCTGCGCTTCAATAAAAAACTTGATTAGGGAAGTGTCATGCGAGCAGCCGCATTTTGGCGACGATCGCGGAGCATACCCGTAGGGTAAATAATCTCCTCGCACAGCCTCCCCTGATGGAATGAAATGGAAATTTAAATTGATTTAGAAAGGAAATATTCTTATGAAGCGAATCAGAAGTTTGATCTTCCCGGTCATATTATTGCTTGTTGCGGTTGCGCTGCTCTGGTATTTCTGGGTTCGCCCGGCTGGTTCCCTGGGTGCTGCCTGGAACACCCTGCTCAATCCGCCTACGCTTGCTTCCACTGCCTTGACCGCCTCCGGCACCGTGGAAATGACCGAGATCAATGTTGCCCCTGAAGCAGCTGGCAAGATTCTTACAGTGAATGTTAAGGAAGGCGATACCGTTCATGTTGGTGATGTGCTGGCTCAGCTCGACGATACACTGCTCAAAGACCAGCGCGCCATTGCGGCCACCACGCTGCAAACGACAAATATAGCCCAGGTGCAACTGACCTCGCCTGCCACCATTGCCAGTGTCCAGGCTTCCATTGCCCAGGATAAACAGAATATCGACAATGCCCAGCAGGCCTACGACAACCAGAGAACCTTCACGACCAATCAAAGCGCCGTCGCGAACGCCCAGGCAAGCCTGTTCCTGGCCCAGAAAGCCCTGACCGATGCTCAGAACGATTACAACAAGGTCGGCGGCAATCCGGATAACAATACCGACAAGGCAGCCGCATATTCGAAACTGTATGCGGCGCAGACGGCCTATAACAGTGCCAATTACACCTACAATCTATGGCTCGGGAATGTCAATTCGGAACAGCTCGACATTAAAGCGGGTGCACTGGCCGTGGCCCAGGCCAAGCTGCCGGAGGACCAGGCCTTTTTGGATGTACTGAATGGAGGCCCGATCCCCGCCAATGCCACCGGTGCAGGCATCCTACAATTGGAGCAGGCCAGGATTGCCGTTCAACTGGCCCAGGCCAACCTGAACCTGCTGGACGATGAAATCAAGAAGATGACCGTAACAAGCCTGGTGAATGGCGTGGTGATGACCCGCAATGCCGAACCTGGCAGCGTGGTAAACGCCGGTGCCATCATCCTCACCATCGGCCGCACGGACGAATTGACTATTACCGTTTATGTACCTGAGGATCGCATCGGCGATGTCATCCTCGGCCAGACCGCCAATGTAAGCGTGGATTCATTCCCGGGGGTTGTCTTTAAGTCCACTGTTACTTACATCTCGGACCAGGCGGAGTTCACTCCCCGCAATGTCGAGACCGTCTCGGGACGCAAGAATACCGTTTTTGCCGTCAAACTCACCTTGTCTGACATCTCTGGAAAACTTAAACCCGGCATGCCAGCGGATGTGATCTTCAATCCGAAATGACCATGGAACCTGAAATTCTGCTGGAAACCAAAGACCTGGTCAGGAAATTCGGGGAAACGCGTGCCGTCGACGGGTTGAACCTGGCGGTGCGGGCAGGGGAAATGGTCGGGCTGGTTGGCCCGGATGGGGCCGGCAAGACCACCGCCATCCGCCTGATGGTGGGCGCCCTCGAGCCCACCAGCGGCCTGATCCGCGTTGCTGGTTATCAGTTGCCGGCCCAGGTGGAAAAAGCGCGTGAGCACCTGGGTTACCTGGCGCAGCGCTTCAGCTTGTACGGCGACCTGACGGTCCGGGAAAATCTGGACTTTTTTGGCGAGGTCTTCGACCTCCCAAATGCTGAACTCAAGCAACGTTCGCAGGAATTGCTGCGGTTTGCCGGGCTGGAGGAATTTGCCGACCGGCCGGCTGTTGCCCTTTCTGGTGGCATGCAGAAAAAGCTTGGGCTGGCAACCGCCCTCATTCATCGTCCGAAGGTTCTGCTTCTGGACGAGCCGACCGGTGGGGTCGACCCGGTGGCCCGGCAGGAATTCTGGCACTTGTTGATCGGCCTGCTGCGGGCCGGCTCGGCAGTGCTGGTCAGCACCCCCTACATGGACGAAGCCATGCGCTTCAACCGGGTCATTTTCATGAACCACGGCCGCGCCCTCACATCCGGTGCGCCGCGTGACCTGATGAACGGCTTGGCCGGACGGATCCTGGAACTGGCCACGGAGCAAAACATGCCTGCCCGCAAGATCGCAGCAGAAGATCCCGACGTGGAGGATGTCCACACCTTTGGCGAATACCTGCACCTGCGTGTGCGCTCTGCAGAGGGCCCCATGCAGCGTCTGCCAGGACGTTTGGCAGCCGCGGGTATTCCTCTCAACCATCTAAAACCCGTATCCCCTTCCCTGGAGGATGTTTTCATCCAACTCCTGGAGATGGAAGAAAAAAACAATGGCAAATGAAACCCCCTCCCTGGAAGTTATGGGATTGACCAAATGCTTCGGCAATTTTTGCGCGGTTGACCATGTTTCCTTTACGGTCCAGCCGGGCGAAGTGATCGGCTACCT
>JBEKEB010000153.1:0-8951 GCA_050014055.1 Anaerolineales bacterium | reverse complement strand
GTCTGAAGAGCATTAGCAAACGGTATCAAGAACTGCGCTTTGCTTGATGAACCGCCGTATGCGGACCCGCATGTACGGTGGTGTGAGAGGAGGCGGTTAGCCGCCGCCTCCTACTCGATTCCGGAGAACTCCCGGGCTATCACACCGGGACATTCCAGTGAGCGTACTTTGAAATATTTCCGTGTACGACCTCATTAAAGAGCTTGTACAGGGAGTTGCCCACCGGTCCCATTGTGCCTTTGCCTATCGGACGATGGTCCACTTTCGTTACCACGGTGATCTGGGCGGCTGTGCCTGTCAGGAAGAATTCCTCGCAGATATAGATCTCAGAGCGGTCGATCGATCGTTCCACCACGGTCAGCCCCAATTCGTTTCTCGCCAGCTCCATCACGGACCGGCGGGTAATTCCTTCCAAAATATTATCCGTGATCGGGGGGGTTATCAATAATCCATCCCGCACCATAAAAATGTTCATGGCGCTGCCCTCCGCCAGATGGCCGTCCTGGGTGAGCACCAGGGCTTCGTCAAAACCGGCCCGGGCCGCGTCCGTTTTTACGAGTGCCGAACTGGCATACGCGCCGCTGATTTTGCCGCGTGCTGGAATAGTATTGTCATCCACCCTCCTCCAGGACGATATGGTTACGTGGGCGGATGTTTCATTCTTGCCATATTGCCCGAAGGGCATGGCAAAAATGGTCAGATCCTCTTTCAAATCGTGCAGGCGTACGCCGATCCCCTCGTCGGCTTTGTAAGCCAGCGGGCGGATATATACGTTCTCTTCATAGGCATCCTGGCGCAGTAATTCCACCGTCAGGTCTGTCAGGCTTTCCGGGGTTTGATCGAAGTCCATGCACATGATCCGGCATGAGTTTAGAAAGCGCTGGTAATGGTCCACGGGACGAAATACAAAAAGCTTTTTCTTGTCGGCATTCCAATACCCTCTCAGTCCCCCAAACACCGCCGTGCCATAATTGAGCGCATGCGTGGCTACACCAATCTTCGCCTCCGAATAAGGCACAATTTTCCCCTGGAAATAAGCATGTTTTGGCAAATCCACAGGCACACCTCCATCAATGGGATTTTATGCAACCTTTGGAAACGACATTATACCGCAGCGCTCCAGCCAGCTGCCTACGGGGGTGTATCAAGCACAGGTACTGCCTCGGGGAATTGGCCGCCCTGTTGAATCTTACAGCCCCCACGATTTCGCACCACTTGTCCGGGCTGGCAGAGGCGCGCTCTATGACTGCCCGGGCGGAAGGTTGGTACAGTCTCTGCCATCTGGATAAGCGGGTTGTTTTCCCGTTCTCAGTCTTTACAACGGTTTTTTTGTCGGGAAACCTGGCTTGCGCGGGTATTGGGGTGGCGTGGCTGCAACCTTGTCCACCACCACCAGGTAGCGTTCTTCGGCCACTCCCGGCAGGGTCACCGGCACCAGTTGTCTTATTTGTCCCCCCAGTAGCTTCAACGCCAGTTCGGCATTGTGTGCTTCCACCGGTCCGCTGTGCCCTTTCTGCGCCAGCATCTTCCCGCCCACGCGCACCAGCGGCAGGAGGTACTCGGCCAGGACCGGCAGATTTGCTACCGCGCGTGCCACCGCCCAGTCGTAGGACTCGCGCTGGCTGGGCATTTGTCCCAGCTCCTCGGCCCGCCCGGTAATCACCTCGACTCCCTCTAATTTCAGCAGCACCACCGCCTGACGGCAAAAGCTGGCCTTCTTGCTGACCGACTCGACCAGTGTCAATTGCATAGATGGATAAAGGATTTTCAAGGGGATACCCGGAAAGCCTGCGCCGGTGCCTACATCTATCAGACGCATGGGTGGGTTCTCCTTCCAGGCCAGGACGCATGAAAAAGAATCCAGGAAGTGTTTTGTGCGGATTCCATCGGCATCGCGAATCGCAGTCAGGTTGAATTTCTGATTCCAGGCCAGCAGTTCATTTTCGAAAGCAAATAAAGCCGCCACCTGGCGCCCGCTCAGATGGATGCCGAAGAGTTGCTGCGCGGCCTGGACAAATTCTTCCATATCTGAAGATTATAACATCCAGATCAGGCCGGCCATCCTGCTGCTCTGGCAGGGCCGGCACGTCTGATCAGGCTCGCTTCCCTCTCCTGTAGGGAAAGGGAAGGGTGAGGGTTTTTCAATGCATACCCATTGCCCTGTCGATTTTTCATGGAAAAGAAAAGCTGGGCGCAGACTCTTCGTCTGCGCCCAGCCGTGCATTTTCATTCCATTTTGGAGTTCGGGCGGTTACTTGGTTGGGACCACTTTCCTTGCCTTGCGCCGCTTTACTAGGGCAACGATGCCCCAGATGATCAGCGCGAGCGGGCCAAACACAACGATCAGGACGGGCAGCACCAGTAACACAAGGTAGATAATGAAATTCACGAAACCTTGCAGGAATTTGACCAGTGCCTGGACGGCGTCGCGTGCCACGCCCTGCGGTTTCCAGCTGCCAATGGTGATTGGTTTGATGGTCTCTTCGGCGATCAGGGTAACATTTATTGATGATGTCGAGGTGGTCTCATCGATATATTTCATCTGCCCCTGGATCTGCTCGATCTGCCCACGGATGGCGACGATTTGGTTGTAGACATTCAGGACATCCTGTGTCTTGGTGGTGCTATCGTTGCCGGGGTTGTTTTGTGCTTGATCCATGATGGCTTGGAGGTCCTGCTCGGCTTTCTGCAGGTTGTTCAATTGGCTTTGCAGGTCAACGTATTGGGAGGTCACATCCTGTCCGGAGCGGTTTTCACTCTGCACATCCACCACTCCCGCTTCGATCTGGCTGAGGGCAGTGTCCAGCTTGTCCGCCGGAACGCGGATCGAGATGGTTCCCTGTGGGACGCTGGTGCCGCTGGGGGTGTAGACCTGCGACATATTCTCGGAAACAAGATAGCCGCCCAGGTCTTTGGCCATCTGGTAGATGGCATCACTCTTTTTCTGTGGATCGGCGACAACAATGCTCAAGTCCACGTTCGTGGTGATCAGACGTGCCTGTGCTGCCGCAGTGCTGTCGGTAACTTTGGCCAAGCCAGGGACGTTTCCTCCCCCAGCCGGTGCCGGCGCGGCGATCGCCTGCTCACTTGTGCTACCATTCGTCCCATAAGGACTCATGGCGGGTGCTTGGGCAACCGAGGGGGCGGGGGCCGCTGTGGCTTTGGCAGCTGCCCCGCAAGCCGACAGTATCACGGCCAAAAGGACAAACAGTACAGCGAATTTCGTTTTCATGGCATCTTCTCCTGAACAGCAGCAAAAGGGTTGGTTTGCTTCCTAGACGCTTTGTTGCCGCCGAATGTTCCTCCCTGTTTTAAAAAACTCCATCCGCAACATGAAAATGATCCAAATGCAGCCAAAAAACTTTACCAACCACCGGCCAGCCGTTCGGCATGCCGGGGTGGGAGACCGGCATCCAGGATGCGCTTCTGTACCGCTGGTATGTCATACGCCACCCGCCGCGGCTCCCAGGCCTTTTCCTTGGGATAGAAAAAGGCGTAGGCCGCCCGTGGATCCCGGTCGCGCGGCTGGCCAACCGAGCCGGGGTTCAGGATCGCACGTTCTCTCATTTCATATCGTTCCGATGCCTTTGGCACCTCGATGGTGACTTCATCAATTTCAGAGTGGTATTGGAAAACTGCCTGGAAATGGGAATGCCCCACGAGGCACCACAACGTTTCAAAATAAGCCAGGTTTATCCGCGCCACCATCGTGTTCATGACATATTCCCAGATCGGGTCACGCGGGCTGCCGTGCACCAGGGTGACATTCCCCGATGTCCTCGGTTCCTGGGAAAGCGTTTGCAGAAAATTCTTGCTTGATTCCGTTAATATATCGCGCTGCCAGAGCAACGCCTTTTTGGCGTCGAGATTGAATGTCTCCAGTGCCATGCTACCGTTCACACCATAATCGTGGTTGCCCATCATGCAGGTCAGTTTGGGCAATGCCTGGATGCGCTCGATGCACTCGTTGGGATCCGGGCCATACCCGGCAATGTCTCCCAAACACCACACCTCGTGTACTTTTCCGGCGTCCGCTAGGACAGCTTCCAGTGCGGTCAGGTTGGCGTGCACATCCGATATTACCAGCACTTTTGTCATTTGGTCTCCAGGAGCATCGCCAAATGGGCGATTATGGTCTCTGCCACGTCATCCTTGCGCATCAACGGCAGGGGGCGTTCCTTTGCATCTGAAAATAACAGCGTGACGCGGTTGGTATCAACGCCAAAGCCGGAATCCGCAGCGGAAATATCGTTGGCAACGATCATATCCAGCCTTTTGGATTTTAATTTGGCCGCGGCATTCTCCAACAGGTCTCGGCTTTCTGCGGCGAACCCAATCACCACCCGTGGCCTGCGGGAGCCCATTGCCGCCACAGCCACAAGGATATCCGGTGCAGCCTCCAAATCGAATTGGGGGATCCCGTCCCGTTTCTTGAACTTTTGTTCCGCCGCCCGCTTCGGACGGAAATCGGCCACGGCCGCCGCCATGATGAGCGCATCCGCCCCTTCTGATTCGGCCAGCACGCTCTCCAGCATTTCCTGTGCCGTGCGGATGGGGATATGGCGCGCCCCCACTGGTGCAGCTAAAACCGTCTGCGCACTGACCAGAACGACGGTACCGCCCGCATCGATCGCCGCCTGGGCCAGGGCAAGGCCCTGTTTGCCGGAGGATTTGTTCGTCAGCACCCGCACCGGGTCAAGCGGCTCCTGCGTCCCGCCCGCCGTGACCACAATCTTTTTTCCGGAGAGCGGACCCTGCCTGCCCAGCACACAACGCAGATGGCCGAGCAGTTCTGCGGGTTCCACCAGGCGGCCCTTGCCAACCAGCCCGGAGGCCATCCGTCCTTCATCCGGTCCGGCGAAATAAACCCCGCGCTGAGTTAGAATTCGGACATTTTCCTGCGTGGCAATATTGGTATAGATGCCCACATCCATGGCCGGGGCCACCAGCAGCGGACAGCGCGCGGCCAACGCGGTAATGGTGAGCAGGTTATCCGCGATGCCATGGGCCAATTTTCCCAGCGTGTTGGCGGTGCAGGGAGCTATCACCAGCAGGTCCGCGCCCTGAGCGAGTCCGATATGCAAAACGTGTGCCTGTCCACCCCATAAATCGGCATTGGAAAATGCCTTGCGGCCGGTGACGGACTGGAATGTGAGCGGCGTGATGAATTTCTCGGCTGCGGGTGTCAGGATGACATCCACCTGGGCACCGGCCTGGGTCAATTTTGAGGCCAGTTCGACCGCCTTGTAACCGGCGATGGAGCCGGAAACGCCGAGCAGGATATGCTTGTTGCTGAAGATTTTCATACCGTTTTATTATACTGCCAACCCCGTCCAATACCCCCATTTTTCCTAGGGTTCACAGCGAGTCCCAGAAAACAGATCAGTGTGAATGCCGGGGAGCCAGCTTGATCCGCCCTGTTTCCATAAAAGGTGAATTCAACGGCCTGGCCTCCAGCCCCATGACCCGGCTGTTGGCAAAGTAATCAAAGTTAAAATTAGTGGGGTCGCCGGCTTTTTTACCGGGGATCGGCATGAGCCGGGCTGTCAGCGGTTTATCCAGGCGCACTGCCAGGGCAGCCAGATCAAGTAACACCGCTGCAATTTGATTTGCGCTGGTATCTCCCGGCAACGGTACGGTGTCCAGGCCGGTACCGCAAACGGCGGAATAAAGCAGCAGATCTTTGACCGTCAGGCTGCCCTCGGCCGCCCGCTCCGCCAAAACCGCATCCTCCAGGACCGGTAACATCAATCCGCTGAAGCCGGTTCCGGGGAATTGGGCGCGTTCGATGACTTCCGTCAGGATCGCGGCTGCAGCCAGCGAACCATGCAGCCCGGCCTTGGGCACGCCCATGCGTTCCATGGCTGCTCCGATCGAGACGGATTCGGAAGGGAAAGGCGCCAGGGAGAAATCGATCCCGCCAAACGTGATTGAAAATCGATGACTGAGTTCATCACCGGCCAGGGTCAGTTCCTTGGCGCGTTTTTCGATTTCAGCCGACAGTGCCGACTGGCCGTCGCTTACCGTCCGGGCATTGCCGAAAGCCGTTGCGGCCAGATCGGCTGCTTCCGTTGCAATCGAAAATGCCGGCTCATCCTGATCGTGGTAAGCCGCCGGGAAGAACGGCGATCCCGCTTTGACATTTGCCAGAGCCGCAAAACGCAGGTTGGCGAACCCGTTGGGAGAGATGGTCGCGCAGTGCGTGATAACTTCCGCACAGGCCTGCAAAGCCGGCAGGGAAATTCCAGACCGCACATCTGCCATCACGCCGGAGAAAAAGATGTTCTCTGCTGCCCCAATCGCCTCGGGGATGACCGTGAAACTATCCAAATTTTCCGGTTGGGCCGGTCCCAGCGCCGCGTTGGCGATCCCGGTCGCCTGGATTGCCGCTTGCATCCATTCTGCCAGCCTGGGTGTTTCGGCGATTCTATCTGCTCCCAGGATTTGCAGGAACGGTACCGTTGCCAGCCGGGTTGACTGGACCTGGTAGCCGGTGGCCTCGCAAGCGGCTTTTGCCTCGGCCAGAAATTTCCCGGCCTGCTCCATTTTCGCATCTTCCAATGGCCAGCCGGGATTGCAGAAATAAGTGATCGAGCGGATTTTTATAGCACCACCTCTTGCACCCGCCCGACTGCCCCGTCCATCAAGCGGACTTTGATGCCATGCGGGTGTGTGGGCGAACTGGTCAGGATATCTTTGACAATTCCTTCGGTTAGTTTGCCGGTGGGCTGGTCCTGCTTCAGGACAATCCGCACCCGCAGACCGGGTTTGAGTTGAGCACGGCTGGGGGTTGACATCTAAGCCAGCAGGCCTTCCGCAAATTTAAGGAAGCCCTGTACATCCTCGAAATTGGAGACCAACCCGGTCGAGACGCGTACTGCCCCCGAAGATTTACCGTCAATGCACAGCCGGAAATCATCCAGGCTGAGACGCTGGTCATGGCCGGGGCTCGTGAAGCAGGCCGCCAGCTCCATCCTGGAAATGCCCAGGGCGATCTCGCCCGCCCCCGGGTTGCAGAAGCAGCCGGTCCGCAGGGAGATATTGGATTGGTTCGCTTTTGCCTCGATAAACCGGTGGTCGATTGGCTGGCCGTCTTTGTCATAGAAATTGGCCGTCACAGCGCCCCCCCGCTTGATGGTATCCAGGGGTCCATATACCCGTGCCAGCGGCGCTCCCGTGCCGTGTTTCATCTCCGACAGGCCCTCCAGCAGCCAGCCGGTCAGACAGTGCACCCGCGTGTGGATGGTCTCGTAGCCGATCGACCGGATATGCTTCAACCCGATCTCCACTGCCGGGATGTTGAGGTAATCTAGCGTGCCGTCCTCGTAGGCGGCCGGGGCTTCGGCCAGGTAATACTTATCGCCTTGGACCGAGGCGACCGTGATGGTTCCCCCGGCAAACCAGGGACGGTGCAGCTTCTTCAGTACCTCCCGCCGGGCCAGCAATGCCCCGATTCCGGTCGGATAGCCGAATATTTTATAGAACGAAAGCGGCACGAAATCCGGCTTATATTTGGAAAGGTCCAGTGGGTTGGTGGGGGCGAACGCGGCAGCATCCAGCAACACATCCCAACCCTGGGCATGCGCGCGCTCGATCCACTCCAGCGGGTGCAGCACGGAAGAAAAATTGGATTGGGCCGGGTAGGCGAACAGGTTGTTTTTTCCGAATGTCCCCTTATCCAGGTAGTCGTGGAGCGATTCCGTATCCACGCGCATATCCGGCAGTGCCACTGGCACGTAGGTCACCTCGGCGCCCTTGGCGTGGGCATATTCCCGGATCCCGTTGACCGAGTTGTGGTTATCGAAAGTCAGCAGGTAATGCGAATCTTGCCCGAAAGGATAGGATTCTCCAACCAGCTTTAGCGCCCCGCTGGCATTCAATGTAAAGATGACCGTATACTCGGCCGGATCTGCGTGGAAGAAATCCAGGATATTCGCGCGGCTGCTTTCGATCAGGCGTGTGGCTGCCTGCGAAGTTGGGTTGGTGGAGTGCGGGTTGCCGAAAACATTTTCGGCTAGCACCTTTTGATGGGCACGTACCTGGCTCTCGGCGTACATCCCGCCGCCGGTGTAATCCAGGTAGATCTGACCGAGCCGGTCCAGCCGGGCATAGTCGCTCGCACGCAGCTCGTCCACATCGTGGGTTTTATCGTAAGCCGGGTATTTCTGAACAAATTCGGCATAGGTGCGCATGCAAAATTTCAACCTCCGTTAGGGAGTGGCTGTCGCGCTGGCTGTTGGCGTCACCGCGGCTGGCCAGGCGTAGACGTTTTTCGGGGATGAATAGGCATTGGTTGTAACAGAATAAATGCGGGCGCTGGAAGGTTCGGAACAGCCCGGTTCGTCCGTTACTTTCACAGCCATCATGGTGCTGTTCTTGTCGAACGAAGTGACATAGCTCATAGGAACGAATACCTGTTGTCCGCCCTGGCATACCCAAGCTTCGATCAGGTAGCCGTTGTAATCCTGCTGGGACATTGGGACCGGCAGCCAGAATATCGTGACATCATTACCAACACGGTTGGCGCTGACAGCCGGCGGCGGGGGATAGAGCGTTGTATAGGGCGTCAAATCCGGATTAACGACCGCCGGATCGGTGAAGCTGCCCGTATCCACTTTTACCAGCGCCGCTTTCACCCAGCAGGGATACTTGTGGTCGGATCCCTGGACAAGCAGCCAGCTGGTATCCTGGTTGCGGCCGATGGCAACCTGCTGGCTGTTCGCCAGGATGTCGTACCTGCCGATATAAGCAGGATCGGGACCGAACAGGCATTGGGTGTGCACCTGCACTGTTATGGTGGGTGGCACCGGGGTCGTCGTGGCAGTCGGCGGAGTGGTTATGGCGGTGGGCGGTAAGGTGGCTGTTGCAGCCGGCGTGTCGGTTATGTAAGGCGTTGGAGTCGGCGTGACGGTTACGGGAACATAGACGATCTGGGTGACCACCTTCGTTAT
>JBEKEB010000152.1:0-8951 GCA_050014055.1 Anaerolineales bacterium | reverse complement strand
AGATTATCAGTTATCGCCTCACCACATCCGATCGGGAAGCCCGTCGCATACCGGTGGACAGTGCCCCGGATGATAAACCGTACGTGGCACTGGCCAACCCGATCTCCGCCGACAAGGCCGTTATGCGTCACAGCGTGCTGGCCAGCCTGCTGGAGACTGCCGAGCATAATGCCCGCATCCGGGAACGCCTGGCTTTGTTCGAAATTGGCCCGGTATTTTTTGTTTCCGAGTCAGGTGATCCTTCGACCGGCTTCGATCAGGGCTTACCCGATGAATTCCAGCGTCTTTCCATCCTGCTGGCTGGTCCGCGCAGCCTGCCTGCCTGGCAGGGCGCCGACGAGGGCCGCATGGATTTCTACGATCTCAAAGGACTGCTGGCCAGCTTGTTGGAAAGCCTGCATATCCCGGACGTGCACTATGAACCGGGTACAGCCCCGACCTTCCACCCCGGGAAATGCGCCCGCATCCTCTCCGGGGAAAAGCAACTGGGCGTGTTTGGTGAACTGCATCCGCAGGTGCGGGAACGCTACGACTGGCCGGCCGCGTTTGCCGGGACCCCACTCCTGGCCGCGGACATGGACATGGATATGCTCCTGGCGCTTGTCCCGTCCCTGTACGAAATTGCGCCCGTACCGGAATTTCCGCCGGTTCTCGAAGACCTGGCCCTGGTAGTGGATAAGGACCTGACGGCTGAACGCGTCGCCGAACTGATCTGCCGGACTGGCGGGAAAGTCGTCCGGGACGTGCGCCTGTTCGACGTGTACCGCGGCGAAAAGATCGGCGCAGGTAAAAAGAGCCTGGCCTACAGCCTCACCTACCAGGCCTCTGATAGGACCCTCAGTGATAAGGATGTAGCAGGACTGAGGGCGCACATCCTGCGCCGGCTGGAACAGGAACTCGGTGCAAAATTGCGCCAATAAACGCTTGCATTAATATTATAGAAATTGTATACTGACAGAAAGAAAAAAACAAAAAACAAAGAGGAGAATTGTCATGGAGATGCCTGTAGAAAAGAAAGAGAACAAAACCTGGGCGATTGTTGGGACAGTCCTTGCCATCCTGTTATGCGGATGCCCCGGCCTGACGTTGTGTTTGTTTGGTGCCTATACTGCCACAGGGAATACACCAGATTTTGTGAATGGTTATGGTAACATTCCGGGCTCTTATGGCGCTGCTTTTCTGTGCCTGGCGATCATCTTAATCGCCATAGCAGTCGTGGTTCCAATCTTGCTCCTTCGCAAGAAGAAACCCGCCCCTGAGGCTGCTCCGGTGGAAGTACCGCCACCGCAGGAACCCCTGCCTCCGCAGGAACCCCTGCCCCCGGCTTCCTGATCATGATGAGAAAAGTAGCGCTCTTTCAAGAGCGCCACTTATTTTAAAATAGAAAGATTCGGGTTGTTGGGCGGAGTTTCGCTCGGCCTACATCCCGAAATTTCCTCTTCACACCTTCGATTTCCAAAGAACCCGAATTATTTTGGGGTAAATTCCAGGACTTCCACCGGGAAATAACACAGCCCGGCGGTGCCCGGGCCGGTGTGAACCGCCAATGCCGGCGAAAGCTCACCGATAATGGTCTCGACCGCGTTCAGCCGGCCTTCGACGAGGCTCTTGATTTTCTCCACTTCCTGCTTTGCCCCGGCATGCACGTAGGCGATCTTTATCCTGGAATTTCCAACGGCTGCCTCGATCTTGTCCACCATGGCTTGATAGGCCTGGGCCCGGCTGCGCGCGACACCGAGTGGCACGATTTCACCATCTTCCATCCCGATCAGGGGCTTGATGTTGAGCAGGCTGCCGACCAGGTTCTTGGCCCGGCCAATGCGCCCGCCCATGTACAGATACCTGAGCGTATCGGCTGTCTGGAGCAGGTGCGTGACCGGAATCATGCCCCGCACTTTCGCCGCCACCTTGTCCAGCCTGAGCCCGGCCAGCGCCGCGTGCGCCGCTTCGATGGCCATCCAGCCTTGGCAGAGCGCCGCATTGCGCGTGTCGATCACCTCGACGCGCAGCTCCGGCATTTGTTCCTCCAGCATGGATTGGGCGATGCGGGCTGCCTGGTATGCTCCGCTGGCTTTCGAGGTCATGTGGATGCTGATGATTTCCTCCGCCCCGGATTCTGCCAGACTTTTATACGCTTCGATATAATCTCCGGGTCCCGGACTGGCGGTGGTCGGTAGCACGCTGGCGGTTGCCAGCCAGTTCAAAAATTCCTCGCGTTGAATCGTGACCAGGTCGCGCAGCACTTCCTGCCCGCGGTGGATATAGTAGGCCACAGTATGAATGTGCAGTTCTTCGAGCAGTTCTTCCGGGATACTGGCAGTGCTGTCAGTCAGGACAGCCACTTGGTTGGGCATGGGCTTCTTACCTCAATGGAATGGAACCAAGGTAGACGAATTTTCCATTTCCATTGTACTCTTTTCCAAATTAATTGTGTCACTGCGCGGAGATGTACGTAAGGCGGATGAAAGTATATTCAGGTCAATCCGGTTTGCCGCGTGCCAGGTCCAGGCTCTCGACGGCATGCCGCAAATGCGGAATAACGATGCTCCCGCCGACCACCAATGCCACGTTGAAAGCTTCGTAGAGTTCCTGATCCTGCCAGCCGGCCTGGACACATTGCAGGATGTGGTAGTCTATGCAATCGTTGCAGCGCAGCACCATCGAAGCCACCAGGCCGAGCAACTCCTTCTCTTTGGCGCTGAGAGCACCCTCCTTGTAGGCCATGCTATCCAGGTTAAAGAACCGTTTAATGCCCATATGGTCAATTTCATTAATGCGGTTGTTCATACGGGTGCGGTAGGCCTGGAATTCGTCGAGACGGTTGGACATGCTTGCCTCCATGAAGGTTTTTGGCCCATTCTACTCCCGAATTTTTATATTGACCTGTCCCGCGTTTACTCGTACAATACTCCCACAAATTTCTTGGAGAAGGATTTTCGCGAGATAACTTTATCCACCGTTCCCCGCGGATTTACGCCAATCATTAAAAGATTGGAGAGGATTTGCGTAGATGTGTACCACGAAGTGGCATTAGCGGATAATTCTTTAAGGTTTGTGCAAGACTTATAGAGGATATATGAACCTTCCTTTCCCTTCCAAACGCGCCCCGGTTTTCGCCGATGTTCCCGATGAAAAGTGGAACGACTGGCGCTGGCAGTTGAGCCACCGCTTGAACTCGGCCGAAGAAATCGAAAAAATCATCCCCCTGAACGAATCGGAACGTAAAGCGCTCAGTGCCGATCACCTCTTCCGCGTGGATATCACCCCTTACTTTATTTCCCTGATCGACCCAAATGATCCGGACGATCCCATCCGCAAACAGGTCATCCCGAATGATTGCGAAATGGTGCCCTTTACCGCCGAGATGGAAGACTCACTGGCCGAGGATAAACACTCCCCGGTACCCGGCCTGGTGCATCGCTATCCGGACCGGGTGCTGATGCTCGTCACCACCCAGTGCGCTTCCTACTGCCGCTACTGCACGCGTGCCCGCATCGTTGGCGACCCGTCGGCCACCTTTTCCCGCCAGGAATTCGACCTGCAGATCGAATATCTCAAGCGCACTCCCCAGGTGCGGGATGTGCTGATCTCGGGCGGCGACCCGTTGGTACTGGCGCCGAAGATCCTGGAGGAGATCCTGACCCGCCTGCGCGAGATTCCCCACATCGAGATCATCCGCATCGGTTCACGCGTCCCGGTTTTCCTGCCCCAGCGCATCACCGATGACCTGTGCAATATGCTGCAGAAGTTCCACCCCCTTTGGATGAATATCCACGTCAACCATTCGAACGAGATCACCAAAGAGCTGGCCGAAGCCTGTGATAAATTAACCCGGGCCGGCATCCCGCTCGGCAACCAGTCCGTCCTGCTGGCGGGTGTCAACGATAACGTCCACATCCAGCGCAAGTTGGTGCAGGACCTGGTACGCATCCGGGTGCGCCCGTATTATCTGTATCAGTGCGACCTGGTGCACGGCGCCGGTCACTTCCGCACCCCGGTGGCCAAGGGCATCGAGATCATCGAGGGCCTGCGCGGGCATACCTCTGGTTATGCCGTGCCGCAGTACATCGTCGACGCCCCTGGCGGCGGCGGCAAGATTCCCGTCATGCCCAACTATCTCCTTAGCATGTCAGACCACAAGATCATCCTGCGCAACTACGAGGGCTACGTCACCACCTACGAGGAGCCGACCGACTACACCCCCGCCATGGCTGCCAAGTACAAGGGCCCCAAACGTCCCGAACCCGGACAGGCCGGCCTGACCGGTCTGCTGGACGGCGAGCAAATGTTCATCAAGCCCGAGGGCTTCGATGAGATGCATGACCGTCACGGCAGCCAGCATCGCCTCAAGGATGATGCCAAGTGGAAGCCGCTCGGCATCGGGCCGGGGGAAGAGAAGAGCTAATTGATTTGAATAGGTAAAAGAGCCGGGATCATAGTCCGGCTCTTTGGCTTTTAACCCTGTTTATCCCGTTTATCTCCGGTGAATTTGTATTACGCTGCAAACAACAAAAACCGCATAACTTCATAGTAACTGTCGTTCTCGAACCGCACCGTCACATCGTCTTTCTGGACCGCCCCGGGGAAAAAGCCGAAATGATAGGCATCGTAGGCGCGCCGGTATTGTATCTCCACCGTAAAGTGCGCCGGCAGGCTGACCTGGCACAACGACAGATCCCCCTGCAACGCTTTGGCTACGCCCTCCCGGATCCTGGCGGTGGCCAGTTCCGGGTGGATGCTGACGGTTGAATTCCCGACGCCTTCCTTGACTGCCACCGTCACGATGTGCGGGTTGAACCCGGCAATTTCATTGCACAGGCCCTGGTCGCCTGACACAAACACGACCGGCACTTTTACCGAAGCCGCGGCATACGTGTGGATCAGGAATTCGGAGGCCGGCCGCTCGTTGATGCTCATGCGGGTGATGTTGCCCGTCATGGTGTGCGCCAGCGGACTGGAGCCGGCTCCGCCGCGCGAGTGATAGCCGATCAGGCACACTCCCTGAAAAGTATCGTTCAGTTCCTGCACCATCAGGAAGGGATGACCGCTCCAGCCGCGGATGAGTTTGGCTGCCTGCGGCAGTTTGGAGGCGATGATATTCCTGGCGCTGTCGTGCGCGTCCTTGACCCATATCTCAGTCGCGCTGGCCTGCAGCGCCCCTTCGCAGGCCGCCACTACTTCCGCCGTCATTTGCTCCCGGAATAAGCTGCTTTCCCCTTTAGCCAGGTCGGTTTCATCCCAATGGGTCACGCCGGTGACCCCTTCGATATCGGCACTGATGTAGATTTTCATGGTTTGCTCCTCTTCTTTTCGATCCAGCTAAAAATAATGCACCTTAAGGGAAAATAATGTTGGAAAAGTATAGCACGATTAATTAATCGCTGACCAGGTTTGTTCTCATAGACCTTGCTCTTGGTTCCAATTGATAAAGAAAAAAGAGCCTGGAGCAAATGCCCGGCTATTTTGCATTCGCCAGCGTGGCTTGGTGGCAGGGCAAATGGACAAAACGTTTATTTTGCAAATCAGGTCAAAGGACCGAAAAAACTCCCGCCAGTCCACCCGGCGGGAGAATCATCCCGATCGTTCACATCCCCAACTCCTTCCCCCTGTCCCTTATTGACATCCCTTTCATGTCGAAAAGCTAGGTTGTTTATCAACACTGCCTTAAAGCTGCACAGCCCAGAAGCGGATCACGCCGTCCTCTCCGCCAGAAATGATGAACTTGCCTTCTGGCGTGAATGTCAATCCAGTCAACGTCCCAGACGATGCAGTCAATGTCGTGATCTGTGTCCACGTCGAGGTATCCACGATGGTGATCATGCCGTTTCCTGCGCCGGCGATCAACAAACTGCCGTCCGGCGAGAAGGCGAGATGCATGTGCAGGCCCACCGGGCCCAGCTCGTGGACCTCGTTCCCGCTGGACATGTCCCAGATTCTGATTTTCTGATCATCAGATCCGGTGGCCAGCACTTTGCCGTCGGGGGAGAAGGCCAGGCCCGTTACTGCTTTCGTAAATCCGGGCAGGGACAGGTCTTGCTTCACATTTGCCACATCCCATATTTCCACCGGCTGCGGTATGGCTTCGCAGCCTCCACATTTAGCTACCTCATTGGGCCCGATTGCCAGCCTCCCGTTATCCGCCGAGAACGCCAGGGAAAACACTGGGATGGTAAATGGTTCCTTGGATGCGCGCATGCCGCCAGCGGTGTTAAAGAACCTGATCTGGGGGGCGCCAATGTAATCGATGTCTGATCCGACAGCCAGTGTTCGTCCGTCCGGGGAGAAGCCGATAGCCCCCACTTGCTCACCGGTTTCGAACGGTTGCTGGGTGAAACTGCCGGTTATCTGGCCGCTGGCGACATCCAGCCGCCCGATGGTAGCGTATCCATCCTTGGTGTAACAGACCAGCGCCAAAGTCCTGCCGTCGGGGGAAAGCGCCAGAAAGTCGTTACGGCAGGAGCCTTTATCGTTCAAATTGTGGGAGGCCCCGCTGGCCAGGTTGAAGGCTTTGAACTTGGATAGGAACACGGATTCGCCAGAATAGGAAGCAGCCAATGTCTTTCCGTCAGCCGAGAGGCCAAACCAGGCCAAGGGGCCGGAATGTTCCTCCGAAGAACGCAGGAGCCTGCCCGTACGGACGTCCAGCAGTCGGACTGTTGATCCCGAGTCGCCCAGGGCAAGTGTCTGGCCGTCCGGTGAAAAGGTCATGCCGTAAGCGTAGTCCTTCAGCACCCGCATCTTTTGCCCGCTTTTGACATCGATCAGCCAGGTGTTTTGGTCGCCTGTCCCGGCTGCCAGTATCTTGCCGTCGGGCGAGAACGCCACGCTGATGAATGTGGTCCTGGGTTTGTCACCCTGAATCGTATGGATTGCCTGCCCGCTCGCAGTATCCCAGATGGTCAGCTCCTGCAAGTCGTGGGCAGTGGCAAGGGTAGTGCCATCCGGTGAAACTGCCATGTCCGAGACAGTCCAATAACTCGGCGGGTTTGACCCCAGCCTGCGAATAACGTTTCCGCTTGATGCATCCCATAGGATCACCGTCTGGTCATTTGAATTTGAGGCAAGGGTATTACCGTCCGGGAGGAAGGCAATATTGGTTACCGCTGCGCTGAGTCCGCGCAGTATGTGCAATTCATCCCCGCTGCTCGCATCTACCAGCCGTATTGTTAAGTCATCCACCCCATAGGCGAGAATCTTGCCGTCGGGCGAGAAGGCCATGCTGGTGATCCCATATTTGTTGCTGTCGCTGAAAGTTTGGAGTTTCTTGCCGCTGGCGGCATCATACAGATCTACCTGGTTCCCATTCACGATTGCTGCAAGGGACTTGCCATCGGGAGAGAATGTGATTTCCCCGGCCGGTGCCCCGGTGTCGATGTGACGGATCTCCTGCAGCGTCCCGGGATCGTAAAAGTAGATTCCAATCGGCGAGGCCACTGCCAGCACCTGTCCATTTGGGGAGAAACAGAGGCTGTTCGCCGGCCCCTTGCCCCAGCGGGCCACCTCGACCAGGCTGCCGGCGTTCGCCGGCGAGATGACCGCCCCCGCCGTCGGCGGGGGCGTGCCGTCGAACGACTGGATCGCTGGAACCGCTATCGTCGTTGGGGTGGGGGTTGGCGGGACGACCGTCGTGAGAAGAGAGGCTGCGATCGTAGAGAACAGCGAGGCCGGCACCGGCGTCGCAACAGAAAGAGACGGAGTTGCAGAGGCCGTCAGGGAAGGCACCGGCGTGGGGACAGACGTCGCCGATGGGATTCTGCAACCCGTCAAAATTAAAACCATTAAGAGAACAAAAAGGGAAACTGGCACATTTCTCATGATCGAATTCTCCAATGATCCTTACGCGCTACTGAGGCTTATGGTAGAGCTTGAATGTCCCGTTTTCGGTTCCTGAGGTTGCCATGTTCACTGACGTCTGCCATTGCTTCTGGGCGAAGAGTTCACCGTTTCGCACCGCCCACTCTTGGGTGAGGAAGGTCGGGCCGTTATCCTGTGATTGATTCGACCCGGCCTGTCCGCCCTGGGATTGCACTCCTGACCCCGGCATTTGTGGAAGGTCCGGGATATTCGGGAGAAGAGTAAACGGATGTCCCCATAGTTCGTTTGTCCGCTCGAAGCTGAGGAGAGTCCAGAGCGCCAGCCGCCCAGCCGTGCAACTTTGCCCGGCGGCATTCAGGCGCGGCTGGAGCACATATTGTTTCCAGGTCGAGAAGGCCCAATCCCAGAAGCTGGAACCCGGGTCCTGACCGGTCTCCCCGGAACGGGCAAGTTCGGCGGCTACGATGCTGTTTAAGCGCGTCTCGACGTCGCCGCCCAAGCGCTATTCCGGATAAGAATCTGAGTTTCATGGAGCCTCCTACGTGAAAATCATTTAAAGTTTACCATCTATACCATAATAACCCTTTAAGTATGGATTAAGTTACTCCCCCATTAGATGGATATAGAAGGTGGAGGGTAGTTCCTGACCCTCCACATTTTATTATTTCCTGAGTTGCGATTTCATCTGAATGGCAATGATCGCAGCCTCAAGCGCTTCCAATGTTATTGTTGATGGAAGCCGTCTTTGAGCATTTTCTGGCACAACCATGACACCGACAACCAAACAATAATAGTTTATAGCAAAACGCCCATTTGATAACCAGGACAGGTGAATTAAAAAATCCCGCCAGTCCATCCAGCGGGAAAATTGTCCCGATCGTTCATACCCCCAACCCCTTCCCCTTATCCCTTATTCACATCGCTTGCCATCTTTGCCGCCTCGAACCCCGCCTCCAGCGCCTTGCGGTTTATTTCCTCGGTGCCGTGCGGGGCGCGCGCCGTGACAGCCTTTTCAATGGCTTCCTTGGATACCACGCCCGTCAATCCAACCAGCACGCCCAGCGCCACCGTATTGGCGGTGATGGTTTTCCCGGTTTTTTGGAGCGCCAGCCGGCCGATCGGGATCTTGATCGCCC
>JBEKEB010000151.1:0-9078 GCA_050014055.1 Anaerolineales bacterium | reverse complement strand
CATGGTGTATCTGGTCTTCGGCAGCCTGGTATTGAATTTGCTGGCGTTTACTGGCATGCTGCGCTTGGGTCCGGCAAAAAATGGGTTGGATGCCCGACGGAGGAACAATGCCTGACTGGCTGGAGAAAGCTGTTTTCTACGAGATTTATCCGCAATCCTTTTATGATTCAAACGGCGATGGAATTGGGGACCTGCCAGGCATCCTGCAAAAACTGGAATACCTCCAATACCTGGGTGTAAATGCATTGTGGCTCAACCCTTGCTTCGACTCGCCCTTCCAGGACGCCGGCTATGACGTGCGTGATTATTACAAAATCGCCGCTCGCTACGGGACAAATGACGACGCATGCCAGCTTTTTGAAGAAGCCCACCGGCGCGGTATGCACATCCTGCTGGACCTGGTGCCCGGCCATACTTCGATCGAGCATCCTTGGTTCCAGGCCTCCGCCCGCAATGAAACCAACGAGTACAGCGATTGGTACATCTGGACCGATTCCGGCTGGACCTGGGAAGTGCCCGGTCTGCGCCTTGTGAACGGCTACGGCGACCGCGATGCTACATTCGTCACCAATTTTTTCTACTTCCAGCCGGCGCTCAATTATGGCTTTGCCAACCCCGACCCGCGCTATCCCTGGCAGCAACCAGTGGATGCGCCCGGGCCGCAGCGTGTGCGCCAGGAATTGCGCAACATTATGAAGTTCTGGCTCGACCTGGGTTGTGATGGTTTCCGGGTGGATATGGCTGCCTCGCTGATTAAAAACGACCCGGGTTGGCGTGAAACAATCAAGCTATGGCAAAAAATGAGGGCCTGGCTCGAGCGGAATTATCCTGAAGCGGCCATCGTTTCCGAATGGAGCAGCCCCTCTGCCGCGCTTGGCGCCGGTTTCCACATGGATTTTCTGCTGCATTTTGGTTCGGCCGGCTATTCCTCCCTGGTCCGCAAGCCATATTCGACCAATGCCGGCGCCGATAAATATGGCTTCAGTTTCTTTGACCGCACCGGCCACGGCAATATCATGGAATTTCTGGATGAGTATCTGCCGCAGGTTCAAGAAACCAGATCCAAAGGCCTGATCTGCCTGATCACCGGGAACCATGATATCAGTCCGCGCCTGGCCATCCACCGGGATGCCGATGATCTCGAACTGTGCTACATGTTCCTCCTGACCATGCCCGGCGCGCCGTTCATCTATTACGGCGATGAGATTGGCATGCAGACCATCGATGGGCTGGGCTCCAAGGAAGGCGGCATCTCCCGCACCGGTTCGCGCACCCCCATGCAATGGGAACCCGGGCCCCAAGCTGGCTTCTCGTCCGCCAGCCCGGAGAGATTCTACCTGCCGGTGGATCCGGCGGCCAACCGGCCGGATGTGGCCTCCCAGATTTCCGACCCGCATAGCCTGCTCCAGCGGGTGCGCCAATTGATTGCCTTGCGCCAGGCCCATCCGGCCCTCACTGCCACCGGTTCGTTTGAGCCGATATATGCCCAAGCCGGCAGACTTCCTTTTATTTATATTCGGCAGTCCGCAGTCGAAAGGATCCTCGTGGCCCTTAATCCGGCCGATCTGCCTTGCCAGGTGACCCTGCCCGGTTCATTATTCAGCGGGTTACCCGAAACGCTCTACGGCCAACCGGAGGCCTTCCAACGCGCTGGAGCGAAATGGCGCTTCACGCTGCCGGGGGTTTCGGGAGGAGTGTATCAAGTGCAAGCGTAAGAAAGGTGTCGCATGAAAAAAGAAGAAACGCCATCCTTTATCAGCGTCAAATTACCACAAATTCTCAGGGTTGCCCTGTTTTCCATCGCGGTGGCATACCTGGTAATTTATCTTTGGATTGTCTATTACCGGATCCGTTATCCCTTTGATCTGGAATGGATCGAAGGCGGCATGGTCAACCAGGTCCAGCGCTTGATTCTTGGTCAAGGCATGTATGTTGCGCCCAGTATTCACTATGTACCTTTCTATTACACTCCCGTTTATTTCTATTTTTCGGCACTCGCCGCGCTTGTGTTTGGAATCGGGCTGTTCCCACTCAGACTGATTTCATTCCTGGCTTCCCTGGTCTCGTTCACCACAATCTTCCTGATTGTGCGCAGTGAGACGAAAAACTGGTGGGTGGCATTATTGTCCACCGGTTTATTCGCGGCCACCTTTCGTGTGACTGGCGCATGGCTGGATATTGCCAGGGAGGACTCGCTATTTTTGGCTTTCTGGTTATTGTTCGTATATTTCATCATCGGCAGGAAAACTGCGTTGGTTGCCGTTCTTGCCGGCTTTCTGGCTGCGCTGGCCTACCTGACTAAACAGACTGCCCTGATCGTATGCGCACCCGTCCTGGTTTACCTCTTCTGGTGCAATTGGAAATATGGATTGATTTGCCTTGGGACGGCAACATTGATCATTGGGATCACTACCATGGTGATGAACTTCGCCAGCGCAGGTTGGTACAACTATTATGTTTTCGGGCTACTTTCTACGCAAACAGAATGGCTGCCGCAGGAGTTCATCACCTTTTGGAAGGATGACCTGCTGGTCTATTTGCCTCTGGCAATTCTTTTCGCCGCATTCTTCTTCATCGGCCGGCCAAAACAGGATCGACTTAACATTTTACAATGGCTGTCAATACTGACCGGCGCACTGGCAGGGTCGTTCATCACCCGGGTGAAAATTGGCGGATATGTCAACGTGTTATTGCCGGCGTACGCCGTGCTGTCCATCCTGTTCGGATTGGGGCTGGGCGGGATGCTGGAATTAATTAAACAGTCCAGGGATGATTACAAAGCCAGGCTGGAGGTATTAATCCAGACTGCCTGCCTGATCCAACTGGTGATCCTGTTTTACAATCCGTTCGCTCAGATTCCAACGAAGGCAGACCTGGAAGCGGGAAATTCGCTGGTGAAAATGCTTTCCCAGGTGAAAGGCACGGTCTTTCTCCCCGATGCAAGCTATCTTCCAGTATTGGCTGGCAAGAGCACCTATGCCAACAATTCCGCTATCTGGAATATCTTACTGGAACAACAGGAGACGAAAGGCAAGGCATTATTAATGGCAGATATCAATAATGCGATTAGCCAGCAGAACTTCGATGAGATAATTGTCGACGGGGATATAGACTTACCTTGGTGCTGTGCTGGAATCAACCAATACTATACCCGGGTGGGCGAGGTCTTTCAGGATCCCACCGTTTTCTACACGGTTACCGGTGACAAAAAACGACCGACCTATATATATGTAGCAAATCGTTTGAAATAAAGAATTTCAGCTTCGCCCGCCCAACACCTTTTTTCCCCCTTAGTCCTGCTAATCCCACGCGCCACATTAATAATACTATAAGAATGTTGTACTACAATCCATTCACAAGGTCTCGATAAGCTGTCATTCTGACAGCACCTTGCGCCAAGAGGAGAATGGTAATGAGCATCCCTGATCTACCCACCTTACCGGAAGTAAGCGCACAATCGAAAAGTGGCATTAAATATCATATCCTGGGCACGGTCCAACAGACCCTGGCGGTGGAACTGCAACCCAACCAGGTGGTCTATTCAGATGCCGGCGCCATGTCGTGGATGACCAGCACGGTAAATATGAGCACCAATACTGGCGGCGGGCTGGGCGGCATGCTCAAACGCGCCGTCTCGGGAGCCACTGTTTTCATCATTGATTTCGCCGCCAGCGGCGCGCTCGGGCAGGTTTCCTTCAGCACCGATTTTCCGGGAAAGGTCTTGCCGGTGGAGCTGGATGCCGGGCAGTCGGTGGTCATGCACAAGCACGCCTTCCTGTGCGCCGAGAAGAGCGTCGGGCTGGATGTTTTCTTTTCCCGCAAGCTGGGCGCAGGTTTCTTCGGCGGGGAAGGGTTCATCCTGCAGAAACTGACCGGACCCGGAATGGCCTACGCCGAACTTGACGGGGACGCGGTGGAATACAACCTGAAGGCCGGTGAGGTGATGCGGGTCGAGCCGGGTCATGTGGCTATGTTCGAGGCGAGTGTGTCGTTCGACATCCAGATGGTCAAGGGCATTGCCAATATCCTGGCTGGAGGAGAAGGGCTATTCCTTGCCACGTTGACAGGTCCTGGCCGCATCTGGCTGCACTCGATGACGGTGAGCAAGATGGCCCACCGATTAATGGAATTCATCCCTACCAAATCAAGTTCATAGCACAGTTTTCAAGAAATAGACAATGAATCCGGTCCGGACCATCCGGGCCGGACAATTTGTACCACCTCAATAAAATGGGAAACAGGGTGTACAGGCAGTGGAGCAGCCCGCACGCTTCACCCTTCCCATACTGAATAAGTTGATACGACAAGTTTAATACCGGACCTGACCCAAGGAGAAAAATAGAATGCCGTTCATGAAAGCGATCCAGGTAGCTGCGCCCGGCGCGGAGTTTGAGCTGGTACAAAAAGAAATCCCGGAACCCAGAGAAACCGAAGTCCGCATCAAGGTGGAAGTCTGCGGTATCTGCCATGGGGATGCAGTGGTAAAAGAAGGCCGATTCCCCGGCATCAGCTACCCCAGGGTTCCCGGACATGAGGTGGTTGGCAAGATCGACCAGCTCGGCGCCAAAGTGAACGATTGGAAAACCGGGCAGCGCGTCGGGGTCGGCTGGTATGGCGGTCCCTGCCTCAAATGCGCTGCCTGCAAACGCGGTGACTTTGCAAACTGCGAAAGTTTCCTGACCACCGGGATCACATTCGACGGCGGGTACGCGGAATACATGACAGCCCCAATGCAGGGGCTGGCAGCCATACCGGAAGAGCTGGCATCGGTCGAGGCCGCCCCGCTGCTGTGTGGCGGGCGGACCACCTTTACTGCCTTGCGCAACAGTGGAGCATTGGCAGGCGACCTGGTGGCAATCCATGGACTCGGCGGCCTGGGGCACCTGGCAGTCCAGTTCGCCAGGAAATTTGGCTTCCGTACGGTGGCGATCAGCCGCGGCAGGGATAAAGAAGCGCTGGCCTACCAGTTGGGCGCCCACTACTTTATCGATGCCGAGACGGAGGACGCCGCGGCGGAACTCAAAAAACTCGGCGGGGCACGCGTTGTCCTGGCAACCGCTCCCAACAGCCAGGCAATATCCGGACTGATCAATGGACTTGGCCCGGACGGCCAGTTGATCATTGTGGCCTGGTCAAACGAGCCGATGCATATATCACCCTGGCAGCTATTGGGCGGGAGGCGCTCGGTGAAAGGCTGGACCGCCCGGCCTGCCAGGAATTCTTCCGAAGACACGCTCAAATTCAGCGTTATCGCCGGAATCGTGCCAATGGTGGAGGTTTTTCCCCTGGAACAGGCCGCCCTGGCTTTCGAAAAAATGCTGTCTTCGAAAGTGCATTTCAGATCGGTATTGAAGATGGATGGGAATGCTTGATCGGCTGCCCAAGGAAGAATTTAAATTCACCGGAGATAAACGGAGATAAAAGGGATTATCCGCTAAAACAGACTGGAAGTAGTTCATCAGACGAATAACCGTTTATTATTGTCCATCTCCGGTTTAATTTCTCATCTTCAAATCATGTTGATGGAAAGGAGACTCCCATGTCAGATATATTAAGAATCATCCAGGAAAGGCACTCGGCCAGGATGCCCTACGATCCGGAACACCGGATCACCAGGCAGGACCTGCAGCAGATCCTGGAAGCCGGGCGCTGGGCTCCCACGGCTCACAATATGCAGAATTTCGAGATCATCGTGGTCGACGACAGGAAAATCCTGGAAGAGATCGGGAACATCAAGAGCACCATCTCGGAGGTCTTCATCCAGGAGAACTTCCAGTTGTTATCCTTTTCGGAGGAGGAACTGCTCCAGAAAAAGGTCGGCCTGCTCGGAAGCATGTTCCCGGCTTCCTGGCGGACGCCCGGGGTCAAACCGGTGGCCGAAGAAGGCCGCTCGCGGCCCTTCCTGGTCTGCCCGACCCTGCTGATCGCGCTGTACGATCCAGGCAAGCGGGCGCCGGCCTCGCAGGGGGATTTCCTGGGAATCATGAGCCTGGGCTGCATGATGGAGAACCTGTGGCTGACGGCCAATTCGCTGGGCATCGATTTCCAGATCGTCAGTTCCCTGGCAAGCGGTATGGTTGGGAAAGAAGTCAAGCGCATCCTGGGCATCCCGGCACATTTGAATATAGCCTTCACCGCGCGCCTGGGGTATATTACCGGGGAACCGAGACGGTACTTGCGGGTGCGCCGGGATATCGAAGATTTCAGTCACCACAACCACTTCGGGGATAAAGGCATTGATTGAGCAGTAGATTATACCTATGTAGTAACGACTTCAGTCGTTGGGCTAAATGCGACTAAAGTCGCCACTACAGTCCCTGCATGAAGAACGGATTATTTGTAAATAAAGAGAAAGTAACGGCCCTTGTCGTTACTCTCTCTTTTATTTTATATCTTATCAGGCCAGTTTTACGCTGACGGGTTGCTGGCGGATGCGATAATCGCCGGTTTTGGCCAGCACCTGGCCGGCCAGGGCCTCGGGCACATCCACCAGGGAATGCTTGTCCTGGATGAAGATCTTGCCGATGGCCGAACCGGGGATGTCGGCGTGGTAGGCAATCGTCCCGACGATGTCGTTCGGGCGGATGCCGTGCTGCTTGCCCATGTTCAGGCTCAGGCGCACCATGCCGCTCTCATGGGATTGGTTGCCGGGTTCTTCGAAGCGCCCGCCGGAATGGAAGGCGCGCGACGGACCGCGGCCAGTGTGGGGCCGTTCCGGCCGCTCGGAGCGGTGATCCGCCACAATGCTGATGGGGGCGATCGAGCGCTGCTTCTCCTCGCCGCGCGCCATTTTCAGCGTGACGGCGGCGATCTCGAGCGGATCATGCCCGGCCGCGACCAGGGCCTCGACCAGTTCACGTTCGCGCTTGCAACGGCCGCGCTGGAGCCAGGTCTTGACCGAATTCATCAACCGCTCTTCGCGGCGGACCAGGATATCATCCTCGCTGGGCAACCCGACGCGCTTGATGGTCAGGTGGGCAAACGACTCCACCTGGCGCAGCAGGCGCTTCTCGCCCGGGGTGACCAGCGAAATGGCGATGCCAGTCTTGCCGGCGCGGCCGGTGCGCCCGATGCGGTGGACGTACAGCTCGGGGTCATCCGGCAGGTCATAGTTGAAGACGTGCGAGATGTCGTCGATGTCGAGGCCGCGCGCCGCCACATCGGTGGCCACCAGCACTTTGATCTGGGCAGTGCGGAAGCGGTTGAGGGTGCGCTCGCGCGCATCCTGGTTCAGGTCGCCGTTGAGGGCTTCGGAGGCGAAACCGCGCGCGCTCAGCGCGGCGGCCAGTTCGCCGGTGGCGGCACGCGTGCGCACGAAGATCAGGGCGCTGGTGAGCTCTTCCATCTCGAAGATGCGGGTGAGGGCGGCCAGCTTGTCGCGTCCATTGACGATGTAACAACGCTGCTCGATGGCGGCCACGGTGACCTGCTCGCGCTGGATGGTGACGGCCTGCGGGTGATGCATATAGCGGTCGGCCAGGCGGCGGATGGGGTTGGGCATGGTGGCAGAGAAGAGGGCGGTCTGGCGGTCAGACGGGGTGCCGGCCAGGATCGTCTCGATATCATCGATGAAACCCATCGAAAGCATTTCATCTGCTTCGTCGAGCACCACGGTCTGGACACGCTTCAGGTTAAGGCAGTTGCGTTCGAGCAGGTCGAGCATGCGGCCGGGGGTGCCGACCACCACATCGACGCCCCGGTTGAGGCGGGTAATCTGCGGGCCGTAAGGCTGGCCGCCGTAGACGGCCAGGACGCGCACGTCGCAAAACTGGCCATATTCGCTGAAGGCCTGCGAGACCTGCAGGGCCAGTTCGCGCGTGGGGCACATTACCAGCGCCTGGATATGGCTCTGGCCGGGTTGGAGATTGTTCAAAATGGGCAGGGCAAAGGCAGCGGTCTTGCCGGTGCCGGTCTGGGCCTGGCCGATCACGTCCGCGCCGCCCAGCATGAGCGGGATGATGGCGGACTGGATCGGAGTCGGCTCGAGATAGCCCAGCTCCGAGACAGCCCGCATTAATTCGGGACGCAGGTTAAGGGTGATAAATTCTTCGGTCATCAA
This sequence comes from Anaerolineales bacterium, assembly GCA_050014055.1. Lineage (GTDB taxonomy): Bacteria > Chloroflexota > Anaerolineae > Anaerolineales > Villigracilaceae > UBA877. The sequence continues at coordinate 1,019 of JBEKEB010000151.1, read as the reverse complement.
AACTCCTGTTGCACTTGTGTCATTGCGAGCAAGCATGCAGAGCGCAGCAATCTCCTCCTTATAGGGAGGATTGCTTCCCTACGGGATGCTCCGCGATTACCGGGCTGCGCCCTGTTCGCGATGGCACCTGAAAGGCTGTTTTGATGACTCCGCCCGAATCCCGCGGCGTTATCCCGCGGGACTTGTCCCATTGCCAGCCTATAGCGGGGGCTTCCTTGCGGAAGCGCCGCGTCTGGCAACAAAAAAGCCCGATCTGGTTTCCGTCGGGCATGCTTCGGTAGTGATCAAAACAATTCCCTGAAACGTCCGCTCCGAGTGAAACGAGTGGAGCGCGGGGCGTAGTATACCATGGAAATGGGAATTGGGAATGGAGGATTTGGGATTTTTGATTGAGGATTGCTGATTAGGGATTCGTTCCTCGAAAAAAAACGAATAGGGAACGAATGCCTCACCCCCAGCCCCTCTCCAAATGAAAACCACATATGGAGAGGGGTGTAAGAGGACTGGGGATTGGAGAAAGAAGTATCCCCTGCGGGGACAAGTTTCGTTTCCTGGAAACGAAAGGAGGAACGAATGCTGGGATTGGAGATTTTCGATTGAAGATCGATGATTGAGAAGGATGAATGAGGAAAGAGTAAGAAAACGTAAGGGGGAGAGAGCAGAGAGAAGGGAAAGGGGGAATTTGCGATTGCTGAATGCTGGTCGCTGTGGGCGAATTAAAGTGCCTTTTTGTAATTTTTCCGCGGAACGAATGGGGGATGGGGAAGAACAAAGAGAAGTTTTCCCTTGCCTGTGCAGATGGATGACATGAGGGGACCAACCAAAACTTGTTCAAAAATGACTCTTGGGAGAGTAAAAGGCTGAGTACTTGTTCCCGGCAAGGTGAGATAGGAAATAGCATAACGAACAACACATATGTACATGTTTAGCGTTCAAAAAAGTGCCTTATATATGGTAATAATTCGCTGTTCCCAACTTATGAAGCCACAGGTACGTCCAGCATATATGGCGATAAATTG
>JBEKEB010000150.1:0-10124 GCA_050014055.1 Anaerolineales bacterium | reverse complement strand
TTCCAAATAGCTTTGCAATCCCTGCGCTCGGCTTAGTTCAACTAAGGATTATGTGGCGGCTACCGACTCTACAACATAGCTGGCTTGCTGATTGCCGCGCCACATCAATCCTTAATTCATTGAGTGAGGTAGTTTGGTATAAATGGGGCGATAATCAGCGAAAATGAAGCAGAAATGGTGTCAAATTTACTTCGCAAAATATGGAGATGGTATGCCTTCGGTATAATCAAATATTCATTTATTGACTTGGAATGATACTTTTGGATGGCGATATATGAAAATTGCGAGGCATTGATAAGGAGACTGGACACTTATCTGGATTATGATAGTATTGGTGCGAATAGCAAAGAATAAAGAATGATGAACAAGATTAGTTCCGTATCAACCCTGAAGCCAGCTTTGTCAACCGTACCCTATTTTGCTGGGTTGGATGAAAGGGTTCTTGAATCTATTGCCGCGATCACGGTTCAACGCCATTATGCGATAGGCGAGATCGTTTTTCTGGAAGGCGAACCATGTCAAGGGTTATATGTAGTACAGGAAGGCTGGTTGAAAAGCGTGATCACCTCTGCCGGAGGAAGGGAGCAAATAATCCGACTGGTAGGTCCGGGTCAGGCTTTTAATGAAATAGGGGTTTTGCTTAGGGAAAACCGGAACCTCGTAACGGTTCAGGCTACCGAACCATCTGCGGTATGGGTTATACACCGGCAGGCATTGCTCAAATTGATGGATGAAACCCCCATCCTCTGCCGGATAATTACCCAGAGACTGGCAGACCGTGTCGTTAACCTGATGAAGCTGGTCGAAGACTTATCGCTTCGAACCGTTGAAGGGCGTTTGGCGCGCCTGCTTATTGATCAATCTATTGGGGAAGGGATGCGTCGTCATTGGGCAACGCAGGCCGAAATGGCATCCCGGCTTGGCACCGTTCCCGATGTAATCAATCGGGCATTGCATAAACTGGAAACCGAAGGCCTGATTCGGATCGTAAGACATCAAATCGAGATCGTGGATCATATGCGCCTGGAACAAAGAGCAGAAACACGCGATTGATGAAGTTTCTGTATTGATATTCGATAAAAGTCGTATCTTTTCAACGACTCAAGATGTATCCTTGCTATAGGACTCTTGAGTCGTTTTGTTTATGCACGCAAGGAGCGTATGGCTGCATTCGATATAGACTGGCCAGTACCGATCATCAACCTGCAATTGTGCGATGGCTGCCAAAAATGCGTGGAAGCCTGCCCCGCGAAAGCTTTGTCCATGCAGGATGGCAAGGCAATTGTAGCCAGGCCTGAAACCTGCACCTATGCTGGCTTGTGTGAAGATGTTTGCCCTGTGAAGGCCATATCCAGACCTTTTGTCATTATTTCATGATTTCTTGATCAGGAAAGGAGAAAATCTATGAACACCCAAGTTTACCAGCACAGACTCGCGAAATGCAGCGAGCACATGAGCCAAATGGGCATCGACTTGCTATTGCTCACCAAGCCGTCCAACATGTTCTACCTGACGGGTGATGGCCGTCTGTGCGCGTATGCCATGATCACCAAGGATGGTAAGGTGGCGCTCGGCGTGCCGGTCACGGACACCGAAGATGTGAAGCGATTGGCCCACTTTGACCAGATCGTCGGTTTTGACGACGAAGTTGGCATGATCCATTCCATTGCCCATTACTTCGAACACTTCGGTGTCAAAGAGGGGACAGTCGGGCTGGAGTACACCTTCCTGACCCAGTCTATGATGGGCATGTTGACTCATCCACACGCCAAACCCGAAAAGGTTGTACCGAAGGACTGCACACACATCCTGTCTGAAATGCGTATGGTAAAAGAACCGGAGGAAATCGAGCGTATCCGCGCCGCTGCCAAAGTTGCCGTTATCGGCATGGACGCGGCGATCAAGGCAGTCAAGCCGGGCGTGACCGAGAGCCAGGTCGCGGCGGCCGCCGAATTTGCCATGCGCAACGCCGGGGCAGAGGAGTTCTGGCGATCCTACGTTTGCTCAGGGCCGCGCACGAGCATCGCGCACGGAATACCGACAACCCGTAAGATCGAGAAGAACGATCTTGTGATGATTGACATCCACCCAATTGTGAATAATTACAGTGCGGATATCTGCCGCACAGTCTGCGCAGGCAAACCAACCGTTGAGCAGCAGAAGGCATACGATCTGTATCTTGAAGCGCAGCAAAGTACTATCAAGATGATCAAAGCCGGCGTTGGCATGCTGGATCTGGAAGGGCATCTGCATCAGGTCATGCAGGATGGCGGTCACGGAAACCATATCTTCGGCCCGCCCCTTCATGGCGTCGGGATCGAATTCGAGGAAGCGCCGCTGCCGCCCGGACACGCTTTCTTCCACGGCGAAAAAGCGCCGCCGCCTTTGGCTGAGAACATGGTTATTGCGGTGGGCAATTGCGGCTTATATGCTGGCCCATGGGGCGTGCGCGTAGAAGACACAAACTGGGTCAAAGCGGATGGATATGAAACGCTGACAGATTATCCGCGTTCGTTGATTCCCTGAGGAGGTACTGAGATGGAGAGAAAACCAACAGATATACTTGAGGATGAACACCGCTACATTCTAAAGGTGATTGGTGCCATGACGTTGCTAGCCGAATCATTGGAGAAGGGCGAGCAGGTAGAGCCAGAAACGTTCAAGAACATAGTGGAATTCATGCGCATCTTCGCCGACAAGTGCCATCACGGGAAAGAGGAGGCTTTGTTATTCCCTCTCCTGGAAAAAAGAGATGTGTCTCCACAAGGCTGTCCGATAGGGGTGTTGATCCATGACCACCAGACAGGACGGATGCTCGTCACAGGACTGGCCGAGGCCGCAGAAGGGTATCAGAAGGGTGATACTACCACTATAGATGCTCTTCTGAAAAATATACATGGCATAACGGAGCTTTATCCGGGCCATATCTGGAAAGAGGACTACCTTGCATTCCCAATGGCTAATAAAGTTCTGAATGCGGAAGACCAGCAGAGTTTGAGCGAAGAATTCGAAAAGGTTGATGAAAATATCGGTAGGGATGTCTATCAGCGCTTGATATTTCTGGCTGACCATCTCGAATAGATTCATAGAGGAGATTGACTATGTTTGTGAACATCGTTCACTTTCCGTCCATCAAAGCGGGCAAGGATGCTGAATTTCAGGCGTGGTTTGCCTGGTCGAACGAGCAGTATGCCAGGCATAAAGGCTTTATCAGCCGCAAACTCCTGAAACCGCGTGAGGCAGGGAACTACGTGGGTGTCGTGGAGCACGAAAGTTACGAAACCTTCATGGCCATGCACACCAGTCCCACTCGAGCAGAAGCCCATAAACGGGTGGAGCCTTTATTTGACGGTAATCCAACCCCAGAATTTTACGAGGTCATTCTGGAGTGAGTCTTGATCGTCGGCGAAAGGGATGATCTAAGGAAAAATCATCCCTTATCCAGAGTCTACAATTCAAATAAGGCGAATAATCCTGATCTTAATAATGAGACAACATGATCCAACTCAAGCGAGTCTATGATCCTATCGCACCGGAAGATGGCAATCGGTTTCTAGTGGACCGAATTTGGCCACGCGGGATAAAGCGTAAGAATCTGGCCCTTGACGCCTGGCTGAAGGACGTGGCTCCTAGTGACAACTTGCGGGACTGGTTTGCTCACGACCCGGCAAAGTGGGATGAGTTCTGTCGCCGTTATTTTGCCGAACTAGACGGCAAGCCGGAGGCCTGGCAGGTTATTCTCGATACATCCCTTCAGGGGAATGCCACCCTGCTCTTTGGCGCAAAGGACATACGGCACAATAATGCCATCGCCTTGAAGCTGTATTTGGAAGCACGCCATTCATTGGAATTAGAGCAATGACAACTTCTGGTCATCCTCGCGTAATCATCATAGGAGCTGGATTTGCCGGACTATGGGCTGCCCGTACCTTGGCCCATTCGCAGGCCGACGTTCTGGTTTTGGACCGCAACAATTATCATACTTTCTTCCCGCTGCTCTATCAAGTCGCTGCAGCGGAGCTTGAACCGGAAGACATTGTTTATCCAGTGCGCAGCGTCCTACGCGGGCAGCAGAATACCCGTTTTCTCATGAATGAGGTTACAGAGATAGATCTGGTCGCCAAACAGGTCAAAACCACAGATCACGTTTTCCCTTACGACTTTCTCGTCTTAGCCATCGGTAGTGCCTCCCATTTCCTTGGGGTAACAGGCGCAGCCGAGTATGCTTTCCAACTGAAGACACTGGAACATGCCGTCGCCCTGCGCAACCATATCCTGTTTCGTTTTGAACGCGCACTGTGCGAAACCGACCCTGAACGACGGCAGCAAATGCTGACCTTTGCCATCGTCGGCGGTGGGCCGACCGGAGTGGAATTCGCCAGCGCTCTGGCCGAGCTGATCCATGGTCCGCTGGCAAAGGACTATCAAGCGCTCGACCCCCGAGAAACGCACGTTCTTTTACTTGAAGCAGCTGACCGGCTGCTCACACCTTTTCCGGAGCGTCTCGGAACCTATGCCGCAAAACGGCTGCAGAAAATGGGAGTGGAAATCCGTCTGGGCGCGATAGTCAGCCAGATCACACCTGAGGTTGTACAATTTAAGGATGGGGCGACGATCCGGCTTGAAACCGTAATTTGGACAGCTGGCGTGCGCGGTGAGTACTTCAATGGGGAACTTCCTACAATGCGGAATGGGCAGGTGCAGGTCCTTCCAACGCTTCAAACTCCTAAGAACCCTGAAGTATATGTAATTGGCGACCTGGCCTACGTAATAGAAAAAGATGGGCATTCACTGCCAATGCTCGCCCCGGTCGCCACTCAACAGGGGGAAGCAGCCGCCCGCAACATTATTCGCCAGGCAAACGGACAAGAGCCTGTGCCATTTCATTATATCAACCGGGGAACGATGGTAACAATCGGCAGAAATGCTGCTATAGCATATATATGGGGGCATGCTTTTGCTGGCTTTCCGGCCTGGATTTTATGGCTGAGCATACATCTTTACAGTCTGATCGGATTTCGTAACCGGCTGCTTGTATTAATCAATTGGGCTTGGGATTACCTTTTTTATGAGCGTGCCGTGCGTCTGGTTGTATCCCTACCGGTTTCGCGAACGATGGAGCCAAAGAAGATTTTCTCTGGGGTCGATTCAACAGACACTGTTTTTCCAAACAGAACGAATTAAGGAGGTAAAGATCATCATGAAATCAAACTTGAAAGATCGAATCCATAACCTCGAAATGCTTTTTCCGTGGTAGCACACTGCCGTGCTCCTCGGCTTGAATTGTATTTCGATAAAATAAGCTGCCTATTATAAGTCATGAAAAAACGTATATTTTCTGGTATCCAGCCAATGGGCAACATCCATATTGGCAACTATCTTGCAGCAATTCAACATTGGGTAACCTCACAGGCGGAATATGACAACATCTTCTGTATCGTTGATTTGCATGCAATCACGATTCCACAAGATGCCAAGACACTTAAAGCCAAAACTCGTGAGGTGGCTGGCCTTCTCTTTGCAGCCGGGATAGACCCAAATCTGTCGGCAGTTTTTATACAATCAGATATCCCGGCACATGCTGAACTAGCCTGGATTCTTAACTGTTTTATCCCGATGGGTTGGATGCGACGCATGACCCAGTTCAAGGAAAAGTCGCAAAAGCAGAGAGAACAAGTTAGCACCGGGCTCTTTGATTACCCTGCTTTGATGGCCGCGGACATTCTTCTCTATCAAACCGATCTAGTACCGGTGGGAGAAGACCAGAAGCAACACGTAGAATTGGCTCGCGATGTCGCCCAACGCTTCAATTCGATCTATGGCATGACGTTTAAGTTACCGGAGCCGGTTATTGCCGAAGAAGGAGCACGCATCATGGGGTTGGATCACCCTATGAAGAAAATGAGTAAGAGCGATAAACAGGAGAACCACGCAATCGGCTTGCTGGATTCCCCGGAAGGTATCCGTTTGAAGGTCCAGAGAGCGACGACAGATTCGCTTCACGAGATTCGGTTCGACGAAAACCGGCCCGGCATCAACAATCTCCTGACCATCTATGTACTCCTAAGCGGATTAAGCCGATCCGACATCGAAAGGCGATTTGCAGGAAAAGGTTATACAGATTTGAAACAGGAATTGGCAGAGGCCATTATCGAAAGTCTTGTGCCTCTCCAATCTCGATATCAGGAACTGATGAAAGAGCCAGCCTATATTGACCGTTTGTTAGTTGTGGGCGCATCCAAAGTGCGACCTATTGCAGAAAAAACTTTACGAACTGTAAAGGATAAAGTCGGGCTAGGATGATTGGGGATAGAAAACGCTATCATGAGGCTCCAGTTCATTGTTTTAGAAGGTAGTTGGTTACCGAAAGGAGATCTAGATGAAATCAGCAAACTTACTGGAAAACTGGAAATTCAGCGATAAAGGCCCTCACGCAGAGCCACTTTTTGCGGATCAAAATGGACGAATCATTCTTTTTACGTTAAAACCCGATCAATCCATTCGAGAACATAATGCTCCCAGCTCACCGTTTTATGTTGTCATCTTGAGCGGGCGGGGTGTTTTTGCGGGAAGGGACGGCAAGGAGCAGACTTTCGGTCCCAACACTCTTCTGATCTTCGATCCAGGTGAAAACCATTCCATCCGTGCCCTCGAGGAGCTGGTCTTTATCGGTTTCCTGCATGAGGCGCCGGGTATGCAACCTTAATCCATACGATTTAACTTTTATAAGGAGGAGGAATAATGGATACTCAAATCCGGGAAACGGAAGAGCTCTCTCCCTGGTGGCGGAATGCCGTCATACTAGTGATGATCGTCGGTTTCTCCATTCTGATCGGTGTGACGGTCAGCGCTTACCGCGATGCGCCGCCTGTGCCTGACCGTATAATCGGGCCAGCCGGCCAGGTGGTCTTCACCGGCGATGACGTCCGCTTCGGCCAGGAAATATTCCTAAAATATGGTCTGATGGAGAACGGGTCGGTATTGGGACATGGAGCATACCTCGGTCCCGATTTCTCGGCTGCTTATCTGCACGACCTGGGGAGGGCTGCCGCGAGTTCGATTGCATTGCAGCGCTACGGGCAAAGCTACGATTCCTTGGATGCTCCCGGCCAGGCAGCCGTTCAGGCCGAAGTGGCCTTGATGCTCAAGCAGAACCGATACGATGCCCAGACCGGTGTGCTGACTTACACCCAGCCGGAAGTGGATATCTTTCAGGCCCAGCAGTCCGTCTGGGCTGACTATTTCTCCAAACCCGCAGGCGATGCTGGCCTGCAGGCGAACCTGATCAGCGCCCCTCAGGAGATCCGCCAGCTGACAGCTTTCTTTGCTTGGACTGCCTGGGCTTCGGTTGCCGAACGGCCGAGCCACTCCTATTCATATACCAACAATTTCCCATACGATCCATTGGTTGGAAACCTGCCGACTGCTGATGCCATATTATGGAGCGCCTTGAGCTTCATCACTCTGCTTGGCGGTACTGCCGTGGTATTGTTCGCCTTTGGCCGTTTTGACTTTCTGGGATGGAGGGGAAAGAGAGAGCACATTCATCCTCAAATGCTGCCGGGTGGCGAATTGACTGCCAGCCAGAAAGGTATGATCAAATATTTCCTGATCGTTGCCGTTATGCTTTTACTGCAAGGCTTATGTGGAATGCTTCTCGCTCATTACGAGGCCGATCCGAATTCTTTCTATGGGCTCGATTTGTCGCGCTTGCTTCCCAGCAACATTGTCCGTACCTGGCATGTGCAACTAGCGATCTTCTGGATTGCTACGGCTTATATTGCGGGAGCACTTTTTATAAGTCCGGCAGTGGGCGGAAAGGAGCCCCGGAAACAGGCACTCTGGGTAAACATCCTTTTTGCAGCTCTGGTGGTGGTAGTGGCCGGCAGCCTGTTGGGCGAATATCTGGGGGTAAATAACTGGTTGGGCAACCTTTGGTTCTGGATCGGAGATCAGGGCTGGGAATACCTCGACCTCGGGCGCGCCTGGCAGATCTTGCTGGTTATCGGCCTGGTGGTCTGGTTGGTGCTCCTTGTGAGAGCGATTGCACCAGCCCGCAAAAATGGGGAACGCAAAGAAATCGCCTCGCTCTTCATGTATGCTGCGGTAGGCATTCCGCTGTTTTATCTGCCGGCCATGTTCTACTCAAGCATGACCAACTATACGGTGGTGGATACCTGGCGCTTCTGGATCATCCACCTGTGGGTGGAAGGTTTCTTTGAGCTGTTCGCGACGGTGATGGTGGCGATCATCTTCTATTTGCTGGGTATGGTTAACCGCCAGACGGCTGCCCGTGTGATCTATCTGGATGCCATCCTGTTTCTTGCAAGTGGCATTGTGGGTACCGGCCACCACTGGTACTGGAATGGGCAAACCGACATTACAATGGCGCTGGCAGCCTTGTTCTCCGCCCTGGAGGTCGTACCGTTGACCCTGCTCACCCTGGATGCCTGGGATTTCATCAAGCTGACCCGCGGCAAGTGTGATATCTGCGGACAGGAGATATCCATTCCCCACAAGTGGACCTTTTATTTCCTGATGGCAGTCGGCTTCTGGAACTTTGTCGGCGCAGGTGTTTTCGGCTTTCTGATCAATACGCCAATCGTGAGTTACTATGAGACTGGCACCATGCTGACACCAAACCACGGCCACGCAGCATTGATGGGTGTCTTTGGAATGCTCGCTATGGCCTTGATGATGTTTGCCATTCGCCAGGTGCTTCCGGACGACCAGTGGAGGCGCGTGGAGAAATATATCAAAATCTCCTTCTGGGGCCTGAACATCGGTCTAGCGCTGATGGTTGTTCTGTCGTTGTTTCCAGGAGGCGTGTTGCAGTTCAGAGACGTACTGGTAAATGCGTACTGGCATGCCCGCAGCTCTGCCTATTTGGATACCAGCCTTGCCAAGTTGCTCGAATGGATTCGCATGCCGGGTGACCTGGTCTTTGGGATCGTGGGGATTCTACCAGCGGTGCTGGCGATTGGCATGACCTATTGGTATACCCGAAAAAAACTGGCCCAATAGTGAACTGCACCCATTAAACTGGACTGAACTGCACCCATTAAACTGGACACAAAAAGAAAGACCCCGAGTGTTTTATTTAGATAGGCATCTAAGTTGGTAAGGTGTCTGTCTTGTTTTTAATTGTATCCTTTCGTAGTTGTAGAAGCAAATGTAATCGTCGATGATTTGTTGAGCCTCCTCAAAAGTTGGGGTAGAGTACTGGCGGAGAGCTTCTTCTTTCAAGTGTCCAAAGAAATTCTCCATTGGGGCATTGTCCCAGCAGTTCCCACGTCTGGACATGGAAGGAGTGATGTTATACTCACTTATAAGGACATGATACGTCTCTGAAGTGTATTGTTGCCCTTGGTCACTGTGGAGGATGAGTCCATCAGTGACCTTTTCTTTTTGTTTGGCCTTGCACAGGTTTTGTTTGACCAGCGCAACAGAATTCTCCCGTCCAAACTGGTGGGCGACGATGAAGTTATCGAACAGGTCCTTGATAGTGGACAAGTAAGCCCAGCCTTCCCGGGTCAGGATATAGGTGACATCCGTAACCCATTTCTGATTAGGTCGGGTAGCGGTGAAATCACGATTGAGCCGATTGGGATAGCAATGATATGTGGCCAGTTCAGTCATTTTCTGGGTGATGCGGCGTCTTCTGGCCACTGAGTGGATCCCAAGTCGGTTCATCAGGCGTAAAACCGCCTTGTGATTGATCGTAACCCCACAATTTTGGGCGATCCACCAGGTTATCCGCCGGTAACCATATGTCCGGTGGGAAGCTTGATAGGCCTTTTGAACCAGTCCTTTCTTTTCTGCATCCGGATCAGGCTTCTCAATCCGTTTCATCCAAGCATAATATGCCGCTCGCGAAAAACCGAAGAACGCACACATGTCTTTCACTTTGTATTCTTTCCGGTAATGGTAAGTAACCCGATATTGCGTTTCGCGAGCAAACTCTTTCGCAACTCGGTATGATATTTTTTTAACAGCGCAACCTCCATCTCCAGCTGCTGGATATGTGCGTTTTCATCCCAGATTTTCTGCGGCCGTCCACTCGATTTGGTGAATGCCAGTTCGCCTTTCTGACGATATTCTCGTACCCAAGCCTCCACTTCTCG
>JBEKEB010000149.1:0-9171 GCA_050014055.1 Anaerolineales bacterium | reverse complement strand
CAATGCTCTATATTTAGCCGGCTGGCTCGCAAACCGCCCTGAGATCGCGCACGTCAATTATCCCGGCCTGATTTCTCATCCACAACATGAGCTGGCCCAACGACTGTTTAATGGACAGGGAATGGGTGGTGTTTTGTCTTTTGAAATAAAGAATGCTGGACGTGCAGACGTATTCCGCTTCATGGAAGCTTTGCAACTCTGTCTCCCCGCCACCTCTTTGGGTGACATCTACACTCTCGTGTTACACCCAGCCACTTCCTCCCACCGTTCGCTTACTGCTGCGGAACGGGAGCAGGTCGGTATCAGCGAGGGACTACTACGCCTTTCAGCCGGTATTGAAGATCCCATGGATATCCAGACTGACCTGGAACAGGCCTTAAAGATTTTGAAGATGTAATCGTGTGCACGAAAAGCTTATCTAAATCTTTATTCTGCTTGCTCTTGATCAATATTACTCACCCTTCAATCCTTTATCTCAATTTTGCAAAATATTTTTTGAACTCTTTAGGGTTTATATTGGCGTTGTGAGCTTATTGTCCTTCCACCTCGCACACAAAACAGGCACACCATTTGCCCGTGGACATCTCCGAGGCACACAGGATATCAACGCAATATAAAGACCGCCGCACGGGTTTTAACCTATGCGGCGGCGTGCTGCTGGCTAACCAGCCACTTTGCTGCCAGTGGGATTCTGCACCCACATCTCCCGCCGGGGACGGGACGCTATTTGTCATTGGTGCCTAAGGTCTAACCCGGCTCCAATGCGGCCTATTCATTCGCCTTACGCCATGGCATTGCAATAATTATACACGGATCAGCCCAGACCATGGATGGTTATCCCAGAGATTACGTATATCAAACCCTGCCATCTGATGCCTGAAAGAATGGTTGCATAATGCTACCAGACGCGGTAGAATGATTTTAAAGGAGTAATAAATATGCCTACCCTCCATGTGCGTAGTGTCCCCGAAGATTTGTATGACCGGGTGCGGCAACTGGCACAATTGCGCAGCCGCTCGCTTGGCGCGCAGGTTGTTACAATGCTTTATGAAGCGCTCGATGAAGAAGAACAACGTAAAGATCTGACGGGTGCCCTGGCATCCATCCGCCGCCGTCGTTTTGCACCTCCCAAGAAGGCTGCTTCCAGCCTTGACCTTTTGCGCGAGGACCGCCAGCGATGACAGATGCACCACTCCGGCTTGTTGTTGACGCTAGCGTAGGGATCAAGTTGTTCGTTGAAGAGGACTACTCAGACAAAGTACACACCCTGTTCGAGCAGCTAGCTATAGACATCCCTGCAATTCTTTATGTGCCCGATCTGTTCTACATCGAATGCACAAATATCCTCCTGAAATACACCCGCCGTTTTGGACGTTCCCAGGAGGATTCGAGAGCCGACCTGGTGGACCTGGGCCGATTATCCCTGCGGGTTGTTCCCACGGCAGAGTTGATGGTAGATGCTTTGCTGCTTGCGGCGGAACAGAAGATCACTGCTTACGACGCCTGTTATGCAGTCTTGGCTTCCCGTCTTGCCCTACCCATGGTAACTGCAGACAAGCCGCTGGCAAAAGCCGTTCAGGCGCTCTGGATCGGCGATTTAGAACTTTGAACAATCGCAGGAAAATAATATATGCCTGCTTTCCCCAACCACCTTCCCTAACTGGCAGTCGTCCAGTGGTAAGCGCGCCTTTGCCGATCATTTGGCGGTATAATCGTTTTACGGATATTGTTCGATAAAGGAGTAGTAAAAATGGAAAACTTAACAACCATTTCTTCAAAATTCCAGATTGTAATTCCGCGGGCTGTTCGGGAACAGTTCCATTTGAAGCCGGGGCAAAAAATCATGTTCATTCCCTATCAGAAAAGCATCCGCCTGGTGATTGTGCCACCTATTAAAGAAGCACTTGGAATGTTCAAGGGGATGAATACTGACAATCTGAGAGAAGAAGAAGACGAGGAACGCTAATGAATGTTGTTGATTCATCTGGTTGGGTGGAGTACTTTACGAAAGGAGAAACTGCCGAATTCTTCATCCCGCCCATTCAGGATTTGGAAAATTTGCTGGTTCCCTCCATTTGCATTTACGAAGTATTCAAACGCCTCATTAAGGATATGGGAGATGAGAGTGCCCTGCAGGCTGTCGGGATCATGTCCTATGGGCGCGAAGTTGGGCTGGATCGCAAAATTGCCATCGATGCCGCTCAAATTTCACTTGATTTAAAACTAGCCATGGCAGACAGCATTATCCTGGCCACTGCCCGTACACACGCTGCCACCCTCTGGACACAGGATGCCCATTTCAAAGATATCAAAGGCGTGAAGTATATTGAGAAGAAAGGCTAATTGGAAAATGTCAGAGTAAGTTTGAGTCTTTGCTATACGGCGATTAAACATAAAGCGAAGTGGTCAAGGCGGTGTGATATTCCCAAGCAGTGTGTTTTTGGGCCTGCACTGCAGCTGATGTAAATCCTGCTTTTCATATTTCGGCCTTCTCTTCCTCTTGGAATGCAGTGCGGATAGCTTCCCGTCCAATCGTTTGATAAGCTGCCCTCAGCAGAGACTCGATCCCCGGCTCCGGGATAAAAGCTGCCTCGCCTAGTCGCTTAAGTAGTGGCATTTCCACCGCCGGCGGGCGAATGCTGACCGGGATATTCTCCAGCGGCATGCCCAATTCCCAGAAATGTTCCAGACAACCTTCCAGCGGAATGGCAATCTCCGATTCGGCAGGTTCTTCAGTGAGCATTTCCATTTGCCCGGCGCGGCGCTGACGCAGGGCTTGTAGGATCTGCTCCTGTGTCCGTCCGCGTAAGCGGAAGAGCAGGAAGGGGTCCTCGTCGAAGCGCTCGCCCAGGATGTAATGAGTGGCGGCGATATGTTTGCACGGGTTGGCGTAATCCGGGCAGGAACAATCGGTGATCAGGTCGCCGCGTTTGGCCGGGAAAAGACTCACCCCGGCGGCGCTGAAGGCCTGCTCGATCTCCTGCGGCATTTCCCCTGCCAGCAGTTGGGCGGTGAAGAGAGCCTGTTCTGCCAGCGCGTCGATCACCTTGTCCCATTGAGAATCGGTCAATGGAGCGATCTGGATATTGATCTGATAAGGCTTCCTCTGCGAGCCTTGGACACGCGCCGCGATACCGGCTTTGGTTTCCTCGATGGACAGCACCTGTCCCATGCGGGCATACCTGCGCCCACGCAAGAGTCGCCCCGAATCCACCAGCCGTTCCAGCGCGGCGATCCATTGTTCCGCCCACCAGCTTTTGGCAAAAGATCCGCGCTGGCTGCGGGCTTTGATGCCGTCTTTGGCTTCCTTTGGTTTGGTTGGCTTGAAGTAGTAATAACTCATGCTACTGTCTCCTCAGCATCACCAAGTTCCGCAGCTCATCCGTGCTCAGTTCGGTCAGCCAGCTCTCCCCGCTGCCCACCACCGCCTGCGCCAACCCTTTTTTACTCTCGATCATATCGTCGATCATTTCTTCCAATGTGCCGGTCGTGACGAATTTATGTACCTGCACGTTGCGCTTCTGCCCAATGCGGAAGGCGCGGTCGGTGGCCTGGTCCTCCACGGCCGGATTCCACCAGCGGTCGAAGTGGAAGACGTGGTTGGCACGCGTCAGGTTGAGCCCGGTTCCGCCGGCTTTGATGGATAGGATGAAGATCGGCGGAGCATGCTCATCCTCCTGGAAGCGGCTCACCATTTGGTCGCGCATTTTCACCGGTGTTCCGCCGTACAGGAACTGCGTGGACGCGCCGGTGGATTTTGGCAGAAAAGCTGCCAGCAGCGCGCCCATTTCGGCGAACTGGGTAAAGATCAGCGCCCGATCGCCCTCTGCGAGCACCTCTTCCAGGAGCTCCTGCAGGCGTTCCAGTTTGCCGCTGCGCCCGTCCAGCGCAGAGTCGGTGGCATTCTTACCGGTCTGGTGCAGGTATTGCACCGGGTGGTTGCAGATCTGCTTTAACTGCATCAACATGCTCAGCACCAGTCCGCGCCGTTCGATGCCTTCTTTCTCCTCGATCTTCCTCATCACATCCTTGACAACTGCCTCGTAAAGTGTGGCCTGTTCCTCGGTCAGGGTACAATAGACCTTCGTCTCCACCTTAGCAGGCAGGTCCGAGATCACGGTTGGGTCGGTCTTAACGCGCCGCAGGATGAACGGGTTGACCATCTGCTTTAGTTGCTTCAATGCCTGTTCATCCTGGTAACGCTCAATAGGCAGGGCGAAGTTACTGCGGAATTTTTCACGCGTCCCCAGATAACCGGGGTTCAGGAAGTGCATGATGGACCATAACTCCGAAAGCCGGTTTTCCACCGGCGTACCGGTCAACGCCACCCGGAACTCCGACTGCACCTTGCGCACTGCCTGAGTCTGTTTCGCGGATGGGTTCTTGATGTTCTGCGCCTCGTCCAGGATGACTGCCAGCCAAGCCATGGACTGGATGGTCTCTGCGTCCAACCGCATCAGCGGATAACTTGTCATGACTATATCCATGCCCCGGACAGCTTTCCGGAACGAACTACCTCTCAGCCTATCCGTTCCCCGATGTACATACGCGTTAAGGCCAGGGGCGAATCTGTCAAGCTCTCTCTCCCAATTGGTTACCACTGATGTGGGACACACAAGCAGGGCCGGCGCAGGCAGGCTGCCGCGCGTTTCTTTTTCCTGCAGCAACAATGCAATCATCTGGATGGTTTTTCCCAGGCCCATATCATCCGCCAGGCAGGCGCCCAGTCCCCACTGGCGGTGGAAACTCAACCACGAGTACCCAAAGAGCTGGTAAGCGCGCAACTCGCCATGCAGGCCGGCCGGCTGGGCCAGTTGGCTCATCTTCCCGGAGGCCGAGAAGCGTTCCAGCCATTCCCCTAGCCAGCCTTCGGGGATGACTTCTTCGATGGGCAATCCGCCCTTTTCTGTTTCGCCGCCCAGGCTGTATTGCAGTGCTTCCAGCAGCCCAATCTCACCGGCGGTTTGCTGTTTATCCCAGAACTGGATGGCGGCTTCGATTTGCCCTGGCTCCAGCGTTACCCACTGGCCACGCACCTGTATCAACGGCGATTTGAGCGCCGCCAGTGCCTGGAACTCCTGCTCGGTCAGGGTTGTCCCGCCCAGCGAGAGCTGCCACTCGTAGCTGACCAGGTTCTCCAATGTCATCAATCCTTTAGCAACAGCATCCTTGCCTTTCTGGGATTTCAGCTTGACTTTCAATCCCAGCCGCGCTCCCGGACGGTTCCACCAGGGTGGCACAAGCAGGCCAAACCCGGCGCTTTCCAGGATGGGAGCTGTCTCGCGCAGGAAGGCATAGGCTCCCTGCGCGTCAAGCGCCAGGCCAGAGGGCCGTTTGTTCTTCAGACTTTGTGCCACCGGCGGGAACAGGCGTGCGACATACCCTAATCCGGCCAATAATTTTTCCTGTGGGTTCTCGAATTTGCGTCCCAGCTTACTGATGATGCTGCCGGTCTTCTTCCAAACCTGTTCTGCGGGGATGAGCAGGCTGGGGTCATCGCTGGCCTGCAACAGGTAATGCAATTGCCAGGCATCGTTCTGCTGGACGGGGGTTTCGATTCGCAAGGTAATCCGGAAAGCCGCGTCCCCGGCAACGTGCAGGTTGCGCATCCAGGCCCTGTGGCTGGAGGCCAGGCTCTGTAACTGGGCCTGTGAGGCTTTAACGATCGGGTTTTGACTGAACAATGCTTCGATCCAGCGGTAGGCAAGACTGTCTTCTCCCCGGGATGATACCGGGATGGCAGGCTTTCCCCAATGGCGGGCTAAGGCATCACAGGTGGTATTGAGAAAGCTGGTGAGCAGGCTTCTCGGAGAAAGTTTTTCCTCTTCGGAGAAAACTTGTGCGCGGCATACAGGCGGCATGGCGGCTTCCAATTGCGCCAAGCGTTGGCTGTCGTGCGGGCCGTCGAGCACCGGCAGCCAACGAGCGTGGAAGATCTTGCCATCTGGATCTGCCGGAACCAGTACGGGGAGGAACTTGTGCATTGCCAGTGTCTCCAGCACCAGGGCGGCCGCGCGGCTCCAGAAATGAAAACTGGCTGCTAATCCGAAATGTATTTCGGTCTCATCCCGGTTGGCCGATAGACTCAGTAAGGCAGGCACCGCCTCGGCCGGCGCCAGCCAGATCCCATGTACGATCCATGGAGCTAAAGAAGGAGGTGTTTCCTTATCCAGCTCCCAGGCGTGTGATAATTCAGGGGATGGCAGGGGGCCAGTGCGGGTGGTTGGCAGGCGTAAGGTAGACGCGCTCTCTTTTCCGGTCAGGCCGGTGGCTGCCCGTAATTCTGGAATGGGCGCACAAAAAGGGTGATTTCTGGGTTTGGGATTCTTTGCCAGCCGGCCGCGCCGACCGACCGGAGGCTCGGCGTCACCTGTCTCGGCCCAGAACAAAATACCGCCTGTTTCAGCCGGAGTCGGCGGCGGTTGCCAATGTGCGTGGAGAATGAGCATGACCGTCCTTCTGTTGGAGGATGTTGCCTATTTTGCCCTGTTATGACTGTTTTGAAAATACAGGTTTTATTTTAATTGAAATGTACTGACCATAAGTCATGCTCAATGAGCATTTCTTTTGAACAGAGAAATTTAAATCCATATCATTCCAATAGTTGGTTCAGGTTCTCCCGGGTCAATAGAGCGCTTTCCTGCTGTGAAAGAAGGAAAGGTTCCACATCCGCCTGGACCTGCTCCCAAGAAATATCCTTCAGACGGGTGCGCAGGGTTTCGCGCCACGTTTCCTGGATCAGGCGCGGCCCGCTCCAGCCGGTTTGCGTCAGGGCATTGTTGAGCAAGGTCAGATTGGGAGCTGGCCAATCCGGGGAACTCAGGTACCAGATCAGGTCATACAGGTCACGGCCTTTCAGGTATGGCCGTTGCAGCAAGGCGTGCAGTTTCCCGGCCAGCAGGGAAGCCCGATCGTGATGCTGAAGGTTGAACAGCACGTGGCGGCGAACCAGTGTGGTTTCCAGGCTGGCTCCCTGTGGCGGGCGGGTATCCACTTCGATTTTTACGGCCAAGACTTCATCCTTGTGGGGGGACAATCCCAGATCGAAGAACAATCCAGGGAAACGGATGAAAGCATTCTGAACCGTTTTCTGGTCGCTGACTTTTAGGGATAATGCATAGCCCTGGGCTTCCAGATCGCGGCGGATGCTCTGGAGATAAGTGCGGAAATCGTAATCCTGGGCGTTGCCATCCAGGGCAAAGTCCAGGTCTTCGGAATAGCGCTGGCTGTTATACAGGAAGCGCAGCGCCGTCCCGCCGTGGAAAGCCAGCGGGACCATCGCACCGGCACGCTGCATGCTCTGCAAGATCAAGGCTTGCAGGTACTCGCGTGCCTGGTTGCGGGCTTGCAGTGGATTGGGGGTGTTAGATAACAACGAGAGCAGGTGTTCTTTCATGACAGATTCCCTGGGGTTGGATTATTCGAGATTCAATCGGTTGTGTAAGTTGACGCTTCATTTTCGGTGAGCGTCAAGATCCTGGCTGCGGCGCGCAGCCACTTGGGTTTCCCGGCGCGGCCGGCCAGTGTCTGCAGACGTTGTGGGTCGAGCCGCTCCAGGTTTTGCAGGCGCAGCCCAGCTAGGTAGGCCGGGTCATCCCCATTGGGGGTCAGGTGAACCAGATCCAGGAGCGCCTTTTCAGGAAAGGCAATAAAGGCCTCCTGGCCGGGTACGAAGTTTACCTGCTGGTAACCAAAAAACAGATGGATGGTGAGATGCTGGAAGCGGAAATCACCCAGGGCGTTGCGCCAGTGGGCCGGACGTTGGGTGGTTACACTGAGCGTCTGCACCACATACTCCGGGATCAATCCATAGTAAGCCAGTGCAGATTGCAGGCTAATGTAGGAGCCTGGTAACAGGGAATTGGCAATCAGGAAGGGGTGGGGAGGTGTCTGCTGGTAGGGTTCAGCCAGAGAATACAGCCCACGTCGCAACTGGATCACTCGGCCGGCCTTCACCCAGCGTGAGAGTTGGCGACGCACGTCAGTGGGATCAACAGCACCGGCCAGGAGCAATCCGGTCTCGAATAAAGACTGTTTGGATGCGGAAGCCAGTAACTCATCAAATCTCATACGATTATTATGCCATGAATGGCAAATTGTTGCAATGTATATACTATCGCTGTGTTTGTAACATGAGCGGTGGCCGAATTTGAGAAATTGGTAGAACAAACGCTTTTTACGCTAGAAGCTCAACATCAATTTGATTTGGTTCCTGCAAGCATCAAGCCAGACTGCATGCCCAGCTAGGTTTTGTACCCTGTGGACATCTCTGAGTCACATAGGCTGCCACCGCAATGTAAAGACCGCCACACGGGGATTAACCCATGCGGCGGCGTGCTGCTGGCCTAACCAGCCACCTTGCTGCCAGTGGGATTCTGCACCCACATCTCCCGCCGGGGGGCGGGACGCTGCTTGTCCTTGGCGCCTAAAGACTAACCTGGCTCCAAAGCGGCTTATTCATTCACCTTACGCCATGGCATTGCGATGATTATACACAAATCAGCCCGAACGATGGATGGTTATCACGCTGATCATAACATACATCAAACCCTGCCGTCTGTTGCTTGAATGGGTGGTCGCATAATGCCCCCAGAGGCAGTAGAATCATTGGAAAGGAATTAAAAATATGCCTTCTTTTCATGTGCGTAGTGTTCCCGAAGATTTGTATGACCGGGTTCGACAACTGGCGCAATTGCGCAACTGCTCGCTTGGTACACAGATTGTCACAATGCTTTATGAAGCTCTTGATGAAGAAGAACAACACAAAAATCAGACAAGTGCCCTGGCTTCCATCCGCCGTCGTGGATTTGCGCCTCCCAAGAAAGCTGCATCGATCCTTGACCTTTTGCACGAGGATCGCAAACGATGACAGATGCACCACTTTGGGTCATTGTTGACGCCAGTGTCGGGATCAAGTTGTTCGTTGAAGAGGACTACTCCGATAAAATGCATAGCCTGTTCAAGCAGTCAGCCAGTGACATCCCTGCAATTCTTTATGTGCCTGATTTATTCTACAATGAATGACAAATATCATCCCGAAATATACCAGGACCTCTTACAAATAGGCTTTTAGATATTCCGTAAAGTTGGAGTGAAACGACTCGACCCAAGCCTGCACAAAAACTGCCGATTCGAATAAAGGCACCAAGTCAGCCGCCAAATCCCTCCCCT
>JBEKEB010000148.1:0-9274 GCA_050014055.1 Anaerolineales bacterium | reverse complement strand
GGATCTGATCTTTCCCATAGGTTACTTCTTCCAGCATGTTTTTATACTGGCCCGACAATATCTTTACGCTTAGGTCCTGATATGGCTGGTTTATGCCACCCAGATTGACCGTCCCTTGGTCGATGATTTGCAAGATCTGTGCGGGTACGGTCTCGGATCCAAAGCCTGTGTTCGTTGGAGTTGGCAATGAAGTATTCAAGAAATAGGGCAGACCCCAGAGGAAAAAGGCAATAATTGCCAGGGTGATCACTCCAGCCATCGCGAAAAAAACGGTCAGGTTCTTTTTCATTTAATTTCTCTAATCCTTCCTCGCTTCAGCAACTCCCAGAGAGTCAATCCTTGTGTAACGAACAGCCTGGGATTATACTATTATGGTCAATTTTATGAGGTAATTCTGGAGGTCGAAAATGTGCATGTTTTGTGCTGCCGTTCCGGTCGCTGCAGCGACAGGGACATCTCTGGATAACAAACAACGCAAGCAGGCCCAGGCGCAGGGAACCACACCGAAACGCCTTCGCCCGTACAAGACATTGACTTTAATTGTGCTCTTTCTACTGGTCGTGGGATCGGTGATCGTTCACACGCGCTACGGCTGGTTCTGGATATAAAGTCAATTCCGGGACGATGGGGGTGTGTTCTTTTCGCCAGGGCTATTGCCCACAATCTTTCAACACTTTCAAGGCACGCAGAGTGACCCATTTATTGGGTTGCTTTTTGGATCCAAAATCAACCCAGGTTTTGCCGGTGTAACCGTATTCCAGCGCCCAGCGGCCCTGTTCATCCTGCTTTTGGCGAACAAGAAACAGGGAGTGCGCCAGGCGAGGGTCGGCCCCGTATCCCAACCCGACCAGGACTTCCAGCACCTGCAGGATATCGGTGATGTAGAAGACCGGGAAGCCGAATTTCCGCCAGTTTACGCTGGGTTTGGAGGCGTTGCGGGTGGGGTAATCCGCCCGGGCCGGGTCACGGCTGAGCAGAAAATCCACGCCTTGCCGGATGGCGCGTTCCATCAGCGGCGTGCGCCGGGCGGCCGGCCAGCGCGAAAAGGCGACCATGACCTTGGCGGCCCCCCAGGCGCAAGGCAATCCCCCGTTGTATCCGCAGGCAAATAAAGGTCCGCATTTCGCCGAGTAATAACGCAGCGGGGCCTGCCGTTCTTCGGCCGGGGCGAGACCTTCCCCTGTGACTGTACGTGCCATCCATTCGAAGGCAAGCTGGAGGCGCGGGTCGTCACAACCCAGCATTACCAGCGCAGCGCAGAGATTGCCCTGAAGACAGTCGATCGTAGAGGAGGGGGTACCGTTCATGCTGAACTGGCCCGGTTTGGTCAGGGCGGTTTTCAGCAGGTACTCGCAGGCGCGCGAGATGCGCATATCCATGGTAACTGAAGCACCCAATTGCGCCAGAGTGATAAGCGACCAATCGGTGGAGTAATACTTGGGGTTGTAACCGGCCCCGGGTTTACCCCAATAGCCCTCCGGGTGCATTTTATCCAGGATGGTGGCGATGGGGCCTTGGGTGTGGGCAACCTGCCGAGCCGCCAACAGTTCATGGTTGTCTGCCGGCAGGTCAAGCAGGTCACGCAAAGCCAGATAGCGCACGCCGGGGTCTTGCGGTTCGAGCAGCCAGGGAAGGGGATCGGACATATAAAAGATCCTTGAATAATGGTTTAAAGATTAATAATTTTACCGGAGATAATCGGAGATAAACGTTTTTAAGTCTGATAAATAGTGCAAGACCGGCTTTTTGTGGAAGAAGAAATTCTTTTTAACTGATCTGGTTTCTTTTTCTGGATTTTTCCTCAGTTCTTTTCAGGTTTTCAGCAAGCCTGAATTTGACAATTTTGCTGATCAGATCCAGCGGTAGGGGCCTGTCCAGCGGGAATTTTACAGAACCTTTTGAGCTTTCATAATTAGATAATTCCTGCTTAAATGCCTGCACCCCAGAGGGGATTGGATAAAAGCCGATATGGTCTTTCCAGGCGGCAAAATAGACCAGGATGCCTTGTTGCGCGAACGCCGGCATTTGATGACTGATCTTTTCCTGGGCGCCGGGGGCGGCGGCTTTTATGATGGCCCGCATTTCCAGCAGTTTTATTTGGATTTCTTCCGGGAATAAGGCGATGTACTCATCAATAGAATTAGGGCCGGCTTTTTTTTCCATAATTGCTCCTTATATTCTGGGCTTATTCAGTCAGGCAACACCCATAAGAATTTACTTCACCACCGAATAACAATAACTATCCCGTGGTTCGGGACTGACATTTGGATGAAGGATATATCGTCGCAAAATACCTTCTTTTTGCATGCCGGCTTTTTCCAGTACGCGCGCAGAGGCGAAATTGTCAACATCACAGGTAGCCCAAACCCGATAAATATTTTCCTGCAGCAATGCCCACGCAATCACGGATTTCGTTATTTCAGTCGCATAGCCGTTGCCCCAATATTCAGGTGCAATTCCATATCCAAGGTCTGCACGAAATTTATCAATACGGAGTTCAATTATTCCAACCAACTCATGATCATTCTTGCGAACAACAATCCAGGGGAAAGCAGTCTCGTCCTGCCAACAATGAATACAACGATGAATAAAATCCCTGGTAACGTTGATGTTTTCGTGAGGTTGCCATACCAGGTATTTTGCGAATTCCCGGTCTTGTGCGCATTTCCGGAAGAAAGCCTCTGTATCTTCCAAAACTGGCAGGCGAAGAAGAAGGCGGGATGTTTCCAGTAGTTCAGGCGGTTTTAGCATAGTTGAAATTCTCGCTTCTACAGGTTTGGAAAAAAGGCAACCAACGGTGAGGTTTCGGCAGAACTGAAATTTAGCAAACATATAGTCTTCAGCCTGTCCCGTATACCATGCAGGTCCACCGGACCGGTGCGCTGGCGATGTAAGCCATAGCGGTTCTACCAGATCTTTCAGATAGATGCTTACTCAATTATCACACATTTCCTGCAAAACAGGTTCAAGGGCAGCGGTGGAGGCCCTTTCCTCCACGCCCCGTTTCCCCTTATATTGAGATGTACCATTGGTTGGAAGTATAATTAACCCTTCACGAAAGGAACGGCAGCTGCAACAGCACTTCAAGAGCGCAGCACTGTGCAGAAGGTATTGCCGGCAGCCGGCTGAAGTCAAACGACAGGAAGTCGTATTTTTTTTATCATCCCCATAAACCAGGTGCGAACAATGGATTTTTTATCTGAAGAAACTACCGGGAAGAAAATGACACCGCGGAAGCATGGCGGCAGGGTCTTGCTCATTATCCTGCTGGTGCTGTTGGCAGCGGGGGGCGGCTACCGGCTATGGTCGTTCCTGACCAATTACCGGCCACTGATCAGCTCCATCCCGCTGGTGCAAGCGGGCGGACAGGTAACGGTTAACGGTGCGCGCTTCGGCGCGCAGGCGGTGGGCGCCAGCCTGGTCAGGCCGGATGGCTCGACGGTTGCCTTGAAGGTGGTCTCCTGGACACCCGGGCAGGTCGTGGTGAGTTTACCGGATCAAAGCAGTGCAGGAGCCATCACAGTCACGGCGCAGACCTTCCTGGGCAAACGCACATCCCTGCCGCGCGGATTCGTAATCCAATCCGCCGGGCTGCCGTCCCAACCGAATGGCTATGAAACGCCGGTGCAGGCGGACTCGCCCTGGCCGACCTTTCGCCGGGATGAGCACAATACCGGAGCAAGCCCGCTCCCGGCTGTCTATGAGGGCGACAAGCCCTGGTCCTTCCAAACCGGCAAGGGACTATTTGTAACTCCGGTCATCGATGGAAAAGGCATAATCTACATCGGTTCGGCGGACCACTATTTCTACGCGATCAATCCGGATGGTTCACTGAAATGGAAATACCAGACCGGAGAAATCATCGACTCGGCGGCAGCACTGACGGGCCCCGACCCGCTGAGCGGTGGAGCCACCATCACCTTTATCTCCGGCGATGGGAAGATGTACCGTTTCCGAACG
Source organism: Anaerolineales bacterium (assembly GCA_050014055.1). Classification (GTDB taxonomy): domain Bacteria; phylum Chloroflexota; class Anaerolineae; order Anaerolineales; family Villigracilaceae; genus UBA877. The sequence goes on along the minus strand of JBEKEB010000148.1, from coordinate 5,314 downwards.
GACGATGTGCCGATGGACCAGCGGCAACTCTGGGTCTACGAAGCCCAGCTGCGCCCGGGGATCAGTTACAACCGCTGGTTCGAAGGCAACATGGCAGTAGGCTACGACGGTACGCTCTATGCCGGCAATACCAACTTCCTGTATTACGCCATCAACCCGGACGGAACGCTGAAATGGACCTATGAAACCGGCTCCAACAGTTGGTCGCAGGCGGGGTTCGCAAACGACGGCACAATCTTCTGGGGTTCGCTGGATACCTACCTGCGGGCGGTCGACCCGGCCGGGCGGCAGCTCTGGAAGAGGCTGACGCTGGGGTTTGTGGCGGCCTCGGCGGCGATCGGCTCGGACGGGACGGTCTACATGGGATCGTTCGACAGCAACCTGTATGCCTTGAACCCGGCGACCGGGGCGGTCAAGTGGAAATTCCCCACAGGCGATCATATCTACGCATCCGTAGCGCTGGCCAGCCTGGCCAGCAAGACCAGCGCAATCTACCTGGCCTCGGCGGATGGGACACTTTACGCTCTGAACACGGATGGCACGCTCAAGTGGAAATACGATAGCGGGGACGTGATCAGATCTTCTCCTGCAGTGGGAAAAACCCCGGATGGAAGCTCCGATATCATCTATTTCGGGGGTGGCAACGGCAAGCTGTATGCCCTCAATGCGGATGGCAGCCTGCGCTGGGCATTCGACACTACCTCCAGTGAACCGGAACTGGCCGACCGCAACGACCTGAACGGTTCGCCGGCGCTCGGCAAGACGGGCGTCTACATCGGCGGGGAGCATGGACAGCTGTGGTATGTGCCGTATGATTATTGCCTGAACACCAGCAAAGAGCCGCGCTGTTCCACCGCGCAAGCGCTCCCATCCGATTTCACCGGGCTGTACTATGTCACACCGGGCGGCAACACCCAGCCAGACTTTCCCAGCAGCCTGCCGGCCTCCAGCATGCTGACCCTGCGGCTGGAGGTACGCCAGGGCGGCCAAACGGTCAATGCCCGGTTGTGCAATAACCCGGTCGGCTGTTCGAAGAATTCCCTGGTGGTAACCTTCGAGCCAACCGTTCCCATTGATGTACAGCATTCCGCCGATGGCAAATATATCTACATCCGCCCGACGGAATTCCTGGTTCCCGGCCGGACGTACACAGTGACGGCCAGCGGCGATTATTACACCGGCGGCTGGCGGCTGGGCAACCTGACGCTGGGCGGGTCGCGCAGCGGGTCCTTTACGGGAACCTTCAGTTTCAAGGTCCCGGAGGCGGGTCCAGGTTTGCCGGTCAGCATCGGGACTAGCCAGGTAAGCGGACTGGAGCTGACCCGCCTGGCCGCGCCGATCCCCTCGATGCTACCGAGCTTGAACCAGATCGGCTTCGATTCCATGGACTGGCTGATGGGCCCGGTGGTCATGACCCCGGCGGACGCCAACGGACAGGGTAAATTCATCCTGTGGGCCATCGGAGCCAAACAGAATGCTGCCGGCGACCTGGTGGCCGACCCGGCCAGCGATTTCGCCCTGCCGCTGAGCGGGCAGTATCAAAACAGTGATTTCGTCCTGACCAACCAGAATTTCCCGATGGCCATCACCGGCATCCGCATCCCGTTCAACCTGTTCGAATTGCGCGGCACACTGGGCGCAGACGGGGTGACCGTGCATCCGGCCGCATACGCGGATACCCAGGCGCTATCCATACCGACCTTTGGCCCGTACCTGGTGATCGCCGGGCTGGCAAACAACTGGTATGAAAAATTGCTGGTGGCCGGGACCTATATAACACGGCCGTATGACGGGGTGGCGAACCATGCTCCCACGGGCGTCACGGTAAAGGATGTAACTTTTACTGTCCCCACGAAAAGCCAGGCCGGGCAGGTGGTTGCGGACCTTGCGCTTCTGCCAGGGATTTCCTACCTGGCAGACGAGCATCGCGTGAGCCTGCTGCTGGTGGATCCAACCAGCACGGAAGCGGTTTTCATGGATTACCATGCCAATACAGGTTTCCAGGCGGATTCAGACGGAAACCTGCAATCGGTCATTCTGACCCTGCCGAAAGGCCTGGTGCTCCAAGCGCATGTGCGGGTATACGTTCTGCTGGATATATTCCCGGCTTTTGAAAAAGATGTGATACCGTAAACGATAAGACCCGGTTCAAAGATGAACCGGGCCTTCTTCCAATTTGCGTCCCCGCTGCGAAAAACCTCACCACGATCCCGCGGAAGAGCACCGCGGGACAGGCGGTCATATGCGCTTAATGGGGTGACGCAGGATGGTCTTGAGTCTGGCGGGGTCCGCCCGGCGTGGGTCACCCAGGTAGATCTCGTGGTGCTTGCCGTCCAGCCCAACCAGGTCCTTGCAACCGTGCGTTTCCATGAAGGACTGCATTTTCGCGATGGTTTGCGGCTCCGTGGCATAGGGGCCGATGTGCATGGCTTGAACCGAGAGCCCCTCGTGGTAGCGCGCCAGCCGCAGGCGGGAAAAGACCGGCTGGTCGCCTTTCTTTTTGCGCAGCTGGACCAACGCATCGGCGAAAGCGACCGGCGTGACCTGGTCCGGCTGCATGATCATGACGGTGTACTTCCAGTTGCCGGGCTTCTGGAGGTCGAACGTGCCGTCCTCGATCCACCACAGGCCCTCGAGCGCCATGACCGGGTAATCCAGTGGGTTTTCCTGCCGCAGTTTGAGTGAGAACTTGAGGGTGTAGGCGGCTGCATAAAGGGCCTGCATGTTCCCGGCGAAGAGCGGGGACGTGCCGGGGGCCTGGTCCGGTTCGATGGCGCCGTCGAGCATGAGGAAGTTCATGGGAGGCACATCCACCAGTTCAATCTTTTTGGCAGCAGGGGTATAGAGATATTTCAGGTCCTTCTTGAGATCCAGTTTTTCCATAATCCACTTCGTTATCTGATCTGTTAATATCATTACCTGGCACACATCCCCTTGAATTTTAACTAATTGTACAGGAAAATTAGGGCAGATTGGTGTAGATAGGCAGATGAAAAAAACCTGCCCGAAGGCAGGTTGGAAGAGATATCGATTGGGAGGGCATGCCGCAGGTTACTTGGTGCCCTGGCTGGTGACACTGCCCAGGCCGCTGACTTCCCGGCTGACCTGCGGTGAGCCGTAGTAAGTCACCGAGCCGGTCCCGCTGATCGCAACGTTCAAATTGGTTTTGGCCCAGACAATGGCATTGCCGGCGCCGCTGATGGTAATACTGGCGGTCTGGCTGGCCAGGTCTGCGCCGTTGAAGCCGCCCAAGCCACTGATATGCAAGTCCAGGTTGTCAGCCGAACCACTGGCGTTGATGTTCCCGGCTCCACTCAGGTTTACAGCAAGCTTGTGGGTGGTCAGGTTCGACAGAGTGACCGACCCTGCGCCGCTGATGGACAGATCCAGGTGATCAGTCTGGAAATTACCGATCGTCAGGGTGCCGGCGCTGCGGAAATCCACCTGCTGCAGGTCCTTGACGGTCAGGTGGATCACCACCGGACGGGTGGGGGTCACACGCCTGGTCCAGTCTGGCTGGTTGTTTGCGATGGTAAGGCGGCTGCCCGAAACAAGCGTGGCGAGCTGAGGCACCAGGTTATTTTCCGCTGTGACTGTCAGGGAATTTGCGTCGCCTTGCTGGACGGTGAGTTCGACCGGGTAATTTACCTCGATGGCATTGAAATCGGCCAGCTGGCGGGTCTGGGAGACAACCACCCCGGAGCCCGCCACAGAACCGTTGAAACCCCCGATACTTAGGAAGTTCCAGGCGGGTGCACGGTTCCAGCCGAGCCGGGGAGCAAAAAGTACGGACAGAAGCATGCACAGAACGGTAAGACTCGAGACGAAGCCCCGGGTGACCGGCCAGCGGGCGCGCAGGATCAGGCTAACACCGGCTGCCATCAGGAGGAAAGGCCAGATGTACATCAGCGCCCACAGGTTTTCGATGGGAAGGTGTTGCAGTTCGACCAACAACCAGACGATGCCAGCAGCGATCAGAAAGAACGGCCAGAATAAAGATCGATTGCGCATGGCGACTCCTTACTTCTTTTCTTCGGAAAGATGGATGGATTGATTATTGGAATCCATATGCCAGGACGAAATCAGGCCGGAACGGACGATCACCAGGTAAATTCCCAGCGCAACCAGCAGGAGCGGGAAAAGGTATTGCTGGATGCCATACGGCCGGAAAGCGTTGAAGATCAACTCGAAGAAACCGCCGAAGATGATGAAGAGGATTGCGCCGACTTTCATTACGCGCAGACCGGACTGGCGGTGATGGGTGTCTTCGGTATAGAGGCCCATGATGAAGATGCCCAGCCCGACCAGGACCAGGATGATGGTCCAGCTGTAAGCCCAGCTTTCCCAATAGCCGGTCAGGTTCTGGATGAACATCATCAGGCCGAGGCCGCTGATGATGGCGCCCGGGATGGCCAGTCCGGCCAGCGACTTGCCACCAGCGAGCATCCCGACGAAGAAGAGCCCACCAAAGCCGACGATGATGAAAGGCCAAAGATAGCTCAGGAATGGAAAGCCGCGAAAAATCTGTCCGAAGAGGGACAGGAGGCCGAGGACGATCAGAATCATCCCGCCCACGAGAGAACCAGAAATCCGTTTGTTTGACATAGACATTCTCCTTTTACAAAGTATTGACATTCTATAACTGTCAGTTTATATACGTATCCTCCAGAGGGTTGGTTTTAGACTGGCCGGATGGACAGTTGCCAGCATTTTTTCTGTCTGGATACCTGCAAGAGTATACGACCAGGCTGAAAAAGCTGCCTAACCAGCAGCTAACAGGAAGCTATTGATGTGCAATGAAAATTGGGATAATGGGCTGATTGAAAAAATATTCAACCACAACGGACACGAAGTACACAAAGGAAAAACGACTAATGTTCTACTCTAATGGAAAGAATTGTAAAAGTGCCCATTGTTTAATGCCCCAAATGGTTGTATTGATATATAATATTGGCAGGGTTCTTAACAGGAATTGTTAGTTAGCTGTCGATAAATACTTAATCTTCTCAGGGGAGCAAATATTTGTAACATCTCAATAAATCGGGGTAGCAGAGTTAAAGTTTGGAGAACGACCAACCCAAATTGAGTTCTTTGGCACGTTTTTTGACCAGATCAGCCATCAGTGGAATCTGGTTATCGGTAGATATGCGATCATGCAGGTAGCGATAGAAACTTACTCCCAGTTTTTTCGCTGTCTCCGCAAGGGTCGCGAAAGTATCCCAGGCCCGCTTTCCATCCTCAGTACGTGGTCCAAAACTGACATCCCGTTTGCGCACTCGCTGTCGTACCCCCAGTTCCGAGGCATTGTTATGCA
>JBEKEB010000147.1:0-9283 GCA_050014055.1 Anaerolineales bacterium | reverse complement strand
ACCACGTCCTCCATCAAGATCATGTCGGCATTTGCGAAACACAGCATGGGACTATCACTATTTTTATGCCCGATCTGCATCACCGCATTGACCTGCGGGATGCCATTCTCATCGCGTGCCACTTCCGGCACATTCCTGGCGCCAAATTCCCCGGCGGTCTCGCGGATACCAGCTTCATCACCGATCAAAATAACCTCAACATCCTTCAGCCGCATCCACGATTGGATGGCGTTTCGCTGGATGATGTTGATGTGCGGGTTGGTGAACGGCTTGGGAGCCGTAAAAACCGTCAAAAAAGCCATCTTTACTTCTGTTCCACACCCAATTTCTGAGTCACCTGTTTCTCGACCCAGGTATAGGTGCGCTTGAGGCCTTCCTCCAGTGAGAGCTTGGGTTCCCATTTGAGCACTTCGCGCAGGCGGGTATTATCCGAATTACGGCCGCGCACACCCAGGGGGCCGGGGATATGCTTGATGGTGATCTTGATGCCGGCAATATCGGCTACGATCTCGGCCAGTTGATTGATGGTTACCATGCGGTCCGAACCTATGTTCAGCGGTAGAACATAATCGGAACGCATCAGGCGATAGATTCCTTCCAAGCAATCGTCAATGTAGAGGAAAGAACGGGTTTGCTCACCATCACCCCACATTTCAATTTCATTCTCGCCGGTCAGTTTGGCTACTGCCACCTTGCGGCACATGGCTGCCGGGGCCTTTTCGCGGCCGCCGTCCCAGGTCCCCAAATCACCAAAAATATTATGGAAACGCGTGATACGGGTCTGGATGCCGTAATCTTCGCGGTAGTGGGTGCACAGGCGTTCCATGACCAACTTTTCCCAACCATAGGCATCCTGTGGCATGGCCGGATAAGCATCCTCCTCTTTCAACGGAATGACATTGGCATCCGTCTGCTTAAACTCGGGGTAGACACATGCCGATGAAGTATAGAAATATCGTTGGACGCCATTGAGGCGTGACGCTTCCAGTGTGTGGGTGTTGATAAGCGAATTATTATGCAAGATCTGCGCGTGATGGGACGAGATGAAACCCATCCCGCCCATGTCGGCGGCCAAGCCGTAAACCTCATCAATACCGCGCGTGGCTTGCAGACAGTTATCCCATCGGCGCAGGTCAAGCAGTTCAAATTCGTCTGCATCGCTGGTGCGATACTCCGGGTTTTTTATGTCTGCGCCGCGCACCCAGTACCCTTTTTCACGCAGAAATGTCACCAGATGATGGCCAATGAAACCGCCTGCACCGGTAACAAGAACTCGTGTTTTTGACATGGTATTTTCTCCTTATGGATGGATTTATCGGTAACGTTAATTTCTGGTAACCCGTTCCCGTTTCCAGGAAACGCCGGTTTTGATCACTTTGGCAGGATTTCCTCCCATGATCACGCCTGGGTCACAAGACTTGGTTACCACCGCGCCGGTGGCAATGATCGAATTTTCGCCAATGGCGACACCCTTCAAAATGACCGTGTGCGGAGCAATCCAGACATGCCGGCTGATAACCACATTCCCTGCGAAATTCAGCCGTTCGCCGGTCTGTGCGTTAATCACGGAATGGCTGTCACCGGTGCGGATATCGATATCATTGGCGAACATGCAATCTTCGCCAATGATCACTCTTGAATTTTCCGTAACCGCAATATGGACTTCCACCATTGTGGTACCAGAACCGACCTGCAAAACTCCCTCACGATCTTCAAACCAAAGCACTGCCCCCCGACTCACCCGGCAGTTTGAACCAAATTCGATCCGGTGCCCGGAACCTCGGATACGGAAATAGACATTCGAGAGCATACAGCCCGGTCCAACGACGATGCGGTTGTTGACTCCGATGATATCCACCCTTACTTCAGAGAGGCTGGCACCTTTTGCATCAAAGACATTTCCCTGACCTCGAATTGTTTTTTCGATCCGGTAGGTTCCTCCATGCAGCAATTTCTGCACAAATCGAGACACTCTGGAGAAAAAATCATTCAGGCGCATAAGGGATCTCTTTTACCAGTAGCTATTTGGGTTGGGAGTTTTTTCATTTGATCTCCAAACCGGCCAGTTGTTGGAAAGTGGTTTCAAATTTTGAACGGCCCTCCGGACTGAGAACATAGGCAATTGGGCGTTCTTTTAGATCAGACATGATCTTTTCTAGGTGCCAGGGAAAAGGCCTAGGATATTCCCGAAAGTAGAAATAGGTGTAATTCCAGGCTCGTTGGATCTGTTCGGGTGTCAAACGGCCACCCGGCAGATTCTTGACGGCCCGGTCAAGCACGGAAAAATATTCTTCCCAGCTGTCGGCATCCAACGTGAAACCTTTTTTCCGATATTGGGCAAGGCCGCTCACAAGCACCGGAATTCCTCGGGTTGCCATTTCCAGCCCGGCAGTGGTTGTGTAAACCAGGGCCAGGTCGGTGATTTCCATCAAGTCGTAGGTATTGACTTTCTCGGTTGGACCAAACACCCGGATATGGGACGGCAATTCTGGCAGCACACCCCGGATGATCTCCATTACTGAAGGACCCACCGTCCAGGTCTCCGCAGGGTGAATCCGGATCACCAATTGAACTTCGGACCGGTTAGCAAAAAATTGGATAGTGCGCTCCATCCAATCTGCCATCGACTTGCTGAAAAGGGTTCGTCCGAGGGTGGCGGAATCCCCCAAAACATTGGTCGGCAATAAAACGATCGGTCGGTTGTCCAGCCCGAACAAGGAACGAATTTTCTCGCCCCCCGCGCGGGATGTTTTCTGCCAAAGGTGCGCAAACTGGGTCCCTTTTCTCGACCCCTCGCGTCCGGCCAGGAAGGATTCCAACCAGGCTCGTTGTTCATCGTTCAGAACGCGGTCCTGATGGCCGGCCCATAATTCGTCTGTAAGGTGTAGCATGACCAACCGGTTATGATCCAACCAGACATGTTGATCCAATTCACTAAACTCATAAGTAACCGTCGGGATATTTAGATACCGAGCCGTTTCATAAATGGCCCCGTATTCCTGGATCATTCCATTCGGGACAACCACCACATCTGGCCGATCTTTTTTGAAAAAGGCTAGTGCTCTACGGGCTGCTTGCGTGTTTCGCTGTTGGCGCAGGAGATAAATCGGCTCGCGGCCACTTACATCCTCACGCTGGAGCGTATATTGCACGTCACAGATCGTCACTTTTTCAACTGCCTTGGACAAGGCTTCAGGAAGTCTACGCTCCGGCTTCTGGTCGAGGAGAGGTATGATTCTTAGTAGAGGTTCGGCATCCCGGAGGATCTGCCGGGCATACAGATCTTGTAGCCGTACATCAAACCTGCTGACGGGTTTGTCATAATCGCTGTAGGGAAGAAAGCCGAGGGTCACGGCATGGTCCAACCCCCGTAAGGTCAGGCCGCATAAGGCGGTGTGAATAATCCAATAATGCCAGGAGGCGAAAAGAAAAACTTTCTGCCCTTTCGGGGCGGACTTGGCGAATGGCATTACCTGAGCAACCGCATCTGGGAGGGATTCCCGCAGGGATTCAAGGTTGAAACGGCTGTTAATTTTTTGGTCAGGATGAAGCAGCTTCCAGTCAAGTTCGGCTGTCAAAGGCAACGCACCCAGTATGTCTCGTATTAAAAATTTGGGCTTCATTTCGTCTCGATTTTCCATTCCAGACGCGGGCGTACCAGGCCTGGGCGCGGCTCTGACCATTGCATGCCCGGCGCCCCAGCCGTGTTTACGTTGAACGATAAAGCCTGTTCGTCCATGAAATAACGCCGCACATGATAGGAGCTGGCATTGACCCCCAGTAAATAACGGCCTCCGTTCAGAAAGTCTGCTGGAATAGTACACCGGCTAATGTAATGCCCCGCTTCTCTTGAGACATGCTTATCAAAGTGTTTCTCATCATCGATGTCGAATGAAGTCAGAACGTACTCGCCCCGCGAAGTGCTGATATAAATGCCAATCCGTAGGCCGGTCAATGGTGCAGAAAGACTGTACTCCATTTCAATGGTAAATGACTCGATGGAGCGGACAGTATCCACCACATTTCCGGTTTTATCATGCAGACGCAAAGAAATTGGTCGGAAAGGGGTCGCATCTGCTGGAATTTCATCGGCATCCCACACGCGTTCGCCTGCGGCTGTATTACCGGCCGAAAGATAATAATCCACTGCATCTGAGGAAGGGGCACGCAAGACTAATTGCCCTTTTTCCAGAACAAGGCTCTCTTGGGTTAAACGCAATATGGCTGACATGTTATGGCTGACAAACAGCACCGTGCGTCCCTGTTGGGCTACATCGCCCATCTTGCCCAGGCATTTCTTCTGGAACTCGGCATCCCCCACCGCCAGAACCTCATCCACCACCAGGATTTCCGGCTCCAGGTGGGCAGCCACGGCAAATGCCAGGCGCAGGTACATACCCGAGGAATACCTTTTCACAGGTGTGTCAATGAACTGTTCCACTTCCGAAAACGCCACGATTTCATCGAATTTGCTCTCGATCTCGGCACGCTTCATGCTTAGAATGGCGCCATTGAGGAAAATGTTCTCGCGGCCGGTCAACTCGGGATGAAACCCTGTCCCTACTTCCAGCAGGCTCCCTACCCGGCCACGAATTGTCACCGAGCCGGTCGTCGGTTCGGTAATTCGCGAAAGTATCTTCAAAAGGGTGCTTTTCCCTGCACCGTTGCGCCCGATAATGCCAAGCACCTGACCTTGATTAACCTCAAAATCAACCCCTCTCAATGCCCAGATCGTATCCAAAGCGTCCCGTTTGGGTACCTGGACTCGACGGATGGTGCGCAATGGTGCGCTCAATGCATTGGTTATATTTTCACTAAGGGTCTGGTATTTCTGTGGAGCCAGGCCAATGCGATAGCGTTTGCCTAAATTTTCAGCGTGGATGACAGGGATCATGGTTAGATGGTATCCGCAAAGGTTTTTTCCATCCGGCGGAAATAGATCAGACCGCTTAACAACAGGACGATTGCAACAGCTGTTGAGAGAATCAGGTCAGTACTGGGACCGGTGGGAGCACCCAAGATGGCCCAGCGAAATCCATTTACCACGCCAGCCATGGGATTGAGAGCATACAGCACTTGCCACTTTGCAGGGATCAAAGTGGTGGAGTACACAACCGGGGAAAGGATTTGCCAGAACCCGGCCAGAAATGGAAGGATGTAGCCTACATCATGATATTGCACATAGAGTGCTGAAAGCCAAAGCGCAACTCCCAAGGCCGTCCCCATTGCCAGAAGCAGGTAGAGCGGTAAAGTCAACATTTGCCAGGTGAAGAGAAGACGCGTGATACCGGTCAAATCGTAATACAGGATAATCCCGACAAGCACGAGAGCTGCAATCGCGAAATCGACTATCCCGCTTAGCACGGAGGAAAGCGGAAGCACCAGGCGCGGGAAATATACCTTGCTTACCATATTCTGGTTGCCATATAGGGAGCGGCTGGCATTCAAGAGGGCGTTGGCGAACAATCCCCAGGGTAAAAGGCCTACATAGGAGAAAATAGGATAGGGCACGCCGTCGGAAGGCATCTTGGCCAAGCCGCCAAAGAAAATACTGAAGACAACCATATTCAGGAATGGGTTAAGAACCGCCCATGAAACTCCCATCAGGGTCTGCTTGTAGCGTACTTTTAAATCGCGCCAGGTCATGAAATAGATCAGTTCGCGGTACAACCACAGGTCACGTAAATTAAGCGCCATCCAGCCCTTTGTCGGACGAATGACAACTGTGTTTGGCTCAACTTTAAGTATTGCCTCTTTTGCCATTTTATTTCCAATTCTCTCGGTACCAATCGATCGTCCGGCGCAGACCATCCTCGAAAGATGTGCCAGCGTGAAAACCGAACAGCCTTTCAGCTCGGCTGACATCCAGCCCGCGCCGTGGCTGTCCATTGGGTTTGCTCTTATCCCAGACCAGCTTGCCTGTAAAACCAGTCAGGCGAACGATCATTGCCGCCAGATCTTTTATGGAAATTTCGTAACCGGAACCCAAGTTGACCGGATCTGGCCCATCATATTTTTCAGAGGCGCGCAGAATCCCCTCAGCTGCATCCTCCACATACAGGAACTCGCGCGTCGGTGAGCCATCGCCCCAGACGATTATTTCCTGCTCGTCCTGCTCCTGCGCCTCGAGACATTTGCGAATCAAGGCCGGGATGACATGCGAAGAAGCCGGATTAAAATTATCGCGCGGCCCATACAGATTTACCGGCAGCAGAAAAATGGCATTATATCCGTACTGCTTGCGATAAGCTTGCGCTTGGACAAGCAACATCTTTTTCGCCAGGCCATATGGTGCATTGGTCTCTTCCGGATAACCATCCCACAAATCGTCTTCATGGAAAGGCACCGGGGTAAGTTTCGGATAGGCGCACACCGTTCCCAGCGCAATAAATTTGCCCGTGCCGAATTGCCAGGCCTGGTGCATCAGTTCGACTCCCATCATTAAATTATCATAAAAAAACTCCGCCGGGTGCTCGCGATTGGCACCGATGCCGCCAACCCGCGCGGCCAGATGAATGATCACCAGGTCAGATGGTTTGAAATTTGGAAGAGCGGAAGCCTTGAAGTCTACCGGAAGAAGATGCGAGGGTCGTTTCTCAGGCGAGGTCAGGGCAAAACCCAGGAGGCGGCGGATATCCTCGCGATCCACAAGATTGTAATGTTCAATATGCGGAACCAGGATATCGGCTGCGCCGCGCTGGATCAGTTTCTCCACCAAAAACGACCCAAGAAATCCTGCACCCCCTGTAACAAGAACTCTTTTATTTTTCCAGAAGTTTTCTGTCATAGACTATTGGACAATGAATCGAGCATTGGTATATTTTTCATCTTGAGGATTGCGAATGATACCTGTCCTTAGGGTATGGACGACTTCGCGCACACCATCATCCACGGTCATTTCCGCATTAAAACCCAGCTCGCGGCGGATTTTCTCGAATGAGATGGAGATGTCGCGGATGTCGCCGCCAAATGTCAGGTCTTTATACGTGACTACCGTTTCCGGAAGCCGCTTTATGACTAGACCAACAATTTCATCTTTGGTGTAATTACCTTCCTTGGTGCCCAGGTTAAAGGCTTGGCCGCGCACTGCTGCATCCGGCGCTTTCAGGCCAGCAATGATGCCACGCACAACATCCCGTACATGTATAAATGAACGTGAATAGCCACGCTGGTAAATGATGAGCTCGCGCTTGGTGTAAGCATCCAGAACAAATTGGTTGACTACCAGATCGAAACGCGTCCGCGGCGAAATTCCATACAACGTCGTCAAGCGAAAGACGAGTGGGCCAGTAACAGTATTTTTTTGCGCCAGCAGAAACTCTTCGGCTGCAATCTTGGTTTCGGCATAAAGCGATTGCGGCGTCAGTGGCGATTCCTCATTTACCGGATTCCCATCCAACGAAGGGCCATAGGTACTGTAAGTGGAAGCGAACACGAATCTGGCAGTCCCCAGATCTGATACCTGCTCGTAGACACACTTAACCGCCTCGACGTTGTGTCTCCAGGCTGCCTGTCTTCCAATTGCCTGACAGGCAGGAAAACCAACGATCCCTGCCAGGTGAACTACTGCATCCGGTTTCGGCCAGTCGCGGCTCAACGCCGGTCGCACGGAACCCGGTTCAGTTACATCAGCCTTGGTAAAGTGGAAATCCGGATGAGCTAAAAAACCCAGTAGGCTCTCGCCACCATAAAGGAGGTTATCCACCACTGTAACGTAATTTCCGGAGCGTAACAGTTCCGATGTCAGGAGGGAACCGATATAGCCTGCCCCTCCAGTTATAAGGATATGCTTCTTGTCACTCATGTTTTCCATCCGGGTGCAATAGCACCTTTAAACCGACAATTTCAAGAACCGGCGCATTACTATCTGTGGTAACAGCCACACCTTGCTCGAGACAGGAAAGCCGGCAAATATCGGCTACGTCGCCTTCGCCCAGGATGGATACCTCTTCATAACCGGCTTTTTTTATTTGTTCCAGATGCTCCCGGACGCGCTGGCGCGTGTTACGATAAAGCAGAAACTGCTGTTCGATATAATCAACTGTAAGGAGGGTGCGTAACGCAATGCCTTCAGGTGTGATGATATAGCGCAACTTCTTTCGCTCGGCGCGCTTAATCTTTATATATCCCTTTTCTATCAATCGTTTGAGGTGCCAGTTAACCGTTCCTACCGCCACGCCAAGCTGAGTGGCCAGGGAAGCCTGCGTCACATCCGGATCGCTCTCGATATGTTCAAGCAGTGCCAGTTCGCGCGCTGATTCTGTTGGAATATTCATGGAAACCTACATCGAATCCTTTACCCGTTTCAGATCCGCTTCAACCATCATCTCAACCAATTCCCGGAATTTTACTTTCGGCTCCCATTTAAGTTTCTGGCGGGCTTTCGTTGGATTGGAAATGAGCACATCCACTTCAGAAGGGCGCAGGAAACGGGCATCTTGAACGACGTAGTCTTCGTAATTTAATCCAACATATTTAAATGCTGTGTCGGCAAACTCACGCACGGAATGCGTTTCACCAGTACCGATCACAAAATCCTCCGGTGTTTTCTGCTGGAGCATTTTCCACATTGCCTGAACATATTCCCCGGCAAACCCCCAGTCCCGGCGGGCATCCAGGTTCCCCAGGTGCAGTTCTTTGGTCAACCCCAATTTTATACTGGCCACCGCGGCTGAAATCTTGCGAGTAACGAATTCCAAACCCCGCCGCGGGCTTTCGTGATTGAAGAGAATACCTGAAACAGTATATAAGCCATAGCTTTCACGATAATTGACCGTAATCCAATGCCCATAGACTTTGGCAACCCCATAAGGGCTGCGTGGATAAAAGGATGTTGTTTCGCGCTGTGGCGTTTCGGTCACCTTGCCAAACATTTCGCTGGAGGATGCCTGGTAGAAACGCACTTTGGGGTTTACCGACCGGATGGCTTCCAATAACCGCGTTACACCCAATGCAGTCACCTCACCGGTCAACACAGCCTGACTCCAGGATGTAAAAACGAAGGACTGTGCAGCCAGGTTATAGATTTCATCCGGATTGTATTGCTCAAGGGCAGCTACCAATGAACTTTGGTCATGCAAGTCACCTTGTACGATATCAATGTTGTTCTGGATGTGCTGGATACGCTCAAATGTTACGGTACTTGATCGGCGAACCATGCCAACCACACCATATCCCTTCGAAAGAAGGAACTCGGCCAGATACGATCCATCCTGTCCGGTGATGCCAGTAATCAATGCAATGGGCATAATCCTCTCCTTTTTCAATATTCAGTTGTTGAATT
>JBEKEB010000146.1:0-9307 GCA_050014055.1 Anaerolineales bacterium | reverse complement strand
CTAGAAGAGCCCAAAAAGGAGATGTCTATGTCTGAAAAATATGAAAAAATATCGAGAGCCATTGTAGACGGGGAAGATGAAGTAGCTGCCTTGATGGTGGAAGAAGCGCTGGCAGAAGGGCTACCCCCGCTGGAGATCCTGAACCAGGGGGTGGTCGCCGGGATCACCAAAACCGGAGAATTATGGAAAGCCAACAAATACTTCCTGCCGGATGTGATTCTCTCGGCGGACGCCTTCAAGGCTGCCATGATCCCGCTGGAGCCAAAGCTGAAGGAAGGCGCGGGCGGCAAAAAAGCCCACAAATTCGTGATCGGTGTTGTGCAGGGGGACATGCACAACCTCGGCAAGAGCCTGGTGATCGCGCTGCTGCAATCGGCGGGCTTCGAGGTGATCGACCTGGGTATCGATGTCCCCAAGGAAAAGTTCATCGAAGCGGTCAGGGAACACAAGCCGGCCATCCTGGGCCTGGGGGCGTATATGAGCACGACCATGTTGGAGATGAAGGACATCATCGCCGAACTGAATAAGCTGGGCTTGCGGAACGGGTTGAAGGTCATGGTCGGCGGCGTACCCACCAGCCAGGAATTCGCGGATGAAGTAGGTGCGGATGCCTGGGGCAAGGATGCCATGATCTCGATGGAAAAAGCACTGGAACTGGTAGGAGGCTAAAATGGCTAACTCAACTCTTGAAATGGTGCATGGCATGTTGTATGGCAAAGGCCTGCGCTTTGGCCACCCGAGCGGCCTGGCGCGTGTCATTGCGGCGATGACGGGCGATCACGCCGACGTAATTCCGTTCTTTGGGCCGCAGATACATGACCATGCTATGATGGTCGCCAAAGTCCCGGCTCGGAAATATTACTGGGACGCAGAACTGCTGGTCGACACCCACCTGGCGATCGACCGCTGGTACAGCTTCGATTCAGACACCATCATAGCCGACGCCTACAACTTCGAAGTCGAAGCCTTGGGTGGAAAGATGATTTACAGTGACAATGCCATGCCGACAGTGGATGTGAGCCACCCGCTGATCACGGAGGCGTCCGACCTGGACAAGCTCGGGCCGTTCGATCCCTCCAAGGGCCGCATCCCGATGGCGGTCGAGGTTGGCAAGCTTTTCCTGAAAAAAGCGCCCGGACCGTTTGCCGGGGGGTTCTTCTGCTCGCACTGGAGCCTGCTCTGCCAGGCGATGGGCTATCCCAAGGCGGTGCGGGCCTTGAAGCGTGACAAAGGCTTTGCCACGGCGCTGTTCGATTGGGCGAACGACCGGGTGCTCTACCCCTACATGCAGGTCTTTTCCAAGGCCGGGGTCAAGAACGCCAATGGCGCCGATGCCTGGGCGTGCTTCCCGGACCTGACGCCCGAACTGATAGAAGAGTGGGTGGTACCTTATGCCCTAAAACTTCGCCAGCAGTGTAAGAAGGAACTGGGCATGACCGTTGCGGCGGGTACGGCTGCCGGGGATTACTGCGAGGAGGATCCCGCCAAGTTCGATAAGGCCTTGATGTTCAAGTGCTGGGAGGCTGCGACCAAGACCATGCCGCTGAATGTTGCCTTCTCGGGCATGGGCCGCACCCAGGATTGGGATATGACCTGGCTACGGGAATTTGCCCTCAAAAAGGGCAAAGGCGGGCATCAACTGCCTATCATGGCCTCGCTGAATGGGCGTTTCATGCGCGACAGCAGGCCTGACCAGATCGTCGCAAAGATCGCCGAGTGGATCGACATCATGAGCCGCGACGGGCGGATGCTGGTCTTCATCGGCAACGTGCCGGCCGACACGCCGCCCGTGAACATTCACACCGCAGTAAAGGCAGTCCGCACGCTCGGCAAATATCCCATTGCCGCCGATCTGGCATCCATCAAGATCGACCCGCCCACGCCTCAGCCTTTCGATGAGTGGCTGAAAGGCCAACCGGAAGCAGATGTCATTTTCAAAGCCCGGGAATGGAAGCCTGAGGATAAGAAGGTATTTGCTTGAGCACGGAATTAAAGGGAACCGGAGAAACAATCTCAGTTGCCCCTACCTACCCGGCACGCATTATTGGGGAACGCATCAACCCGAGTGGACGCAAGGCACTCCGCCAGGCATTACTGGATGGCGAATGGGATTATGTGATCCGGGAGGCCATCAAACAGGTGGATGCCGGGGCAGATATTCTGGATGTCAACGTCGGCGGGAAGGGAATTGATGAGGTGGTCGTATTACCCGAGGTAGTCAAGCGGATTGCCAAAGTGGTGAGTGTACCACTGTCCCTGGATACACGCGTACCAGCTGCACTCGAGGCAGCATTGGCAGTCTGCCCGGGCCGCCCGCTTGTGAACTCCATTGGCGGAGAAGACAAGATCCTGTCCGAGAACCTGCCGATCATCGCGAATGCGCGTGTCCCCGTGATCGTACTCTGCATGGGACAGGAGGGCATCCCAACCAATGCAGACGACCGCCTGCGGATCGTACAGCGGGTAATGGACGCGGCTGTGAGGGCGGGTGTAGCAGAAAACGACCTGATCCTGGATCCGCTGGTAATGACGGTGGGCGCGGATGACCAGGCAGCCCGGGTTGCGCTGGAAACGACGCGCAGCCTGCGGAAGGAATTTCCCAACAACAATATCACCGGTGGAACCAGTAATGTCAGCTTTGGCATGCCAGCGCGGCCGATCATCAATGCCCTTTTCTTGAGTGCGGCGGTTACGCTGGGCATGAATATCCCCATCACCGATCCCACAGACCCTCAGCTCAAATATGCCGTGTTGTGTGGTAACATATTCTTGGGCAGCGATCGTAAGACCCGGAACTACATGCGCCATTACCGGATGGTCACACCCGAGCAAAACCCACAAGCCGAGCAAAAGGCACCTTAAAGTTGATGGAAAACCTGCGCACGAAAATCATTGCCTGCCAAACCGTTGGGGAGGAGTTGAAAGCACTCCTCCCCAATGATTTTGAGATGGAGATGCTTGAATACGGTTTGCACAACATCCCCGAAAAACTCCACGCTCAATTGCAAGCGGCCATCGATAATACCGGTCCGGAATATGGGACCATCCTGATCGGTTATGGGATGTGCGCCAATGCCATCGTGGGTATACAATCCCGCCGGTTTAGATTGGTCATCCCGAAGGCAGATGATTGCATCACTCTTTATTTAGGATCAAGGGAAGAATACCTGCGCCAGCTTGACCAGGCGCCGGGAACATTCTACCTGACCAAGGGTTGGATCGAGTGTGGTGAAGACCCCTATACAGAGTATTGCGCATTGCGTGGGAAATATGGCAAGGAAAAGGCTTACAAGATCACCAAGCGCTACATTATCAACTATACCCGGCTGGCATTAATTGACCTGGGGAATTACAACTCGGAAGCTTACCGGAAATATGCGAAAATGGTGGCAGATCACTTTGGTCTAACTTATGAAGAGATACCAGGTTCAAGGAAATTTCTGGAAAGATTTGTCCGTGGAGAATGGGAAAAAGATTTTGTGATAGTCCAGCCCGGGGAAATGGTTCGATATGAAATGTTTTACAATCAGGCTGATCTTTAATGATGCCCTTCATTGATTTCGAACCGGTCGGGCGGCGGGCCCCCTGTACCAGCGGGGAAACGATCCTGGAGGTCGCCCAGCGCGCCGGCATCATGCTCAACGCCACCTGCGGAGGAGAAGGCATCTGCGGACATTGTGTCGTGCACGTTATGGCCGGTACGGTCTCTCCGCCCAACCAAACTGAAGAAATCGACCTGGGATTGAATCGAGTAAATGATCATTGGCGTTTGGCCTGCCAGACGAAAATACTGGGAGATTTGCGAATCCATATTCCGCCTGAAAGCCTGGCCACTGCCCAGCGGACTCAGACAGAAGGACGGAATATATCCACGGAGCTGAATCCGGCGGTGCGCTGCCTGAACATAAATCTGCCTCCGCCAAATATATCTGATCAACGTTCGGACGCCTCCCGTTTGCGCGAGGCGCTCGCCCTTGCCCGCCCGCATATTCCCTTATCTGTTTTACAAACACTCCCCAAAGAGCTGCGTACAAACGATTTTCACGTCAGCGTTTTCCTGCGCGATTCAACGGTCGTTGCGATAAGACCATCCGGCACGTCCGCGCTCGGCTTTGCCGTAGACCTTGGCACCACCAAGCTGGCAGGTTATCTGGTGGACCTGACGAACGGGGAAACCCTGGCATCTGCCGGCGCAATGAATCCGCAGATCGCATTCGGCGAGGATGTGATGGCACGCATCAGCCATAGCATGAGCAAACCCGAAGGCGGCGAGCAACTGCGCACGGTCATCGTTGCAGCGTTGAATGCCATGGCAGGCGACTTATGCGCAAAAATCAATCGCTCGCCCAGCGATATTGCCGATGCGGTCGTGGTTGGCAATACCGCCATGCACCATTTGTTTTTGGGATTGCCAGTCAGACAGTTGGGACTGGCTCCCTACGTGCCAGCCGAAAGCGCGGCGTTGGATATCCCGGCTGACGAGATTGGCTGCGACTTAGCTCCCGGCGCAAATGTCCACCTGCTGCCCAACATTGCGGGATTTGTCGGGGCGGATCACGTTGCCATGATATTGGGATCAGGGATGCTTGACCACGAGGGGATAGTGCTGGGCATGGATATCGGCACCAACACCGAGATTAGCCTGATCGCGAACGGGAAACAC
Organism: Anaerolineales bacterium; assembly: GCA_050014055.1. Taxonomy (GTDB): domain Bacteria; phylum Chloroflexota; class Anaerolineae; order Anaerolineales; family Villigracilaceae; genus UBA877. The sequence continues at coordinate 4,644 of JBEKEB010000146.1, read as the reverse complement.
TATGCCTGTTCCACGGCCTCCGGTCCCGCTTTTGAAGGGGCGCACATCCGGCATGGAATGCGCGCCGGTCCGGGTGCAATCGAAAAAGTTCTCATCCGGGATGGGCAGATCCTGCTCCAAACGATCGACAATCAACCAGCAGTGGGACTGTGCGGGTCAGGTATATTGGATCTGGTCGCCCAAATGCACAAAGCTGGGATGATCAATTCACGCGGCGCACTGGATGATTCCGGGAACAATCCGCGTGTCCGACCCGGCAGTCGTGGAGCGGAATTCATAGTGATATCCGCGGAAGAAAATCATGGTGCAGAGATCACCTTCAGTCGCAGCGATATCAACGAAATCCAACTCGCCAAAGGCGCCATGCGGACAGGCGTAAACCTCTTACTGCAAAAGGCGGGTGTACAAGAGCAGGAGATCGAGGCTGTCTTCATTGCGGGGGCATTTGGCACGTATCTGGATGTGCAAAGTGGAATCGATATCGGGATGTTCCCGCGCTTGGAAAAAGAACGCTTCGTTCAGGTGGGCAATGCAGCCGGAACGGGGGCCAGGCTGGCACTGCTGTCGACTGAAAAACGAAAACAGGCTGTGTCCGTTGCCCACCGGGTGATTTACGTAGAACTCACCACTGAAAAAAATTTTCCCGCGCTATTTGCCAAATCGTTAATGCTGGGCCAAGTTTAGCGGTCATGATATTTCAATAATTCTCGAAGTAAATGTTGCGACTAAAAGGGCATGCGAGTAGTGGCACGCCCTACAATATTTTTGTGGGCGGGAATACCCTCTCTCTTTGGATTTTTGGTTTTATTGAAATCTGATAAAAAAAGGTTGATTAGCCGGATCAAGTGACATTCCCCAGAATCGGAAAATCTTTTCTATTAAAACAAGAAGACGGCAAAGATAATGAGCCTGTTGTTAAATCGTTTGCATGAAAGTTGATTATCAGTGGAAGAGACTAGTGCTTGAAGAAGGATACAAAATACTCTAAAAAAGGGAATGCATTTTTAAAAGACGCATCATAATGCATCAGACGCCAACCTGTGATGAATAAAAGACTTAAAACCCAGGCAAATAATTGTCCAAAGTTAAGGCGTTGAGGTATATCACTACTCTCGCTTATAATCATAAGCGCCAGCAACGATAAACATGTTACATGAATAAATATAAATCGCCCGTAATCAATACCAATCCAGAATAAAGGAAGGCTTCCGATTATTGAGGAAGCAATACAAATGGTCAGCCAAAACCGCATCCCCTTATTTTCAAAAAATCTAGAGAATTGGCGAGTAAATTGCAAAATAACTAATGGCATAAATGCAAGAACAGCTAAATATCCATACGTCAGTAGAGTATTTACTTTGATACGCTCAAGAACATATTTATAAGCAAATGACGTATCTTGTCCAATCCAAAAAATTGCACCACTGCGAAAGCAGTCCACAGGGGCATTTGTTTTTAAGGAGTTACATATATTAATAACAACTTGCTCGGTACCAATACTAAATAAAACCATTAAAATGGTAATTGCTACTGCAGGTAATAAAGATAAAAGAATTTTTCTTGAAAGAACGCCCAGTCCTTTATCGTATATGATAAAAGCGCAGAGTATGTAGGGTAAATATACGGCCAATATTTCGTGACTCAAGACGATAATGGTAGAAGCTAATCCTATGAATATTGGCAAACCCTTGCCGATTTTTTTATCAGTTGTTGCCAAATAGATGCATAAGGTAGCTAGAAGAGCAAATAATAAAATCTCTTTTCTGAATCCTCCTTGGGGATCAAGAACAGGGAAAAGGATAAACGCGGGTGAAAATATAAGAGCAGCATTCAGCGGCGAGAAAGTGCTTTTCATTGCCAACCGGCAGGTAGTAGCAAGGAATATCAGGTAAAAGAAAACTTGAATTACTAAGACTAGAATAACAATATTAATTCCGAGTATTTGGGATACTCTCAGACAAATTTCCCCTATCAATCCTCGGCGAATAAAACCCCCTTGATAATTTATTAGCCAATCACCAATTTCCCATTGATCAGGCGGGTAGGAAGAGGCTAATTTTATTGCCTGAAGTATTAAGAAAACAAATATAGACACAAAAAATACAACAATAATACTTCCCCAAACAATTTTCTTAATTGAATATTTCCCAATTGGTTTTTTTATATGAAAGAAAGCCAATATTTGTTGACTCATTGTCACTCAATTCCTCATAGTCATTAGAATGAAACCATTCACAAACGAAAGAATCCCCCAAGAGAGAGAGTAAGGCGATGCCTATAAAGTCGTAGGATACCGGCTAAAGTAAAATTATGATCCGCAGACGGGCAGGAAACAACAAATGGTGGGGTGAATAGAATCGTTAAAGTTTCCGCAAGTATTCCATAAGAGATAAAGATATTGGCGTATTTTATTTGAGAATTGTGTCCTTGCAATTTCATTTCCTAATCCCTATTCAATTGTCTTACCTTTCCCTATGGTGCATTTATGCGTGATTATCCCACTAAATGAAAGCATGAAATAATTATAAAAGGTTTCCATCATTTTTTCTTAATTTTCTCTGTTCTATGCGTTCAATATCTCTGGTATGTCTGGACCAATGCTAAAAGGTTCATTGTTGATCTAAAATCCAGTTGTATCATCCATTCACACGATCCTATTCATTGCCAGCAAAAGGAAAAGGGGTAATAGCCGATCAGCAATCGGTATTTGCAAGCGAGCAGTTTTTTATATTATACTTTTTTATGGCTTTGGTGCATGAATGGTTGACAAGGAGGGTGTGAGCATGTAGCGAAATGGTAGGCGATCTGTTGGAATATAAAACAACGGCCTATACAGATTTTGGTTGTATAGGCAAAAAACTAAACACTATATATGAGAGTAAAGGCGGGGTAACATCCTTGTATACATCTAGTGAGCGTGAAGAGGCTCGAACTCTTAACCAACGGCTTAAAAGGCCGCTGCTCTACCATTGAGCTACACGCCCAGCGCGGGACATTCTAACACGCCGCCGAGGTTGCGTCAACGGACTTCGAAGCAGAATCTGTAGCTAATCTACTCCTGGCTGGCAGAGCGGGAAAGGAGCCTGGCTCCAGAAAGAAGCATCCACTGACCCCAGCTCTGTCTGGACAAGCCTTTACAGTATTGATTGCAAACTCTAATGTAATTCTGACCTATTCCGTTGTATGATAAGCATGAGAGACCACTACGGTCTAGAAAGGAGGTTCCGATCGCAGAACTTGCAGGAATATCCATAGGAGGAAAGACCGGGTAAAACCGAGCTTGGCCGGGGACAGGTTCTTTCGTCCAGGCCAGACGTCCCCCACGACGAACGGTGGCCTTACCAACTCTTTCCTCTGCTTATAAGTTGTGCAATCCGGCGGATGGGTGTTTCCCATCCGCCTTTATTTTGTTTTTAATAAAGAAATTTATCACGAAGGTCACGAAGTAACTTGAAGGAAAAGAAAATATTTTCTCCTTAATGTCGTTCATGGTGAAGAATTGTTCCTGATATAAGCAGTTGACTTGTAATCAGCCCTGCTCTTCCAACTGGTCAAGCAAGTTTGGCAATTGGTTGAGTTGCTCCAATTGGTAAAAGCCGGGCGTGCCGGGGGCGGGCGCTGCGGCGGCCTCATGCAGCCAGGTGCCCGGATAGGGGATATAGACGGCGCAACCGCACAGTTCCAGCACCGGCAGGATGTCGGAGCGCATTGAGTCGCCCACCATCAGCACGTGCACCGGATCAAGGTCGTGGTTCCTGAACAACGCCGCGTAGCTCTGCGGGGTTTTATCGCTGACCACTTCGATATCCCGGAAGTATTCTGCCAGCCCGGAGCGGGCCAGCTTGTTTTCCTGGTCAAGCAGATCGCCCTTGGTGATCAGCATCAGCGGATGGCGGGCCGCCAGGTGGGAGACGGCCTCCAGAACATGCTCGAGCAGCTCAACGGGTGCGTTTAGTTGGGCCCTGCTCAGGTTGATAATGGACAGCACGTTTTTCCCGGAGAGGCTGCCCCCGGTCAGTGCAACTGCCGTCTCGATCATCGAGAGGGTAAAGGATTTGATCCCGTATCCGAAGACCCGGATATTATTACTCTCGGTCTGGGAGAGACGTTCTTCAATGGTGGGCCTGTCAATTCCATATGGCGCCAACAGATCAACCAGCCCGGCCTGGGTTTGCAAATACAGGCGTTCGTTATGCCAGAGTGTATCGTCGGCATCAAAGGCGATTACGTCAAAGTGCGGCATGCAAATTCCCAATATTTTCAGCTTTGATGAGAATTCTCCCTAAAAGCTTACTCCACCGCGGTAAGGGTGCGCAGCTCGGGCGCGTCCTGCTGGTCGACGGCGGTAACGCGCGGCAGCTCATTGAGGCTGGTGCGGTTGAGTTTTCATGCCTATCCTTTAGTTCGATGGGAATGAACCCGGGTAACTTGTACGGTGAGCAATTAGTGAGATTTTCCACGGTGTTTTAGTATAGCACGAAACCCGGACCAGCTAATATTTTTGGTCATCAAATATGATATTCGTGATGCATCAAAGCCAAATGTTACTATAGGGGCATCGTTGCATCAAATGAAAATGTTACCGTGATATTTTCCAAAGTTTGGCGACTTTCATATCGATCGTGGTTCTGAGTTGAACCGGAT
>JBEKEB010000145.1:0-9352 GCA_050014055.1 Anaerolineales bacterium | reverse complement strand
TGTTGTAATTTTCATCGCTGATTGGTATTGCTCTATAATCGTAACGCGCAAACTTCTCATGGGCTTCTCTTAACGTACTATCAGGATCCAAAGTATGGACATGCTCTTCCATGATATCCTTCAAGAGCGCCTTATCATCCGCAAGCAGCAATTCCTTTAGATCGATCACACCCAGTAACCGCTTTTTCTGATCGAGGACGTAGATATACATGATTACATCTTTGCCTTTGGCAGCGGTCCTATATTCGTCCTGTGCCCTCTCGACAGTGTAGTCTGGCGGAAAGCTGACATATTCCTGGGTGGCAAAATCAAGGATATTCTCCTCCTGATGTTCCATGATGGCATGGATCTTGACAGCATTATCGTGATCGAGCAGTTTTAATATATCCTCGGCCTCTGTAGCAGATAGGATGGATAGTACATCTGCAGCCTGCCCTGTGGTCATCTGGTCGATCAGTTGGGCTACTTTTTCGACCTTCATCGATTCAACCAGGTCACGTTGAATATTCGGGTTAATCTCCTCGAAGGTATCCGAAGCCTGTTCTGGGTCCAGGGCTTCCATTACTTCAACGCGTTGGTCAGGCTCCATTTCCTCCAGGATGTCTGCCAGGTCAACCGGATGGAGATCGGCCAGCTTTTCTTTCAGCACTTTGAATTGAAGATTACCACGAAAGCTGCCAATATCTTCCGGCAACGGCTGGATGTAGGTCCAGGAAATCGTTTGTTCGCGCACTCGCTCCGCCAGGCTGTAGATATAATTTGCCAGGCCTGTTAAGCCCATCCGCCGCAATAATCCATAACGACTGAGATCCACATCGCTGACATACAGCTTATCATTCTTCAAGGTTAACTTGATGTCGTAAATGACTTCCATCTCTTGGCCATCCATGTCAATGGCTTTTTTGTCCAAAATGTGGTCCCTCAGCAAAACCGCATTATCATCCGGCCCTCCCGAAAAGGTGGCAATATTCTCCACATTCAGGGTTATCTCTTTCGGGCTGAGGCTGCCAATTTTTTCCCAGGGCACAACCGCTGATTCTCCAAATGGCCGGGCTACCTGGATATGTGTCACAACAGGCAACGAACCATTCTCTTTTATGATTACATCATCCAATTTACCAACTTTTTTCCCGGCGATCGTGACCTTTACACCCAGTATTTGACTCAAGAAAAAAGCTTGTTCTTTCGGAGGAGTGGCTCTATTATCAGTTATCGGGTTCATGGGAAACCTCTATTAGTGCACTGATACGACTGTAATAAATTTGTAAAGCAACAGCACCAACATGCCGATCAGGTAAATCCTGAGCAAAAGCAGGGAAAGGCTGACCATGCGGGTTGTTTTGATGCGGGGGTTTTTATATTTTTCGTTAATCTCCCGGATTGCTTGGATGAAATCGCGGAAACTATCCAATATTCTTTCCATGATATCCACCTTTCTAATGCAGCCAATTAGGGAATAATGTAGTCAGTGTGTAGCCGGTTGATAGTAGGATTAAACCTATTACGATGGTAAAGTTGACCACATTCTGAAATCTGTTGTTCTTGTATCTACCCATAAGTTCTTCGTTATTTAAGAGCAGGATTAGGAATACCATGGCCGCGGGGAGCAGGGTTGTTGCAACTACCTGGACAAATAATGTGATGGTCACCAACGGCGCACCAGGAATAAGGACCACGATGCCTGCGCTGATCAGCATCAGGAAGTAAAAAGTATAGAACCAGGGGGCCTCCCGCACTTTGTTGTTCAGCGAGTGCGCCCAACCGAATACCTCGCCAACTGCCCATGAACTGGAAAGGGAAATGCAAATGGCGCCCAGGAATCCTGCATCAAACAAACCAATTGCCATAAACGTCCCGGCATATTTGTTAAATGGCATTAACCCAACAGCAGCCTGTGCAGCACTTTCAATGTCAACTCCTTTTAGAACTGCAGCAGTAACCACGAGGCAGAAAATGGCAACAATAACGGTAAAGAAAGCGCCGATCCCGGTATCCAACTGACTCCACGGAATATCCTTTTCTTTTAAGTTCTTATCCACAACCGCACTCTGCTGGAAAAACACCATCCACGGAGCTATGGTCGTGCCAACATTGGCCATCAAGAAGAAGAACATCGTTCCATTCAGCCCGCCGGGAAAATGCGGAAGCCAACCTACCCGGATGACATCCGACCAATTTGGATGAACGAGGAAGGCCGCGGGTATATAGATCAAGTTGATGACACAAAAAGCCAATGCGATCTTCTCCCAGGTCCAATAACGTCCCTGGAGCACCATAATCCCCATCAAAATCGTCACGATGACTGCGGTGATCCAATGGGGTATTCCAAAAATACCCAAAGCAGCCGTCATTCCGATGAATTCGCTTACCAGAGTCAGCCAGTCTGTCAAGGTTAAATCAAAAAGAGAAAACCAACCCCAAAAAGTCCCAAATGCATCAAAAATGGCTTCCGCATGACCGCGCTTGGTAACCGCTCCTAGCCGGACAGTCATTTCCTGAACGAAATAAGCTATCGGACCCAACAATACCAGGAACCAAATCAAGCCATAACCGAATTTGGCTCCGGTGGCCGTATAAGTAGTGATTCCGCCGGCATCGTTATCTGCCACCATGACCAGGATACCCGGTCCGGCAATTAAGGCCAGAATCCTTAAGAATTTCACGACCCGCCGGTTGGCATAATAAAGTTTTGACACACCATTCATTTCTTATCTCCTTAAACTCACGGGTTCCGGGAATAAGATTTGGCATGGTTTAAATTGCAAGATGACCACTTGCAATAAAAAACGCCGCCTGCTTCATCGGCGGAAGGCGGCGTTCCTGACATTTCGATGCCAGAGACTGACTGGGGTGAGGCGTGTACACGCCGCATCTTCAGGGCCAAATATCAACGTCTTCCGCAAGTACAGACTCATAAGTAGTGGATTACCATCAGCGTCCACGCGATCACCTCCTCTCCCTGTGCATATGAATTTGGCAAAGCCGGCACATTACAAAAAAACCTCCCGGGATTTCAGGAGGTTAATTAACACACTTGCAACTCACAGTTTAAGCTGTGAGCACCTCCTGGTTGAGCTTTGGCACTGCGCGCCGTAGGGTTATTGCTCCCAGCCACTTTGAGCGGGGCCTTAAGCCGGCCCGGCCTGGTCTATCCCTTGGCGTCTTTCGACGTTTCGGGACAATGGCCTTTATCCACGCAGTTGCCTCGCCTAACGAGGTTTTATTTTCTGCGACACTATACTACCGCATAATTATAGCGTCAAGGGACAATAATAAATTTCCAAATAAATTTCTGAACCGCCTCTCGCTTCTACGGCATCGGATTGGAGTTTACCCAATCCATGCCCACAACCAGCATGATATCCGCCGGGGCAGCCGGGTTAAAATCAAAGACGAGCTGGTTGGCGTTGGTTAATTTCATCAGGGCCATCAAGTATTTCATCGCATAAGGTTTCCCGGCATGGACAATCAGCATCGTCCGGTCCGGCAGAGGAGGATAATTATATTTGTCGGGATAAGCAGACATATTCCCGGCTCCGGTCACATTCATTCCCTGGCCTTTCAGGTAGTCGGCTGTTTTTTGGGCAATTCCACTTACTCCTGATCCATTAATTACCAGCACGCTCGCCGCTTCCTGCTGCATTAGTTGGGTGGGGTCCCCCGTGGCCGCCGGCGCCAGCGAACCTCCGCCGAAAATCTTGTCAACCAGTTCGCGTATCTTATCTGGGTATGGTCTCAGGATATCCACTTTCTGTCCGTTTACTACAGTTTGTCCATCCTGCATCATTGTATAATCGATCACTCCCTGCTGGATGGATCCCGCAGGAATATCTTTCGCCAGCATTGCCAGCCGTAAAATATCATCCAGGGTTAAATTGGTATGAACGCCTGAAGAAATTTGATTATAGATCGGAACTGCCTTGGTAACCAATGCAGGCAAATTGGAAAGCACCTTATCCCGGATGGCCATGATAACCCGCTGCTGGTTTTGGGAACGCTCCACATCCCCGCCCGTTACGCCCTGTGCTATATCACGGGTGCGCGCATATCCCAGGGCCACTTTTCCGCTCAAACATTGGTAACCTGGTTTTATAATGGTCGTTCCATGCTCATACAGCACCCCCGCGTCGACCTGGACAGGGACATTCATGCATATCCCCCCAATATCATCGATCATACTCGCAAAAGCATCGAAATCGACCTGGGCATAATACTGGATTGGAATACCCACAAAGTTTTCGACAGTCTGTATGGTCAGCCCTGGTCCTCCACCCGGAAGTTTATATAATTCACCCAGGGTGTAAGCGGAATTGATCTTCCCATAAGCAAAACCAGGGATACTAACCCACATATCCCGAGGAATGGAAAGCATCCCGGCCGTTTTGCTTACCGGGTCAATCGTCAAAAGGATCATCGTATCTGTGCAAAGCGGACAGTTTTCGTTACTGTCACCACCTCGAAGTCCGACGATCAGCACGGTCACACGGCTGGCTCCATCCCATGCCGGCGGCATTTGTATCTGCGGCGCGCTCAATGTGGGAGTAGCTGTCTTGGGCACCGGCGTATCGCCGGGGTTAGTGGCAACAGGAATGGGCTTGCTGGTGGAACAGGTCGGCAGGGGAATGCCTGGCAAGGAGGTCACCTGCCAGCAGGAAACAAAACCGGTCAGGAAAATCCACAAAACCACAGTCAGGACCAACCCAACCCCCATTAAGATAAACTGGAAGATGGACGGGCGGCTAAAAGCGCGCAGTTTCTTTACCAGATCAAATTTCTCTGTAGCCATCTTACTTGATGGGCGGAGGCGGCACAGGCAAGTCGCTTTCAGCCACCTTCATCCATTTCTCTCCTTCTTCGATCAACATGACCGGAATCTCTTCCACTATCGGATATTTGCGCCCACAATCCTGGCAAACCAGCCAGGATTCTTGATAAACCTTTAACTGCCCATCTTTCTCACGGACACACACCGGGCAACGCAGGATTTCGAGTAATTCACGATTTATCATGACCCTTTCCATTTCTGCAGACAACAAATGCCAATTTTACCACGCCTAATGGCACAAACCTTGTGCAACGAGCGCTTGTGGGTTATCTACGCCGGGACCGTATTGGTAAACAGCTTGCCAGGGTTGGTAATGTGTGTTGATGGTATTGCCATCCAACGTCAATTGTTGGCCATTGCGGGTGACAGTTCGTACTACAGTGATGTCTGCTCCATCCCCCGCATAATCAGTCTGCGTGCAGGTGCCCGGAGGGAGGTCCGGATTCTCCACGATCAGCGGGGCCGGCGCAGGGACAACATTTCGCAAGCCTTGATTCTTCCAGGAAACCGTACGTCCATCATCGCCTGAATAGAATTTCCATTTAAGCGAGTCATCCTGGGCGCTAAAATATGTTTCCATAAGCAGCCAGTAAGGCCGGTCATTCGTGAACTTCAAATCCACTAGCGGAAAATATACCGTGGCGTCCAGCCCGGCCATCAGGGGATCAGTACCGGTGTCGGTTTGTTCGTAATAATAAACCCGGTAAGCATGCGCGTTCCGTTCTACAATTGGATAACCGCCAAAAAAGGCCGTTCGGAATAGCGTGGTACTTACCTGGCATACCCCACCGCCTACGCCTGTGATCGTTTTTCCGTTATAAATAATTAACGCTTCAGCGTAGCCGTTATTAAGGCTGATATCGCCGATTGCATCTCCCATCGAGAAAGTCATGTTCGGGGGAATAAGTAGGCCGTAAAAGCGTGAAGAGGCCGCCTGGATATTTTGCAAGCGAACTGCAGGTGAACCGCGGAAGTAACTGGTATAGTCCGAGACTAGCCCGGTAATCCCAAGTGATGCCGCGGTCGCATTATCCCCGACTGCCGGTTGATCCACGCTCATTGTAACAGGAAAGGTATGATCCCCTTGAAAAATCTTTTGCATTATCGCATCGCGTGTAGCCGATACATCCAGGGTACGCCCAATCACCGCGTGCTGCGTAAGTACCAATTGGCGTGAACCATCGTCAAAATAGAAACGGGCATTCGCTGAACTCCGATTCACCAGCGGGGCAATCTGCTCAAGGAATAATTGGATGGAATGCGTATCGATCGAGACCTGATATTGCCAGCCGCTATCGGTCTTTACACGCGCGATTGTCATCATACCTGCCAGATCAGATTGATTAATCGTCCAGGGGCCGGGGTCTCCATTCTGGGCATTGTTAATATTCAGTACCAATGGTCCGTTTAGAGCCTGGCGCAGGCTTTCGGCTTGTGCCGAAGCATCCATTATCAATGGGGCATGCTCTTCGATAACCAATGGTATTTCGCCATCTCGGAAGGTTTTTAACTGCGCCAACAGGTTCGCGATCGATTGGTCCACATTAACCAGGCGGCCAATTTGACCGGGTGTATATACTACCTCCGTCCCATCCAAATGCAAATCGGCTTCAACTACCGGCTGGTCAATTTGAGCGGCGATATTATCGAGGTAATCTTGCGCTACCCGTGCATCGAAAATAATCACTGGTCCTAGGTACAACCCGCCTTGCCAGGCGTTGAGCTGGGTGGTCATATTTACCAGCAACCCACTCTGGCGGCCCAACCCGTAAGCACGCTGAACACTGGTACCGGCATCGAAAACCATCCCAAGATCAGCCGGCGTTGCCACCCACACGCGATCGCCATAGGTAAAAACAATCTTGCCGCTCTTGGGATAGGGAAGGTGTTGGCTGAGCGCCTCCGAGGCTTGTGCAGGAGTCAGGCTGGAAAGATCCACGCCTGCCATCACGATTCCGGGAAAGATCCGGTCTGAAAAAAGTAATTGGTATCCGCTGCTGATTGCACCGGCACCTACCACAAATAATACCAGCCCACCTATTATGGCAGCCAGGAATTGGAGTAGAAGCGGAGGACGCTTGGATTGGGAAACGCCGATGGAAGACATCTTGGAAATTATACTCCAGAGTAAAAAATCTATTTCTCCTTACTCTGAATGAACTCTGCAATTAAATAATTCTTTGGGGCTATGTTCTTTTCCTTATTATGAAAGGTACCAACATCGGTGTAACAGCCGAGTAATCGATATATTCCTTTCCAAACTCACGCCGCAGTTTACGCTCCTCAAAAGAAGCGCCGATGAGAATATAAATGGTCAGGGCGACGTTGAATGCCAGGAGATTGTATGTCATGAGTGGGAACAGCCAGATGAACGCCAATCCCGTCGCATAAAGCGGATGCCTCACATATCGATAGAGTCCGCTGGTTTGTAATTGGGATGGCCCGTCACTCTCTCCCAGCTGGCGTAAGCCAAGGAATTCCCACGCGTTAGTCTGAAGAAAACCAATTACCAGACCGGCAACTGCCAGTATTTCGCCCAGAACCATCAAACCGGACCACGGAAAAGGCACAACATACAATGTTCTGCTGTTTGTCAAGGCTGCAATGACTAGGACTGGTATAAAGCTCAAAACAGCAAGGACATTGTAAAACAGGCGGTAGAAACGCATAACTTTCGTGCCAAACCATCCCAGAAACAGTTCCTTAGCTTTCAAAGAAGCCAGCAAAGAATGCACGCTCCCCCATAAGAGTACCAATAAAACTAACCAGAACATTACAACCATCCTCTATAATTATTTAGGGTATTAAAGGGACAACGGTTATCAGAATCAAAATTAATATAAAAAGAGTTTTTCCTTCAAATCCCATTTTGCCCTTTATGGCAAAAAATTTCCGCCGCCATTTCACAATGAATGCTTCGGTCATCGGCAAGCACTGATTCTGATGGATACTTTACTATAGCTGGCTGGAAATGGTGACGGCTGTATCCCATGATGGAATATTCCTTTTCAAATCAGGGTTGTTGCGCTTGCTGATAAACTCGTTGGAATTCTTCCGTATATTTCACCGCTATTTCCGGGCTGAAAATGATCACCACATTTTCATCGTTGGTCGTTTCCGCGCTTTCGGTAAAGTTATAGGAGCCTGTAATCACGACCTTCTGGTCAATGATGATCACCTTGTGGTGCATCAGCCCAATAAGGTTTCCATCCAGGCGCACATTCAATCCCGCCTGCGTGAGCGGGTCATATTCTGTCGACTGGCTGGAATTGACCTGGCCATCATCCATCACGCCTGCCACGGTTACACCTGCCTGCGACCGTTCTATCATTGCGTCTCCGATATCGGTGGATGTGAACGAATATGCTAGGAAATTGATGCTTTCCTGTGCACCTTGGATCAGTTCAATGATCCGGCTTGCCGCTTTGTCTTCCGGTGAAAAATAGATTTCCAAAGTCGTTCCATCCAAACTGACTTTCGGATTAGGCATGCCGGCAATTTTATCCGGGCCAAATAGATGGTAAGTGAACATTTGGTTAAATTCATTACTGTAATCTTCAGCGACTTGACTCGAGCGTATGTGAATAAGATTGTTGTTGTCCTCGTAAACTCCGCTGGTGGTATAGTTCATCGAGCCGGTCCAGACATCCAGACGGTCGATCACGATGAATTTATTATGCATCAAGCCCTGTTGTTGGTCACCGATGATCGGGATTCCAGCATCCATGATCTGTTGGACTTCCTGGTTGTCCATATCGTCGCTTTCCATCACCATGCGCACCACCACCCCGCGTTTATGGGCATTGATCAGGGCATCCCGGATACTCCACAGGTTGAGACTGTATGCTGCTACATTCACAGATAGACGCGCCTTGTCTAGGGCAGCCACCAAAACTTTATCCGGGCCTCCCTCATAATCTGGTGCATGTACGTCAGTTGGGTCTGTAAAGTAGATTTGGATCCAGTTTGTCGCAATTCCGGTATCAGTCTCGGAAGGGACAGGTGCAAGCAAAGTTGCTGATGGTGTAGATGCATACGGGATGAATTGTGCACAAGCAGATAGAACCAGCGCCATTATTAGAAGAATTACTATGAATTGACTACGCGCAATTTCATGCTTTCGCATCTTTCATTCCCTGTGTCTTTCGCCTGCGACGATTATACTGCTTTAGCGTAGAGTATAATCCCCGTTAATGAATGATGTTACAAACAACGCCAACCAACAAATTGCCCGTGCCTCCGGGGTGGTAATGGTTGCGTTCGCCCTTAGTCAGGTCGCCGGGCTGGTTCGGCAGATCCTGGCCACCCGTGCTTTTGGCACGAGCAGCTTGATGGATTCGTTTAATACAGCCAATATTTTCCCGAATTTGTTATTCAACCTCCTGGCAGGTGGTGCACTCGCCTCTGCCTTCGTGCCTACCTTCACCGCTTTCCTGGTTAAGGATGATCACCCTTCCGCTTGGAAGCTGGCCTCCGCCATCATCAACCTGGTCATCCTTTCCCTGACCACACTCAGCTTCATTTCTT
>JBEKEB010000144.1:0-9449 GCA_050014055.1 Anaerolineales bacterium | reverse complement strand
ACCTGCCGTATACCATCTCCAGCGGGGCGTGGGCGCTGATGACTGTGAGCCAGCCCGACGACCGGATCGCGGGTACGATGTACCTGTCCAGCCGGGAAATTTACCTCTATCCTTGACTTGCCTTCCTGTGGGTGATACAATACCCGCTCGTTCGACCCGACGCGGGGTAGAGCAGTGGCAGCTCGTCAGGCTCATAACCTGGAGGTCGCTGGTTCGAGTCCAGCCCCCGCAACTTTTCACTAACCATAGCTCGCAAAGCTATGGTTTTTGTTTAACCCGAAGACCTGTGATTGGCTTTTTTCCAATACAAGGAGGTTTTTGTATGAACCACAGATCTTCAGGCTCGTTACTTGTACGCAAGACCATTGTCGGTTTTACAAACTACAAAAGTGCCGCAGGTTTGACTGATCGTTCGATCGATTCCTACAGGCGAGCACTTGAGCAATGGGTTACTTATGCGGGAGATATAGAAGTTGCGCAGGTTACCAAACAGGATATTGAGGATTATCTGTATTATTTGAGGACCGAGTATGTTCCGCACCGGTTCGGCGGTGACACGCGTACACTCTCCCCAAAGACTCTCCGCAATGTGTATGTAACGTTGGCATCCTTCTTCAGTTGGGCCAGCCGGGAGTTTAAATTAGAGAATCCGATAAAAGAAATTCCAGCTCCAAGATTCAAGAACCCTCCGGTTAAGCCTTTTACGCAAGACGAGGTTCAGCGGATGTTGAAAGCTTGTACTTATTCGCGTGAAGCTAACTCAGTCAATCGTCGCCGCTTTGTGATGCGTCGACCGACCGCCAACCGTGATCAAGCCATTATCCTTACCCTGGTAGATACCGGCCTACGGGCGCTGGAAATATGTTCCCTCAAGATCGAAGACTTCGATCCCAAGCGTGGGAAACTTGAGGTCAAGCATGGTGTCGAAGGGGGTGCGAAGGGTGGCAAAGGCAGATCTGTCTTTCTTGGCAAGACGGCCCGGGCCTCTGTCTGGCGCTATCTAGCTGGACGAGAGGATGAGAACGAACAGGATGCGCCGTTATTTGCTGTATCACGCGGTCGTCCCTTTAACCCGGCAAGTTTACGGCATCTGATCAAACGGATTGCCGAACGCGCCGGTGTTAAAGATGCCTACCCGCATAAGTTCAGGCATACCTTTGCTATTACCTATTTGCGTGCAGGTGGGGATGTTTTCACTTTGCAGATGTTACTGGGCCACGGCAGCCTGGACATGGTCCGGCATTATTCCCAGTTAGCTCAGGTAGATGTTGAACAGGCTCACCGTAAAGCCAGTCCGGTGGATAATTGGAGGTTGTGAATGAATCAAATTTCCGCAATAACGGATGTTACCGGCAGTGATGGCAGAATAATTTCTCATTGATGGCTCCCGTATAGAACATAATTGAAGGCAATGTTCATCCGAGGATAAACACCATGCCAAGCAGTGCGATGGATGCCAGGAAAGCCTGGAAAAGTTCGGAAGGCGAATGGATCTGGAAGGCCAATGTATGGGTCATCAGATCTGAAGAGGAAGCTACCATTTCAAGCCAATGAAAAAAATGTTCCAATCTAAAGCATAACCACTGGCCTTAGTTGATCAGGATTTTTATACCTGAATGTTACCTCGAATGTTACTTTTCCCCCCGGCCAGCTCAGTTGACTAGTTCAAAACCTTGCTGCCGGAAATGATCATCGAAAGCAAACACCTTTTCGATCCCAAGGCGGCGCATGCTTTCAAAGCTGCTACAATCCGCCAGACTGAGATCGCGCAGATTAACAGACAGTAGGGCTGTGGTTGCGAAGTGATGATATTCCGATGTCATCCATTCCACTTGAAGCAACGGCATAATCTTTTGCAAATCAAGTACGGCGCTCATCCCAAACCGGCGTTGCAATAAAGCGTTTGTTTCTACTAGTACATAATTATTACATGCTAGCGTTTCCTGAGACTGAATGAGCGCAACCCAGATTTTCTTGGCCTGCTTATGATTGGCATCATCTTCATCGAAAATCGCGTAAAAGGCGGACGTGTCAATATAGATCATGGTTGGTAACTTTCAGCTAGATATTTATCGTGGCGAGTCGACACATCTTTCGCTCCAGACTGGTATTTGCCTACAACTGAAAGAGCATGCCGGCGAGCCTCAACCAAATAGGGTTCACCGGCCTCTTTCAACACTTTTTCTACTCCCTCACGAACCAAAGTTGCCAGGGAGAGTTCGCGCCTTCTTGCCAGCTGTTTCAATTGCTTGTACTGTTCTTCCGTTAATTGGATTTGTGTTCTTATCATAGGACGCCTCTGCTACCATTATAGCATTTTATGTAATCATTACATCATAGACTATCGCCATTCTCACCATTGGAATTTTGAAACCGACAGCCGCTTTTACTTTTAACGTGACAGTAGAAAGCTGGGTTTATCGTATACTTTTGCCATCAAGATGATGTAGGGATAGCTTGCATGAAGCGTGAGAGATAAGGGTTCTTCGATCGCCTGCCTCCTATGAAGACCCCTTTCGGATCCTAAATCGGGTTTGTCATCCGGTTCTACCGTTTTTAACGGGCAAGGTTGAATAAATACGCTTCCATCAAGAAGGAAAGGAACCGTGCGGTAAAATCCGCAGACCTTGAATACCCCACAACGAGAGTGCGGGGGTGTGCTCCGCCAGGGGCAATGTGCTCTTCTGTGCCATTTTCAAAGATTTGGTTCAACTGATATAATTTCATTATGAAACGTACAAATAGTAGATTGATGGTTATTATTCTTGCTCTTCTGGTCCTGACTGCATGCGGGGTTTCCAATCAGAGCGCGCGTTCCAATCAGATTAAAACAGGCGAACAAGCCTTGAGTTTATTGAGCGGCCGCATCCGGCAGGACAACCTTTATCAGGGCCGCTTTGCCTTCAAATGCATTTCTTTCTCCCTTGAAAATCAGTCGGGTAGCGGATATGATATCAGCGTTCGGGAAAACCACAGTGGGGCTTGTCCAGGCGATCCAAACACTGCGCCGCTCATCGACCTTTTCCGCGTCACGCTAGATGGAAATATTCTATGGCAGCGACCAGATGGCAGCGACACTTATTTGCCGTATGACCAGGCCAAAGCCATCATTCAAAAGCATTAATACTCATAAGGCTGTCTTCATCCATCATGAATAAGTAGGAACCTTTGATTCCCTGCATTGCCGATAGCACCCAGGCGTCAAATTGCAGAGGTTCGGCTTGTCGCCGATCTGGGAATTTCCTTGCCACACGGTTCAACTCATTTCCGATCCCCAACCGAATCAAGTAATAGCGTGAGAACTACGGGCGGGTCATTCCCTGACGCTGCTCTTCATCCTTATTCCCAAGACCAGGTCAGGTATTTATAAGCGATCCGTTCAGGCGAGTAATGATTATAGGGTTCGTACTGGGTCAGCGGACTGCTGGCGGGCGATGACGACCGGTGTATCCATCCTCCCGCCAGCCCTGATGCACCCAACAGCCAAGAATCTCGTACTCACGGGCGTGTTGCAGGTAATAGCGGGATGTCAACAATTGCACCGGGCGAATTCGCGATATGGGAGGCTGCTAGTTATTCTTGGGGGTGCGAGACTTCCGATTAGTTTGTTTTTTCTTAGACATCTCAGCATCCCTTCCTGGTCTGTTTTTTCGCCCCTCTTGTGACCGTCTTTCTGGCAGGCAGTGGTGCGACCGATTGTTGTTCCTTCAACCATTGGATCGCCCCGGGTGTGATGCGCCAGTAGTTCAGGTGGTTAGCTGCATAATCGACGGCCTCCGATTCACCCCCCACTCGAGCATCTCCGGCAGCCGGTTGGGAATCCTTTTTTTCCGGTCAGATAATCCGGAACGTGCGGATTCTCTTCCAGCGTGTCTTTCAATTTCCGGTTCGCCTTCGCCGAGGGGCCAACGCTGCGGTAGGTCAGCAGTGCCCGCGTGTACTACCAGACCGTTGACCATTCGTCGTTGTAGCTGGCAAGCAGCTTTTTCACTTAATCAACTCGTTTCAGGCCCAAGAAAAGGTCCACGAGAATATATCGAATCCCCTGGTTATCCCCTGGATTAAGACGTAGCAGCTCCTGGTAAATCTCGATTGCCTCATCCACCCGCTTCAGCCGCCACAAACAGTTGGCTTTTCCCGCCAGAGCGCGCATGTAGGGACGGGTTTCCATCAGGCCCCAAAAATGACCGGCGTTCTCCCTGAAGTATCTTTTCCCCAGGGCGCGTTCACCAGCGGCAACATCCTCCTGGTAGTACTGGAAGGCCTGTTCGAGGGTGTCTGCCTCCTCCTCTGCCAAAAGGACATAGGCGTCCGCGCAATCTTCCGATTCTTTCAAAGCCTGGTGGGCCAGGTGAAGACGCCGGGCTGCGTTTGGCTCATCCCAGGCCTTGTACATCGTCTCTTGGGCTTTCTGCACTTCTGGAGCGAGGCTGCTCTTTTTGAGCGCAGCGAATGTGTTTGCGATCTGCCCTTCCATCATGCGGTGGTCGAAGGGGATGTCCATATCTTCAGCTTCGCGAAAATCCCAATCGTCCGTCTCAAGAGCGGGCATCACTTCCAGAGGTAATGCCCCAGCCGGATATTTGAATTCCACCGTCCGAGATCCACCCGATGTCATGACAGTTACCCTGGTTTCAAATGGCTGGATCTTTTCTTCTTGATCTTTCTGCAAATGGTTCTTCACCAATTCAGGAATGGATCGCAGCAACGCTTCATAGCAAAGGATTTCTTCGAGGTCGGGTCGTGCGACCTGTTCGGAGGGCAGGAAGATGCATGGAAAGGGATAGGCCTGAAGTCCGGCCACTTCCCAACCATACCATTCGATGGCATCCAGGTCGTCGAAGGAGATCATGTGGGCTGGGTTAAAGAGAAGCGAGTGCATGCCGCCTTCCGGGACGATCTCCATCGTATGGTCGTGCGCCCGGTACAGACGCTCGATATCCTCCCAGCGTCTGTACAATGATAGACCGTATTCAACCCCTGCCTGGCCAAGCACACACGTGAACAACTGCTCAATCCTGGGAGAGGTGCGCACGGCCAAGAAATCGTCGTTACCCAGCTGGACCCAGAGAGCCTGTCGGTAAAACTCGGCAGCAGCCTGAAAAAGTGCCGCAGAGGCTGTCCGAGTGACCCCCTTCCCGGAGAACAATCCCGGGATTTCCGGCAGACCATCGTTCATATATGTCTCCAATTCCTTCACCAGCTCATCCACAGCCTGACTTTTGGGATAATAAATTGCCCGGATCTGGATTTCCTGAAGAACGGGTGTGAGGGTTTTGAACAACTCCTGATCTTCGAAAATGATCTTGGTAGGTCGCCCTGGCTGTAGCCCCAATTTTTTGTCAGGCTGGGTCATGACTTTGATCAGGAATTTTTGAATGTCGCGCGGGGCAGCTTTCTTTACTATGTTCGTTGCCTGGATCATGCCCTCCCTTCGATTCATCAGAAGCATCTCAAAGGCCCTTACCGGTTCTTCAGACTCATTCGCGATCCAGGAATGAAGTTTGCGGAGGGCAAAGGCCCACGAATCTTCACTTTGGGGGAGTTCGGATGGATCAATTCTGGCGGCTCAAGGCATTTGATCTCCTGCCTTTCACGGATGAGAATTTTCATAATTCGCTTAGTACTCTGGATTCAATAATCGCTGGACCTGTACCAATTACTTATAGATTGATCAATATCGGCGGCTTAGCTGCCATATTTCGTTTCCAGATGTTTCTTGTAGTCCTGGACCGATACTTTGGGCGTCATTGTGCCACTTAACCTGCGGACAATAGGAGCGTTCTCCAGAGACTGCCCGGCAGGAATGCGGCCAAGATAGGCTTCAATAAGACCGGTAAGGGTAGTATTATGTTCTGCTGCATAGCGTTTGACATTTTCCAGTAATTCGCGCGGGACCCGCACAGTCATTTTGGTTGTTTGCATGGTAGCTATCCTGCCGCCGATAAACCGCCGATATTCCGCCGAAAAAGGGAAGGCAGTGAACCTTCCCTAAAAAAACTCCCATGAAGTCAGCTGAAAGTTTGTCGAGTGCAGGGCATCAAACTCAGCAGGAGATGTGCCCGATTTGTTTCAATAGACCCGGCACATCCCGCGTTGCGGTTTCCCAAATTTCATCCCAATCCACCAGGTCATAGGCATGTACAAGATGGTCGCGCATTCCTGCCATTGATGCTCAGGGAACTTGTGTCTGTGCAAGGCGGAATTCCGGGGAAAGTCGTTTGACGGCTTCGCCGATCACCGTCAGTTGGTATAAAACAGCCGAACGGGTCTTCGAATCGTCGACGAAGTCATCTTTCCCGAGGCCATCAACAAACGCGGCGATGAGCTGCGCCGCGTTGATGATATCTTTCATGACGATGTCATCCCGATGCTTAGACATTGGCGTGTTCTTGTTCCGAATATAATATTTTTGCGGAGCCCAGGATTTCTGAGCGCAGCAAAGTGTTGCGGCTTTGCTCCAGCGCCCGGCGAGTGATCAGATCCACATCTCGCCCAAAGATTTCCTGAAGTTCCTGCTTCATCTGAACATGGTCAAAGAGACTCCAATTGCTGTGCGGAGCGAAGGAAACCAAGGCATCGATGTCGCTTTGGGCGGAGAAATCCTCCCGTACCGCCGACCCGAACAACGCGAATTCCACCACCTTCCAGCGTTTGCAGAAAGCAGCAATTTTTTTGCGGGGGACAAGCGTATGGGGTGCGACCATGCTTAAATTATACTCTTCTTTTGTCAGGCCATTCGGCTGACCAATCTGTTGCCCTCGATGCACGTTGATGAGTGGGTGGACCGCACTCGCGCCCGATGCGTTGGTGATCGAAGACGGCTGCCCCCTCGGAGATGCCGATGCTCCACAGTTTCGCTGGTTGGAGCGGGAGCGTTTCCTGGATCCACTTTGCGCAACTAAGATAGGCTTGTTTTACTATGATAAAGACTTCATTTCGCCGTCAGAATGGACCGCCATGCTGGGTCAAGCCAGCAAGTATCCGGATGGGTTGTCGTTCTATGAAGCGACAGAACATTCTGCCTCCCACCGGCCGGTATATTTATCAGGTTAGCTAAAGCCGGCCTTCCAGAAGAGTAGGGGGAGAGGCGGCAGGGGCGGTCAGCTCCTCTTGACAAATCAGAACAATTGTTCTAATATTATGGGGTACTTGTTTAGTGTCCAAATCAAAAAATTGAATAGGGTCAAACCTCAGAAAAACGGAGGTCAAATGACTCTAACCGAAGAGGTCTGAAAGCAGTAAACTTGGCAGGATGAGCCACAAGCGGAATAAGCCTTCCCAACCCAGTACGAAAGAGCAACGGATCGGGGAGTTGGAGGAACAACTGACTCGGGCCCTGGCGGCGATTGAGAAATTGAAGAGGCAGAACGAGCTTTTGCATGCGGAGAACGAGGAATTGAAACGAGCGGGAAAACGTCAGGCGGCGCCGTTCGCTCGTCGGAAACTGGTGGAGCATCCGAAGAGACCTGGGCGCAAAGCCGGGCAGGGGAAGTTTTCCCGGCGGGAGCAGCCTACGCACAGGCAAGTTGATCAAACGAAAAAGGCCAAGTTGCATGGCTGTCCGGATTGTGGAGGCAGGTTGAAAGATATTCATAAACACGAGCAGTATGTGACGGATATTCCGGAAACCATCCGGCTGGTCACCACCCGCTATGTGACCTACAGTGGCTACTGTGTGGATTGTCATAAGCGGGTGCGCTCGCGGCACCCGGAGCAGACCTCGCAGGCCACCGGAGCAGCGGGGGTACTGGTGGGACCGCGTGCCAAGGCCCTGGCGGCGGATCTGAAGCATCGTCTGCCTGCGCCAGTACCGCAGGTACAGGTGGGCGGGTCGTATGCCAAAGTGAGTGAAACACTCAATGATGCCTTTGGAATGCAAGTGAGCCGGAGCGGCTGGTGTCAGGCCGACCAGCGGCTGGCCAAGACAGGCCGTCCGGTTTATCAAGAGCTGATCGAGGCGATGCAGTGCAGCAGTGTCGTGCATGCCGATGAAACCGGTTGGCGGATTGGAACGTTGTCGGCCTGGTTGTGGGCCTTCACCAACCAGGAAGCCCCGGTCTATGCCATTCGGGATAATCGCAGCAGTGATGTGGTGGTCGAGATCCTGGGCGGAAAGTTCCATGGTATCCAGGCTTCGGACTGCTTTCTGGCCTACGATGATAAAAGGCTGAAGGATTGGCTCAAACAAAAATGCCTCTTGCACCTGCTGAAGGACCTGAAAGAGATGGAAGAGAGCAAAACTGGTCGTGCGGTACAGTTTGCCCAGCAATTGACCGAGGTGCTGCAAGCCGCTCTCCAGTTGAAAGCAGAAAAAACAGGCCTGGATCCGGGTATCTTCGCTCAGCGTGCCCAGATCCTGGAAACACAACTGGATGCCTTGATCTCCAGACAGCGCAACCTGAAAGACCGGGAAAATGTCCGCTTTGCCCGCCGGTTGCGGAAACATCGCCCCCATTTGCTACGCTGCCTGTATATGGATGGTCTGGATGCCACCAATAACCTGGCTGAGCGCCAGTTGCGCCCGGGCGTGATCATCCGAAAAACCAATGGCTGTAATCGATCCAAAGTGGGAGCTCAGACCCACTCGGTTTTGACCAGTGTATTGGTAACCTGTCGTCAACACTCTATTCTTGACTACATGGTCAGCTTGCAGCAATTCGGCAAAACTCCGCCATCTTTGATCCGCTCACCTTAACTCGCTTTGGACGGTAAACAAGATCATTATGGGGTATCAACTCACCCCCCCTAGCGGGAGCGGGAGGGGAGGGCGACCGAACAAGGATTGGATGGCGGCGAAAGCGTGGATGCCATTCAGTTCGGCAGTATCGATGACCGTGGCCAGGGCTGCTAGGCGTGTGCTCCCCATTTGGAGCGGAAACAGCCGATGACCTTGCGATGAATAACCGAAGGACGCAGAGCCCGTTCGCTGATATTGTTGGTCGGAGAGACATCGCAGCGGTAAAGGAAGACGAACAGACTTTGGCGATGTTTCTGGTAGCGGCGCTGCAGTCGGCTGGCATCCGGATCGGTCAGGGACTGCTGGAACAGCAACAAGGCAGTCATGCGCCAGCTCAAACATAACAACTGGGGGTTGGTCAAACTCGATGAGATTTGTCATACAACTTGACTAGACAACTCTCCTTTAGTACAATCCCACCCATGCCCGTATATCGCTTCGTGATGCGCTTCAACCAGCCCGACCCACGCTCCACTGCCCTGCTTGCCGATGCCCATGCGTTAGGGTTCGAGAAACTCAAACTGATAACTTGCCAGGATACCTACTTTATCGAGGGTCAACTGTCGCCGGAGGAATGCAGGCAGTTGGCTCGCAAACTATTAACCGACCCTGTCACGCAGACGGTGGACTGGTACGAACTTCCCGGGGTGGTGCCGGACCCTTCAACTGTGGTTAAGACAAGCCTCGAGCCTGCACCCCAGTTTGTCGA
>JBEKEB010000143.1:0-9576 GCA_050014055.1 Anaerolineales bacterium | reverse complement strand
CCGGGCTGTCCACGAGGTTTTGGGTGGGTTTGCCAGGTTGCGGAATTTTGAACGGGAGCATGCTTTGCCTCCTTTGCGTCACCGCATGGAGCATGTTCAAACCATTCTTCCGGAGGATGCCGGGCGCATGGCCGGATTGGAAATCATTGCATCCATGCAGCCGGTCCACGCCCCTTCAGATATGCTTATGGCAGACCATCTGCTTGGACCCCGGGCCGCCTTTTCCT
Organism: Anaerolineales bacterium; assembly: GCA_050014055.1. Taxonomy (GTDB): domain Bacteria; phylum Chloroflexota; class Anaerolineae; order Anaerolineales; family Villigracilaceae; genus UBA877. The sequence goes on along the minus strand of JBEKEB010000143.1, from coordinate 9,349 downwards.
ATGCCTGGGGTAGCCAATTGGAGCATGGCGCACGCCTGGCTTTTGGTTCGGATGCCCCGGTTGAAAGCGCCAATCCATTTTATGGCTTACATGCTGCTGTCACCAGGCGCCGCGCGGATGGTTCCCCAGGGCCGGATGGGTGGTTCCCGGAACAGCGCCTTTCGGTCAGCGCAGCCCTTGCAGGATTTACCTCCGGCCCGGCCTACGCCGCTGGAATGGAAGACCGCCTCGGGCATTTGTCTGCTGGTTTCCTGGCAGATTTGGTCGTTATCGAGACCAACCCGTTTGCCTGTGATCCAGCCGAACTATATGCTATCCAGCCGATCGCGACAATGGTTGGAGGAGATTGGGTCTGGCAATCATGAGGATGCAAAGATGACCATACCACTGACGCCTGAAGTCCTGGTGCCTCGTTTGGGAGAACACCTTGTTCAGACTGGCCAAATCTCGGAGGCAGATTTACAGAAGGCTCTGGCTTACCAGAAAGAGAAGCAAAAGGGTGGACAGCGTTGTCTTCTGGGCGAGGCGTTGATGGAGCTCAACCTGCTCAACCGGCGCCAAATTGACCACGCGGTTACTGAGCAGATTATTCAATTAAGGAATGCCCTCGAAGATGCCAATCGTTTCCTGGAACATCGTGTTGAGGAACGGACGGCGGAGTTGCAGGAGGCTTTGCGCAAGCTCTCCGAATTGAACCAGATGAAGGCAAATTTTGTTGCCAATATCTCCCATGAACTGCGCACACCACTCACACATGTCAAGGGCTATTTGGAATTACTTACGACCGGCTCGCTTGGGCCACTCAGCGATGACCAGAAAAATGCATTGCAAATCAGTCAACGTGCGACGGGGCGGTTGGAAAGTCTGATAGACAGCCTCATCTTGTTCTCTCTGGCAGCCCGGGGAGAAATGACTTTGCGCCTGAAACCAGTTAACCTGAATAAAGTAGCAAGTGAAATCATTAATTACTCACAGCCCAAGGCGAGCGACCGAAATGTGGAATTGAATTTTAACATCCAGCCTGATATTCCTTTTGTCCAGGCGGATGAAGAGAAAATCTCCTGGGTTATCCTCCAATTGATTGATAATGCCATCAAATTTACGCCCTCAGGCGGCCATGTGAATCTCTCCATTGCGAAAGAGCCTGATACGCTTGTGATGGTCACTGTGACAGATACCGGCATTGGAATTCCTTCAAACCGGCTGGAGGAAGTGTTTGAAGCATTCCATCAATTGGATGCTTCTTCCACCCGGCGTTATGGTGGTACCGGCCTGGGCCTGGCGTTGGTCAAGGAGATTGTCAGCGCGCACGGTTCAAATGTAAGTGTCAAGTCAGGTGAAGGCCAGGGCTCCACTTTTTCCTTCCCACTTCTGGCAGTGATACCAGTTCCTTGAAACGATATACAATGGGATTGCTATGGATAATGAAACGCTGGAATTATTTACAAAGTTGAGCGACTCCAATGTCAAAGACGATTGGAAGAAAGCTCTCAATTCCCTTTTTATCACCCTCCGAACGACATTTGTTTTTGATAATCTCGCCATCTACCTGATCGAAATGGCCGGCGCATTACCGGAACCTGTGTATGCGCGCGGTGTCGGCCGGGGACGGAGTAAGGAAGCCGAGGCTTCTTGGGGGGAGGAGATTGCGAATCAGGTTGTTGCTACAGATAAAATCACAGTAGTAACCCCATCAGGTTCGTCTTCATCTGACCGTATTGATAAGCCCTATTTGCTCGGCTTACCCCTCAACCTTCCGACCGGAAAAGGGGCAATCGTTTTTGTTAGATTTGGTGGGCCGGAATATACTGCTGAACAAATGCCGTTGGCTGCCCTGGCAGCCGTGCAAACGGACTATATTTTTGAGAATCGCACTTTGAAAGAAAGTCAGACCCAACTCGAGATTGCCCGGCAGCGTGCACAATTCCAGGATGATTTCATTGCCACCATATCTCATCAATTTCACACGCCCCTCGGGTTTATCAAAGGCTATACCACCTCACTCCTTCGCTCGGATACAGTTTGGGATCCTGAAACCCAACGGGAATTCTTGAATATTATTGACGAAGAATCTGACCATCTCGTAACCCTGATTGACCGCATCCTCGATTCAGCCCGTTTGCAGAGTGGTACCATGCCAATGGAATTTCAACCCGTCCGGTTGGATTCCCTCCTTCGGGATGTAATACTGCGTACACAGAGCCGGTATAAGGATCTGGAGATCGTTCAAAATATTGGGACGGCTCCGCCCATTCATGGTGATAGTGTCCATCTGGCACAGGTTTTCGACAATCTGTTTGATAATGCCATTAAATATGCCCCCGGCTCCAGGATTACCATCTCGCTGAAGGTTGATCCGAAAAAACAGATTGTCAATTTCACAGACCGGGGAGCTGGTATTCCATCTGAATATTTACCATTCCTTTTTGAGCGTTTCTACCGTGTTCCTGGTAACCCAAGCAAACGTGGCACCGGGCTGGGACTTTTTATTTGCAAGGAGATTATCCAGGCCCACCACGGCGAGATCTCCGTCAAGACTGTGCCTGGAAAAGGGACCACTTTCCAGGTTGAGTTGCCCGCTGATATAAGGAAAGTTTCCTGAGGAAGGAAGCCATGTCAGTACGCATTCTGGTTGTAGATGATGAGCCTCGTTACCTCCGCCTGCTCGAAGCCAACCTGTTGACGGAAGGGTACCAGGTTATTACTGCAATGGATGGCGAGGAAGCTGTTGAAAGCTTCTCTGCCAATCCTGTGGATTTGATTCTATTGGATGTAATGCTGCCTCATATGGATGGCATCGCTGCCTGCCAGCGCATCCGTCAATTCTCCTCCGTACCCATCATTATGCTGACAGCCAAAGGGGAAGAGCAGGACCGTGTGCGCGGTCTGGACGTGGGGGCAGATGATTACCTTGTCAAGCCCTTTTCTATAATGGAGTTGCTGGCGCGTGTTCGAGCAGTCCTGCGTCGAGCCCAGACTTCCGAAATTGGCCAGGAACGTTTCTTTACCCATGCTGACCTGCGTATTGATTTTGCCCGCGCCGAAGTATGGCTGGGTGAACAGCCGGTCTATCTTTCAGCTACGGAATACCGCCTCTTGCTTCAATTTACCCACAATATTGGCAAGGTTTTGGCAGCCGAAGAATTGCTGACAAGCGTGTGGGGACCGGAATACCGGGATGATAAGGAAATCCTGTGGGTCACAATTGCCCGTTTGCGTCAAAAGGTGGAAAGTGACCCCCATGAACCCAGGCATATTGTCACTCGATCCGGGTTGGGTTACCTTATGCCTCCAATCGAAGGATAATATGCGCAGTTTGCTTTATAAAGGGTTGACCTATGGAGACAACGCTTAATTCTGTCCTGGTAATTGATGGTGATTCTGTCAGCCGTAATTACCTGTCCACCATGTTGAGCAAGACCGGCTATACGGTTCTTTCAGCCGCACTGGGACGGGAGGGGTTGATTTCGGCCTGGAGAGACCAGCCCAGCATTATTATCCTCGATCCTGCTTTACCTGATCTGACTGGCCTTGAACTGGTAGCCCGCCTCCGACAGGACCGCCGAACATCTAAGGTGACCCTGATCGCAATAAGCAGCCGGGAGAATCCGCAGGAGATGGCCGCCCTGCTCGCGGCTGGTTGCAGCGAGTATTTGGTCAAGTCCGATCAAACGGTTCAGAAATTACTGGAGCTTTTACCACGTTTTATAAGCGGGGAACAATATGTACCCAAAAAGCAAGGCAAACTGGTTGCTTTCTTAAGCGCCAAAGGTGGTACTGGTACTTCCTCTTTGTGTGCCAATATCGCCATGTGCCTTGCGAGTGAGAAGACGGATAAAAAAGTTGCTTTGATTGATCTGGTCCTGCCTATTGGCTCAATTGCCCATATCGTCGGCTATACTGAACATTTTAACCTGGTCACAGCTGCCAGGTTGGGGCCGGACCAAATGACAGCGGCATACTTTATGGATAATCTCCCGCGTGTTTCAGGTTGGTATTTCCACTTGCTGGCCGGCGCACCAGACCCTGAATCTGCTAGACAGTTGCCCGGTGAACGGGTTGGAGATATCCTTAGAGTAATCTTGGAATCTTACGATTTTGTATTTGTGGATTTGGGTCGTTCCCTCTCACGTATCAGTTTGCCAATCATCCTGAAGGCGGATGTCATTGTCATGATTCTTAGCACGGACCTGGCGACTGCGGATTTGACCTTGACGGTTTTGGAATATCTCAAAGGCCTGGGAGTGGATCCACTACGCATTTTCCCCTTCCAGAACCGCGCAGTCGTATTGGAAGGTTTGACCAGGCCGGAATTGGAGAAAAGGATCGGTCTGCCAATTCGCGTGAACATGCCATATATGGGTGACAATTTTACCGTTGCAAATAATCGTCATGAGCCTCTCGCTACCAGGCTACAGAATGATACGACTATTCTATTGCTCAAACAGGCCGCCAACGAGATGATCGAAATGGACAAACATAGCAATCGCTGATGATTTTCAGGAAATCCCTATGACGATTGAATTTGATGACAATGGAAAATTCTATACAGATATTATTTCCAAAACCCCCATTCCTGTTTTGATCCAGACAACCACTAACCGGATTCATGGAAATATCCATATCACACAGGACCGGCGCCTTAAGGATGAATTGGATCTTCCGGAAAAGTTTATGGCTGTCACCGATGCTGTTATCTATTCGCCGGATGGCCAGATCCTGTATCAGGCCGGCTTTATGGCAGTATTACGTGATGAGATTGTTTGGGTAATCCCTGATAGCGAGATTAAGATTTCGCCGGAGAGGAATGGAAAATGACTGCATCGGGCATGAATGCTTCTGCTGGTGCATCTATTCCGGATTACAAAAAGCTGCGCGATTATCTCATAACGTCGGTTACGCAGGATCATGGCGTGGATGAGCTTTCGCCCGAAAAGCGCCGGTCGGCTGTCGAAGATCGTTTGAAAGAAGCCATCTCACGGACAAAATTAACTTTTCCAGACTCAATCCGGGCTAGTCTTATTCGCGAAATCCTGGATGAGGTTACTGGTTATGGCCCTATCCAACCGTTACTCGACGATCCGAATGTTACCGAGATCATGGTCAATGGACCCCAAAAAGTTTATGTGGAAAAAAAGGGTCTTTTAGAGCAGACAAATGTGGTCTTTGAAGACGACCTTCATATTTTGAAGATAATTGAACGGATTGTTTCGCCTTTGGGTCGTCACATCGATTCCGATAGTCCCATGGTGGATGCCCGTCTGCCGGATGGTTCACGCGTTAATGCCATCATTCCTCCCTGTGCCGTAGACGGTGCTTCCCTCACTATCCGAAAATTTCGAAAAGAAAAGTTGACAATCGAGCAATTAATTGAAGCCAATTCGCTGACGCTAGCAATGGCTGATTTCCTGCGTGCCTGTGTCCTTGGTCGTTTGAATATCATCATTTCCGGAGGAACCGGATCGGGCAAGACCACATTCCTGAACGTCCTTTCTGGTTTCATCCCGGAAATGGAGCGAATCGTTACCATTGAGGATTCCGCCGAATTAAAGCTTCAGCAGGTTCATGTAGTTCGCATGGAAACCAAGCCGGCCAGCGTGGAGGGGCACGGTTCGGTGGGCATTCGTGAGTTGGTACGCAACTCTCTGCGCATGCGACCAGATCGCATTATTGTGGGTGAATGTCGTGGCGGCGAAGCTCTTGACATGCTTCAGGCAATGAACACCGGTCATGACGGTTCATTGACCACCGTTCACGCAAATTCGCCACGTGATGCGCTTTCCCGCCTCGAAACGCTAGTACTGATGGCCGGGATGGATCTGCCGCTAAAAATTGTGCGGCAGCAAATTTCCTCTGCGGTGGATCTTATCGTTCAGATGTCACGCTTGCGAGACGGCGATCGTAAAATTACTGCCATTGCAGAAGTGGCCGGTATGGAGGGAGATGTAATCGTCTTGAGCGACATTTTCAAATTCAACAAGACTGGTGTGGATGTAGCAGGTAAGATTCTCGGCCAGCACAAGGCGACAGGCATCCGGCCATTATTCGGTCCGCGGCTTGAAGCGGCCGGGTTTAAACTTGGCGCGGATATTTTTGGTGCCACGGCTGCCGATATGGCAATGGCACATCAACGACGGTAACTATTGCCCGGTTTTCTCTGCTATAATAATTTTGTTGTGTCCGGTAAAATTGTGAGGAAAATTCATGAGCATACAAGTTCAGGTTGCCCTTCGTACAAGGAAATTAGGTGTCTTGATCCGGGATGCCCGCTTGGCGGCGCGAAAGACCCTTTCGGAGTGCGCACAACTCGTGGGCGTAACGAGTGGCATTCTGCGTGCCTGGGAAGAAGGTCGGAAAGCACCTTCCCTGCCTGAACTGGAGGTGCTGGCCTACTCTCTCCACCTGCCCTTGCACCATTTCTGGAGTAAGGAGGCCATGTCGGACGATGAATCGGTCACCGATTCCTTCAACTTGCCTGCCCTCATCGGAATACGTCAACGCCTGGTTGGAGCGCTCCTGCGCCAGCAACGCGAAAATGCCAGCCTTTCGTTAAAGACGCTTTCCGAACAATCTGGCCTTTCAACGGCTCGCCTAAAAGCCTATGAATTGGGCGAACGTCCCATCCCGCTACCCGAATTGGAAGGTCTGGTGGCCTTGCTTGGCGGTCAGATCGAAACCATTTTCGATCAGACCGGCCGTATCGGCCAGTGGATGATTCAACAGAAAGCTGTTCAGGACTTCTTACAACTAACTCCTGAATTACAGAATTTTGTCTGCAAACCTGTCAACCGCCCATATCTTGAACTGGCGATGAAGTTGAGCGGAATGTCCACCCAAAAATTGCGCTCTGTGGCTGAGGATCTGCTGGATATAACCTTCTAATGTTGACAAACACACCTCCCCCACAGGAAATTGTCGACCTGGCCAGGCGGACGTATCAGGCGGGAAATTACTTGCAGGCTGCCCAGGAATTTGCCGAGGCTGCATCCGCCTATGCAAGTGCGGGTGATGCACTCATGTCCGCCGAAATGAAGAATAACCAGTCTGTGGCTTTGTTGCTCGTCGGAGAGGCACAGGCCGCTTTGGAAGCGTCCGAAGGTACCGATAAGATCTTCGCCGATTCTGAGGATTTCAGACGTCAGGGCATGGCACTGGCGAACCAGGCTTCGGCACTGCAAGCCCTTAAGCTGCTAAAAGATTCAACGGAATGTTATATAAGGGCTGGTGAAGCCCTGGAAAAGGCAGGCGAGGGAGACCTTCGTGCAGATGTCCTGCAACAACTTACCATGCTATACCTGCGCCGTTTTAAGTTATACGATTCTATCATTACCTTGCAGTCTGGATTGTCGGGTGTCAAAAATCCAAACATGAAGCAGCGTTTAATGAAGAAAATTCTGTTCATCCATCTATGATGGTTGGGGATGTTCGGGTGCGGCCTGCGATACTGCCTGACCAGCGTCAGATCGCCAATTTGATGCATTTTAGCCCAACCATCCATCGTCACTTGGATTGGCGGTACCCATTGGATTGGATCGGGTCCCCGCCTTTTTTTGTGCTCGAGAATCAAGGACAGATTATTTCAGCCCTGGCTTGTCCTCCGGACCCACCATCAATGGCATGGGTGCGGCTGTTCGTTAACTCTGGGAAATTGCCACTTGACGAGTCCTGGCGGACGCTTTGGAATGTGGCCAGACTTGATTTGGCGCTCAAACAGGGCTTCACAGTTGCAGCCATCGTTTTGCAGGATTGGTATCGCAGTTTGTTGATAGCTAGCGGGTTTTTCAACCGCCAATCTATTGTCATGCTCGAACGCGATGCACAAGTCTCATTGGATATATCTTTGCCGGCCGGATTCTTGATCCGAGGCATGCTTCAATTTGATCTGCCCGCTGTTGCAGACGTGGATGCGGTTGCCTTCGAACCACTCTGGCAGAATTCACTTCCATCCCTGGAACGGGCTTATCCGCAGGCCGTCTTGGCGACGGTGGCGGAAGCAGATGGGCAGATACTCGGATATCAGCTCAGCACCCGCAATCCGCTAGGGGCACACCTTGCCAGGCTGGCGGTTCGACCAGAAATGCAGGGGCGCGGATTGGGGCGTGCCCTGATCGCTGACTTGATTCAACAGGCGGAGCGACATGGCATGTACCACCTGACGGTCAACACCCAGAGTGATAATTTATCCTCATTGGCCCTTTATAAAAAGATTGGTTTTAGCGAAACCGGAGAACGTTACCCGGTTTACCAATTGCAGGTTCCATGAAGGGGATACAAAATGGTCAATCCAGAAGAAGCCGTCATCGTCAATGCTCTGGTTCGGCAGGCGCTGGTGTCCGCACAGGAAGTGATGGGCGGGAATGGATTGAATGCTGTGCTGCGCAGTGTCGGGTTGGAACGTTTTATAGGAAATATCCCGCCTGACGATACCAACCCCGGGATGAAAACGGTTGATTATGCACGACTTAATGAATCAATTGAGGCTTTCTATGGTCGCGGCGCAAAGGGGATGTTGCGGTGCATTGGGAAAGCCTCTTTTCAGTAAAGCGTGCGGGAGCAGGGCGCTTTGGTGGGTGTGGCCGGAGCGGTGATAGAGCTTGTGCCACCAAATGGCAGGATCAAATTCGTTCTGAATGCCATGCTGAACGCCTTAAAAAAGACCAATCCCCAGGTGGATGCCTGGGTGGAGGAAGTAGGCGACAAAATTGCCTATTGCGATTCTAGCTGTGCTATTTGTCTGGGTCGCCACTCTAGCGAACCTGTTTGCCATCTGTATGTTGGCTCAGTCGCTGAGGCGGTCCGCTGGGCCACTGGTTTGGAATACGGAATTATTGAAACGGATTGCATTGCCAAAGGGGAGAAATATTGCCGCTTCGAAATTGGTGAGGTTAAGGTGTGAATTAAGCCTCTGCTCCGATCATGCTTTCCAACTGCCTGGTTCGTTTTTTTTAGATTCTGCTACCCAGGAAGCTGGCGCAAATAAAATACCTGCTATGAGCCTTCTTTAGGACTGTTGACCAGAAAGCAGATATGGAAGAAATTTTCTGCAAGGTGGTCGGTGCGCCTGCCTGTGAATTCAAAATCAATCTCGGAGGTAAATAATATGGAAATTTCAGAATGGAACTGGAAATCTTTGGATGGTTTTGATATGTACGCGCGTGGTTGGGCGCCTCAAGGCGACCCGAAAGCTGCCATCATGCTTGTGCATGGACTCGGAGAACATGTGGCACGCTACGACCATGTCGCGGCTGCACTGACAGAAAAAAAATATGCCGTGCTTGGTTTTGACTTGCGCGGGCATGGCAAATCCGGCGGACCGCGAGGCCACGCTCCGTCTTATGATGCGCTGATG
>JBEKEB010000142.1:0-9639 GCA_050014055.1 Anaerolineales bacterium | reverse complement strand
AGGTAGTCATCCGCGCCCTCCTCCAATGCCATGGCACGCTCACTGGCTTCGCCTACCTGGGTAAGCAGGATGATCGGAATCCAGTTTCCACTTTGGCGCAGCTGGCGCAGCACTTCACGACCGTCCAGGCGGGGCATCAGCACATCCAGGACGAGCAGGTCAGGTTGGCTCGTGGCGACCTTTTGCAAAGCTTCTTCGCCATTGGATGCAACCGTCACTGCGAAGCCTGAGCGGGTCAGGAAGGGTGACAAGTTATCGGTGATGGCGGTTTCGTCATCGACAAGTAATATGGAGGGCTTGGGTTGCATGAATGCTTCTCCTGGCAATCTCGCGCAATCTATCCGTTTACGGAAAGCAATCCTAGCTTGCGGGCACGCGCAATCGCCTGTGTCCGGCTGGTCACGTTCAGCTTGCCGAAGATATTGCCAGTGTGCTTCTTAACCGCGCTAACCGTGATGACCAGCTTTTCTGCAATCGTCAGGTTAGAGTCGCCAGCCGCGATGAGCTGCAGGACTTCCGATTCTCGACTGGTCAACTGCTCGACCAAGCCAACTGCTTTATCTTGAGAATGGGGAGCCACACCAGGCGATGAGATTGCGCGGAATGCTTCAAGCAATCTTTTGACATAAGGCTTCAAAGATTGTGCCGCTGGATCGGTGGCTGTTGCTAGATGGCGCGCTCCAGCAACCAGCAGCTGTTGCATTACTTCCCCTTCGTCTACAAAAACGCGTACGAATCCTTCCGGTTCGGCAAATGTCAGAGCCTTTATCAAAATGGTCACAGCTGCATCCCTCTCGCCTTGTGCATCCAAGGCGCAGGCTTGCAGTACGAGGCTTTCCAGCATTGCGTTCATTCGTCCACCAGCCTCGCTGTCACTGGAGAGCGGGGCTAGGATTGCCCCCGCTTCGTCGTTTCTCCCCTGTGCCAGACGCACACGGGCAAGCATGATCAACTCTTGGTCACGGATGTTTACCATTTGACTCGTGCCGGGTTGAAGATTATCCATCAAGTGAGCGGCAGCTGGGACATCGTGGGTGGCCATCAACAACCGGATTTCATAAATGTCCACCGAGCGCCCCAGGGACATAAGAACTGGATGTGAAGATCTCAGGTCTTTGGCAACGGATAAGCTCTCTAAGGCGCCTGAGATATTTCCCTGTGACTCCTGGACACGAGTCAAAGTCAGGTAGGTAAACAAGCGATCGGTCGGCATGTCCCATGCTTTCATGCGCTCAATCACGCCGGTCACCCGCTGGTAGGCTTCGTCGAGTTCATTTTGTTCGCGCAGCACGTCGCACAGCGCGACCTCCAACTTGGCCAGCGAGCCAAACGGCAGCGCCCCCTTATCCGCCATCCTCTGCAGTGCTTGGTGAGCTGTCTCACTGGCGTCGCGTAAACGTCCCTGCGAGCGGCGTGTGTTGACGACTTCAGTTTCACCTGTCGCACAGACCAGGAGTTCATTGGAAACTTCACCAATTCGGGCCAGGTGAGCAAATGCACCCGCGGCCTTTTCGTACTCGCCTTGGACACGATAGGCTATGCCGAGAGTGTAGGGCAGGATGCTGCGCGCCTGCACACTACTCTCAGGCAAGAGAACCTCGGCAATTTCAGTCAACTCAAGGGCACGCGCATAGTCTCCGGCTAACATGCTAAAGTAGCCGCGAATGGCAGCGGCGTTGCCCCGCAATTCACGCGCCTCCGGGGTTTCGTCGCTAATTTCAATTTGGGCTTCAATCTCTCGTAACAACGATTCGACTTGAGGCTGGGCCCCGGACAATGTCAATGTCCAGGCTTTTGAAATAATAATTTGCGGGTGACGGCGGGACACATCCGCGGGCAACGCCTCGATCCATTGCAGGAGTGTGGTCAATTCGCCCCGGATCGTGACCTTCGATGCGTTCTGTTGAATCAGGTCTGCCGCTGCTTCGAAATCCTGCGCAGCCAGTGCGTGATTCACAGCTTCGATTACAAATCCATTCCGCTCATACCATTGGCTGGCACGCGAGTGTAGAGTTGTAATTGCATGTGCTGGCAGAGACTGCCGGAGGCGCGCCTGGAGCAAATCTGCAAACAATTGGTGGTAGCGAAACCACAATCCTTCGTCATCCAGAGGAATAACAAAGATGTTTGCTCTGTGTAGTGTTGTCAGCACAGCTTGACAATCCTGCAATCCGGTGACTGCCTCACACAAACTTGCGTTCAGTCGCCCCAGGATGGAGGTTCGAAGCAGGAACATCTGTATGTCCTCCGACTGGTGCTGGAGCACTTCCTCCACCAGGTATTCTGCCACGTAAGCATGGCTGCCGGTAAAATCTTTTACGAAACCGGCAATGTCGCTTCGCCCCTGCATTGATATGGCTGCCATCTGCAGACCGGCAATCCAGCCCTCCGTGCGTGTCTCGAGGGATGTAATTTCATTTTTGGTCAGGTTCAACTCCATTGTCTGGTTGAGAAATTTCGCAGCTTCTTCCTCTGTGAAGCGCAAATCAGCCGCGCGGATCTCGATCAGCTGCCCCCGTGAGCGGAAGCGAGCCAGAGGCCAGGGGGGATCAATACGCGTGGAAAAGATGATGCGCAGATGATCCGGGAGGTGATCGAGAAAATAGGAAACTGCGGAATGGATGGCTTGATTCTGGATGACGTGATAATCATCCAGGACCAACACAAACTCGTGCTCCTGCCCTGATATATCGTTGATTAGGATCGTCGGGACCGCGCCCTCCGGAACCGCCTGTGGCATGCGGAATAGCGCCAGGGCCGCCTCCCCTACCCCCGCCCGCACCGATTGGCATGCCGCGATGAAATAGGTCCAGAACCGGATCGGGTCGTTGTCCGTTGCGTCCAGGGACAACCATGCCACTGGTTGCCGGTATAGTTCGATGAACTCACTCAGCAGGGTGGTTTTTCCAAATCCCGCCGGCCCGGAGAGCAGTGTCCACGCACCCGGACACGCGATACCGTCAAGCAATTTATGGGATAGACACGGGCGTAGGACACCATTGGATTGAGGATATGGAGGAAAAAGCTTGGTGGAAAGAATGGGGACTGCCATGGCTTCTCTCAAAGATCCTTTATTTAAAGGATGGAGAATTTCGACTCACCCAACCATTCAATTATACTTACACAAACCGAAGGATGGGATAATTATACAGGCTTTCACTTTTTTTCAAGACAGCAAAAACAATCCAAGGCCGGAGCACCCCTTGCTCCTGGTTTATCGATAAATATGGTTCCCGTGGACGGTTTCAAGCATATCCTGACCCTCGCCCTAGGCATCAACTCGTTCCTGTCACCCTCTGATGCCCAATTTGTCTATGTGCTGCTTTTCTTCGCCTTGGGCTTCAACTCGTTCAGGCCATCCTTTGCTGAATATTTGGCTATGCGCTGGTTTTCTTCGCCCTGGTCCTCTGGCGTTTCCAACGGGTCAGCGAGTAATCCCTCTACTCGTCCGGTCAGACCGTCCCGCCTGTTCCGCCTTCTCCCACACCCGCAACCCCTACCCCCAAATATGGCTTCGTTCCTTGTCGTTTTATCACTTGCGTCCACGTTCCTCGATTCAGATTCTCCCTGCCGCCTCGGTTCATCTCACTGCCCGGGCTATACTCGCCCCGGAAACTCCAACCGTGCATCGTGGTTCAATGGGTATAATTATTATAACGATCATCGTAAAAAAGAAAAAAATCTTATAAATAATTGACTTCACTGCAAAAACGATTGGATAAAACTTGTCCATATTGTACCCTCCTCAGTTGGCGGATTTCTTAATATAATTGTGGCACCAGCTAACGAGGAAAACATGTTCAAGAAAAACATCAAACATCAGCAACCTGCCTTGATCAGCGCTGCCAGCGAACTCCCTGAAAAGCAGCGCAAACGTCTGGAGAATTCATGGGCAGGCACGTTTTACCAGGAATTCTTCCGGCGCATCCAGGAGGAAGCCTTTTCGGTCTTGTACTCAGAGCTGCCTTCGCGTCCGAATGTGCCGGTGAACGTCCTGGTTGGGCTGGAAGCCCTGAAGGCGGGCTTTAGCTGGAGCGACGAAGAGTTATACGAGAACTATTGCTATAACCTGCAAGTACGCTATGCCCTGGGGTACGACCGCTTGGGCGATGGTGATTTTGAGATCCGCACGCTGTACTATTTTCGAGAACGCCTGAGCAAATACAACGCAGAAAAAGGCGTCAACCTGCTGGAAAAAGCCTTCGAACAGATCACGGATGCCCAAATCATAAAATTGAAGGTGCGTACCGGCATGCAACGGATGGACTCGACCCAAATTGCCAGCAACATCGTTTCAGCCAGCCGCCTGCAACTGCTGGTGGAAGGGCTGCAACGGGTCGAGCGCATTCTGAGCGAGGCGGACCAGTTGCGTCTGGCAGAAACCTTGGCGCCCTACACCCAGGACAGCGCCGGGCATTATACCTACCGGGTCAAAGGCCAGGAAGCGCAGCAGGAACATCTCCAAAAGATCGGACAGACCATCTACGCACTTTTGCAGGATTTGAAAGCCGCCTACGCCGCCGAAAGTGCTTACCAGGTCATGAAACGTCTCTTCGCTGAAAACTTTCACCTGCTCGCAAGTGGCCTGCGTCCCAAAGAAAATACCGAGATCACTCCAGGCTGCCTGCAATCGGTGGATGACCTCGAAGCGACCTACCGCATCAAAGGCACAGGGCACTACAAAGGCTACGTTGCCAACCTGACCGAAACCTGTGACCCTGCCAATCAACTCCAACTCATCACCAAAGTACAGGTGGCGTCCAACAACGTAGATGATCCCCAACTGTTGGCCGAAGCGCTGCCCGATCTGAAACAACGCACGGAACTGCAGACGATTTACACCGATGGCGGGCATGGCGGCCCGGTGGCTGATGTGGTCTTGCAGAAACAGCAGGTCGAACAGATTCAGACCGCCATCCGCGGGAAAACTCTCAATCCTGACAAGCTGTACCTGGCCGACTTCGTCATCAAGTTCAATAAAGACAGCCAGCCCGTGAAAGTCACCTGCCCGCACGGGCAGACCGAGATTGCTCATCCCAGCAGCCAGAAGAAAGCCTTCGTCGCCCACTTCAACGCTGCAGTGTGTTCCATCTGCCCGCTGGTAGACCAGTGCCCGGCTCAACCTGGTAAACGCGACCCACGCCATCATTTGCGTTTTACCCAGGCCGAAGCGCAGGCATCTGAACGAAGACGACGCAGTCAGGAACAGTTCAAAGATGGCCGCAACTTACGCGCCGCGGTCGAAGCTACTGTACGCAGTGTCAAACACCCCTTCCCGGCTGGCAAGTTACCGGTGCGAGGCAAGTTCCGGGTGACCTGTCTGCTGATCGGCTCTGCTGCCGTGAGCAACGTGCGGCGTATCCAACGCTACCTGCAGGCTAGATCAAAGGCTGAAATGGCGCAATCAGTGGCTCCGGGTGCAGAAAAACGCACCCAGGAAAAGGCCGGGGATTCTTTTTGGGCTTTGGTTAGAACCACCCTGACTGTTTGGTGCAGCCATGCCAGGCCGAAAATGTTAGCCATGGATTGTTAATGTACGAGTTTTTGCAGGCGAGTCATAATTCCTTGATGATTCTTCGTGTTCCTTTGTGCCCGCCTGTCCCGCGTTGCTCTTCCGCGGGATCGTGTTGATCTTTTTTAATCTTATTCCTTCATGGAATTGCATAACGAAAACCAATCAGCGGGTTAATTCTCATAGCACCAGCACCTCATCCCAGACTGCAGGAAAACTCCCCACATGACCACCCTCATTCGAGACCGTCTTCCCCGCCTCCGTAAAGTCCTCTACGCCGTCAGCGACTTCAGCTTTTCCTTCACCGATACCACCATGTCGGTGCTTTGGGCCATTTTCATGACCGATGTGGCCGGATTAAAACTCTCCAACGCCGCCCTTGCCATCTTGATCGGGCGCGTCTGGGATGCCGTTGACGATCCGCTCTTCGGTTTCCTGACCGACCGCACCCGTACCCGCTGGGGCCGCCGGCGGGTCTATCTGCTCTTTGGAGCCATTCCCTTCGGTCTCACCTTCGCTATGTTGTGGTTCCGCCCGCCCACCCACAGCCCCATTTTGCTGACCGCTTATTTCACCCTCGCGTATGTCTTATACGACACCTTTTACACCATGATCACCATGCCTTATTTTGCCCTGACTCCCGAACTGACCCAGGACTATGATGAGCGCACCTCCCTGACCATGTACCGCATGGCTTTTTCCATCACCGGCAGTTTGACCGCCTTCATCGTACCCCTGGCGATTATCGGTGAGATGCAGCCTGCCAACGGCCCGCGCGTGACAATGATGGGGCTCATCTTCGGAGCCATCTGCGCCATCCCGCCGCTGCTGGCTTTTTTCGGTACGAAAGAAAAACCCGAGAATTACACCCGTTCCCAGCCGGGCATTCGCGAATCGCTCAAGGCGGTTTGGAAAAATCGCCCGTTTATGTTCTCCGCCGGGATCTTCCTCTTCACCTGGACGGCCATTGACGTCATCCAGGTTTTCATGCTGTACTTCCTGAAATACCGCATGAACCTGGAAGCCCAGAGCGACACCATCCTCGGTACCATTTTCGTCACTGCCCTGGTGGTGCTGCCGCTGTGGAACTGGATCTCGGAAAAGACCGATAAACGTAAGGCCTATATCGTTGGCATGATCTTCCTATCGGCCGTCATGATCACGCTGATTATGCTCAGCTCGGCCACGAGTTTTGCACTCATCATTTTTATCGCCATTCTGGCCGGGATCGGTGTCTCGGCTGTGCATGTACTCACCTGGTCCATCATCCCCGATGCGGTCGAAGTGGATGAACTTGCCACCGGCCAGCGGCACGAGGGCATCTTTTACAGCATGGTCACATTCTTTAAGAAACTTGCTTCGGCCGTGCTCGTCCCTGCCACATTGCTGATACTGCAGTGGAGTGGCTACGTCTCGAATGCTCCCGTCCAGAAACCTTCCGCCATTCTTGCCATCCGTATGCTGATGGGACCCACACCTTCACTGCTCCTGCTGGCCGGTATCGCCTTCGCGGCCTTCTACCCGCTCAGCCGTTCAAGTCACGCCAAAACGCGGCTGGAGATTGCCGCCCGTCACGATAACCAATGATCCTCGCCACCCTGTGTTACCTCCAGCGCGCCGGGCAGACCCTCATGATCCACCGCATCAAGCGCTCGGACGATATCCACCTGGGCAAATGGAACGGCCTGGGTGGCAAGTTCGAGCCGGGCGAATCCCCCGAAGAGTGCGTGATCCGGGAGGTCCGGGAAGAATCCGGGCTGGAACTTCGCCAGCCACGCCTGTGTGGGTTGCTCATCTTCCCCGCCTTCAAGGGGCTTGATTGGTATGTGTTCGTTTTTACCGCCAATGAATTCAGCGGGGAATTGCATGAGAACCATGAGGGCTACCTGGAATGGATTCCGGATGACCGGCTGGAATCCCTGCCGCTTTGGCCGAGTGACCACATCTTCCTTCCCTGGATCCGGGAGGGAAAGCTTTTTTCGGCAAAGTTTGTGTATGAGGGGGATGAAATAAAAAACCACTCCGTGGCCTTCTACCATTCCTAGTCATTTTTTAGTCGTAGTAGCCCACGCTCCGTACGCCTTTTCACTGCCGGGGGATGTGATCTTTCCTCTTTCTATTTGATTTCTTAATCCATCTTCGAAATTATTCTCATCTTCAAGAGGTGTGAGATACATATTACCTACACAATTTTCTAATTCTTACCTAACACACGCGTACTATACTATCCACAGTATAAAAATTCTTTCTACTTGTGAGGTATAACCATGCCAACGAATGTTTCAGCAAATCAGCAGTCGCGCAGCTCCAAAATTATTGGGATGAGCAAACCGGTCTTCTGGATCGTACTGGTCGTTCTGGTGATAGCCATCGGCGGAGGAGCGTATGCTTATGTCAAGTCCCAGCAGGCCGCAGCGGCCGCAGTGACTGCCCAGCAGGCCACCGTGCAGACCGCCACTGCCCGCACGGGCAACATCATCCTGCGCGCCAGCGGCACCGGCACATTGGTGGCTGCCGCCGAAAGCAACCTGGGATTTCAGACCAGCGGTACCCTGACCGTGCTGAATGTCCAGGTGGGCAGCCAGGTCAAGGCCGGCGATCTGATCGCGCAGTTGGACAGCTCGAACCAACAGCTGGCGTTGGCCCAAGCGCAGCAGGCCCTGAATGAATTGACCTCCCCTTCGGCCATTGCGAACGCGCAGCAGGCCCTTGTCACCGCCCAAACAAACCTGATTAATGCCCATTATGTCTTAAATGGTGCTTCAACAGCTGGTTCCGACCAGGCAGCCATCAATAATGCCCAGGCTGCCCTGGCTCTGCAGCAAACCAAACTGAATACCGCCCAGCTGGCCTATGATCCGATCTCGGGCGCTCCTTTGACCAATCCGACCGCAGCCAAGCTCTTTCAGAACCTGTATGCCGCCAAGCAAGCCTACAACACCGCCCTGGCTAATTACAATGCAATGGCCGCGAAATCCAATCCATTGACGGTAGGTTCAGCCCAGGCCAGCGTGGCGCTCTACCAGGCCCAGATCACGGAAGCGCAGAACTTATTGACCGCCCTGACCGGCGGGACCGTGCCGGCCAACGCCACCGGCACCGGCCTGAACGCTCTCAACCAGGCCAAGCTTAACCTGCAGACCGCCCAGAACAACCTGGCAAACACCAACCTGTACTCGCCCATTTCCGGGACAGTCCTGACCGTCAGCAACTCGGTCGGGGATACCATCAACTCCGGCAGCACATTTGTCACGATCGCCGACCTCAGCCAGTCCGAGCTGACCATCTACATGGACCCGCTCGACTACAGCAACATCAATGTTGGCAACAAAACCAGTGTCGTCTTCGATGCCCTGCCCACCCTGACCTATACCGGCAAAGTGACCCAAATCTCCCCGCAACTGGTCACCATCTCGGGCAGCTCGGTTGTGGAAGGCACCGTCGTTTTGGATACTACGCAGGCTGCCAATGTTCCACCCCTGACCCTGCCTCTGGGCGTGACCGCTTCGGTGGATATCATCCAATCCCAGGCAAACAATGTCATCCTGGTGCCGGTGCAGGCGCTGCACGAGTTGTCCCCCAATAATTACTCTGTCTTCCTCATGGTGAACGGCACACCGACCCTCAAGACCGTCACAGTCGGCCTGCAGGACGGCACCTTTGCCGAGATCAAGACCGGTCTCAAGGTCGGAGATGTCGTCAGCACCGGTACCCAGGCTACCAATAATACCCAGGCAGTTGCAACGCCATGAACGCAACCCGTACCGTCATCTCAACCACGGATCTGACCAAGACCTATGGCATGGGGGATGCCAGTGTGGTGGCGCTGGACCATGTCAGCCTGGAAGTGCAATCCGGTGAACTGGTCGCCATCATGGGGCCGTCCGGTTCCGGCAAGAGCACCCTGATGAACATCCTGGGCTGCCTCTCCACCCCCACTTCCGGTGAATATTGCCTGGATGGGCAGGATGTCAGCGGCCTGAACAAGGTCGAGCTGGCCGGCATCCGCAATACCAAGATCGGCTATATCTTCCAGTCGTACAACCTGCTGGCCCGCACCAGCGCATCGCGCAATGTGACCCCGCCGCTGGTGTATGACCGCAGCCACAAGCATCCCCCGGACGAAT
>JBEKEB010000141.1:0-9676 GCA_050014055.1 Anaerolineales bacterium | reverse complement strand
CTTGTTGCCGTTTCTCTTCAGGTACTTCCATGAGCTTGTTTTGCATATATTGTCTCCAGTAGCTGTTATCTTACTGGCTTTTTTTAAGGTTGACAATGATTTTTTCACAAGCTCTCCGGGGGAAAGCACCCTTCCGGGGGCAGGCTGCCGTCCGACCCTACAGAATCCGGGACGGGACAGCACCTTGCTGAAGATCGTGGAGGTGGATATGAGCACAGTTGCCTTGATTGGAAGACCAAGCTATTTGACCGTGTTCCGGAAGGAATGGAAGGGGGAAAGCCACGTGAGCGTGTTCGGGGCGGTGCGGGGGCTGGTGCAGACCTGGAAACCGATGCGAATCGTGATCGACGCGACCGGGGTGGGGGAAGGTCTGTGGTCGTTGCTGAACAATGCCTTCGGCGATAAGACCGTCATACCGGTAAAGTTCACGGCCAAACTGAAAAGCGAATTAGGATATGGATTTATCGGAATCGTCGAGAGCGGGCGGTACCGGGAGTACCATCCCTTCGATGAGAAGCTGCGGCTGCAACTGGAGCATTGCCGGTCGGAGATCCTGCAGGGGCCGACGAAATCGATGCGCTGGGGGGTGCCGGATGGGACGAGGGAGGCGGCAAGCGGGGAACTGGTGCACGACGATGATTTGATGACCGGGGCGATGTGCACGCTGCTGGACCGGATGGAATGGCGGGTGACGCTGCCAACCACGTGGACGAAGCCGAGGGATCCGCTGGAGGAGATGGATGGGAGGTATTAGGGAGGAGGGATAAGGAAGAAAAAGATTTCAACACGAAGGTCACAAAGGACACTACGGGAAAATAAAAAAAAGAACGGAAGAACAAAGAAATTCACCACGATCCCGCAGAAAAGCACTGCAGGACAAGTTCGCGCGGGAGAACACCGCGGGACAGGCGGACACGAAGGAAAACAAAAAACAAAAAGAGGAAGAAGAGAGCGGAGAGAAGATGAGCAGGGAATAAGGTAATCAGGTAATAAGGGATTAGGGAAAAGGGAGTAGGGATAAGGGATATGGGATTAGGGATTAGGGAAAACGTGATTCGTTATTAGTAAAACGCAAAACGTAAGAAGTAATAATAAAAAAAACAAAAAACGGAAAACGTAAAACGAGAAACGTAAAAAGTAAAATGTAATCAGTAAAACGTGAGATGCAGAATTCCGAATTCTTACCCCCTGCGCCCCTATGGGAGGCTGCGCGAGGGACCCGGCGCAGAGAACTCGGAAGTCTTGGATTATGAACATGATGTATACTTATTCCATGCAACGAGACCTTGGAATCAAGCCAGTAGTCACCAAAAGGAAGCTCTCCGAAAAGAAGACCGATGCAGCCTACTGGCGAACGCAGCCTTACATGCTACGCCTGGCTGCATTAGAAGAAATCCGGCAGGAATATCATATCTGGAAGTACGGTACTGAACCAGGATTTCAAAGAGTTTATACAATCGTTAAACGATAACGCGGTGCGTTATCTGGTGGTGGAGGGCTATGCCGTCGCGCTGCATGGGTATCCACGTTACACCAAAGATATTGATATCTGGGTGGAGATGGTAACAGAGAATGCATCCAGGCTTATCAAGGCAATCCATCAATTCGGATTTGGTTCCCTCGATCTTAATGAAGCCGATTTCATGATACCCGACCAAATCATTCAGTTGGGCTATCCCCCTCGACGCATTGACCCTCTTACCACTCTGCAAGGCGTGGAATTTTCTGACTGTTTCCCTTCCCGGGTAATCATTGATATGGAAGGCGTTGCTGTCAATTTCATTGATCTCGAGAATCTCAAAAAAAACAAGAAAGCCACTAACCGCTATCAGGACCTCGCTGATCTGGAAGCCCTGGAATAACCAGGCTGCAAGAATATAGAAGTTACTCGACCCAGACCATGCAACCCCAGATGTGGCAGCATTCCTGGTCGTTTTATCCATTGCTCCGCATTCCGCGCCCTTTTTCCACCCACTATTCCTGCTATAATACTTTCGCCCGGAGTACTTTGTCCGGGGTGAAAATAATCTTGGAAGGCTTTGCATCCATGCCATACTGCAGCCATTGCGGAACAGAAAACACAGCCGACAGCAAATTTTGCAGAAATTGCGGCCGGCCGCCGTTCGGGAATGTCTCTCCCTCGCCGAAACCAAAATTGCCATTCTGGAAAAAACTTTTTGGGAATATCCCAGAGGAGAGCAAACAAAAATTAGCATTCTGGAATAAAATTCCCGAGCGAGGCAGGCATCCAGCGATCGGAACGCTTGGGATGGTTTTAAGCCTGATCGGGTTAGTGTTGTTTTGTTCCAAACCGCCGCTGGGGATGACAATCCTATCTTTGGGGGTGATGGTGCTGGTCTATGCCGCCATTACGGGTAACCTGAAGCTTTTCCGGTAAACTAGTGCAGGTTTTGATATCAACTCAATCCGCAAGACCTCCAATTGATTAAATTTTCATTAGAAAACACTAACAGATTTGATGGACGATAGTAGGGTGAGCGTGGGGAATGCGTCAAGCAATTTTCAGGCCAGAATGATACCATGGGTTCGTAAGGCGATTTCCCCTTTTTTCTCCTTTCATGAGAGCCGGGTCTGGAGTCCCCGGCTCTCGCGATTCCAGCTTCCGGGTGGCAACTGATTAAAAATTATTCAACTCATGCGTCCGGCTTCCGTTTTTTCGCTTTGATGGCGCGCATACCTGCCACGCCTCCGGCTGGTCGACTGGATTGCCCTTGTTTCATTGGATAGCCCGATCATTTTCTGCGAGTTTGGCGCGTTCTTCCGCCTGGCGAAATTCTTCGGGAGTATTGAGGTTCCAGAAAGCCAAACCATGTGGGTCAAAGAGTGCCACTTCCCTGGGCAAAAGGAT
The DNA here is from genome assembly GCA_050014055.1 of Anaerolineales bacterium. GTDB lineage: Bacteria > Chloroflexota > Anaerolineae > Anaerolineales > Villigracilaceae > UBA877. Next base: position 6,807 of record JBEKEB010000141.1, on the reverse strand, counting down.
GTGTACATTTACTTCATACAGCCAATTGATCATTTTGAAATCACCGGCCTCGAGCGCCGATTTCACAGCCGGCAGGCAGGCATCCCGGCGATAAACGGCGTGCAATGGTTCCAATCCATCCGCAGTGGAGGGGATGACCACGTCTGCTCCGGTCTGACGCAGCAGCCGCCATTCGTATTTGAAGAGGGCCAGATTGGCAAAAGGCATGTCGCAGGCTACCGCGGCTACGATGGAATGTCCGGCCAGGCTGAGGACGGTATGGAGTCCGCCCAGGGAGCCGCAATCCGGTTTAATATCAGGGTATGACGGCAAGTTAAGGAAGGCGTAGTCGGCCGGGCGATTGGTGGACAGGATGGTTTCTTCTCCCAAGGAGGCCAGCCGATCCAAGATGCGTTGGATGAGAGGGCGGCCCAGGAAGGGCATCAGCGCCTTGTCCTGGCCCATGCGGCTGGAGCGGCCGCCGGAGATCAGCGCGAGAGTCAGCATGGGGGGGATTATAGCGGAATAATCAGGAGGGAGGGGGTTGAGAAAAGATAAAAAACAAAAAACAAAAAACGAAAAACGAAAAAACGTAAAACGTAATACGTAAAAACGTGAAAAGCAAAAACGAAAAGCGGAATCCGGAAGGCAGAAAACGTAAAAAATAAACGTAAAACGTAAAACGTAAAACGTAAAACGTAAAACGTAAAACGTAAAACGTAAAACGTAAAACGAAGAACCCTCCGGGGCCGGTTGGCTTTGGAGGGTTCCGTTAAAGATGAATTTGACTTTACTTGCCGAGGCGGATCTTAGGGCCGCTGAGGGGAGCGCCAAAGAGTTGGGGTGTAATCATCTACGATTTTTCTCACGCTTCAATGCAGCAAACTGATCGCGAAGGTGGCCATAAACACAATGACAGCCATGGAAAGCGTGATCTGGAGCATCGAAAGGAATTTTGCCCGCAGGCTGAGCACCTGCGTGTCACCCAGACCAAACTGTGTGTTGCTGCTAAAGCCAAGGAAAATATAGTCCCAGAACTTTGGCTGCCAATCCTCCCAACCGGTCATGAGCAGCATGCGTTGGGGAAAAGCAAAATCGAAACGACGGGAAGTGCCGTCACGCCGGGCGCGCGGTCCGCCTCCATCGATAACCCAGAACCAGGTTCCGAAAAGAAAGAAGTTAATCACCCATAACACGAACGTGTCTTTCAGCAGTACCCCTTCGACAGATTGCCGACGGGAGGTGATAATGAATATGATCAGCAAAATTTTTATAACCAGCCGGAGTGTGACCCAACCCAGATAGATTATTGCCATTTTACGTCCCAGGGTATTCCGCCGGGTCAACCAAAAAAACAACATGGCGATGAATAGAACGACCGGCACCACAAATTCCAGACCCGAGACAGCATTAACCCAGTACCTCAATTGCACCAGAGGGCTACGGCGCAAGGCGAGCGGCAGAGACACCCAACTCGACAACAGCAAATCGGGGAGCGTGACCAGGACGAGCACCAGAATTATCTCAAGCGTGCTGCTGTCCAAGGGTTTCAAGGTGCCGGTGGTATCTTTCATGGGTTTTCTCCTTCCCAGCATCCGTGCTGGTTTTCTGTTTACAATCTCCTGAAGTTTATTACGGAACGTTTAACAAGATTTCGGTCCAGTGGACGGGGTGATCGGAGCCCGAAGCGGGGGGCAACAGGTAGACCGGATTGCGCACGCCCAGTGAATGGGAAACGAAGATATGGTCGATGCGATCTGCGCCGGACATATCCACGCCATCCGGGCTGACCTTGGTGGGATAGGCGCTGGTCCAGGCATTGATAAAAACACCTTCGAGTAATTGATACTCCGGGGTGGTATCCGGCAGGTTGTAATCGCCCAAGGCAATCGCATAGGGTTTGGCCTGCGCGCGCTGCAGAAGTGCCTTGACGAAGGTCATCTTGGCGAGGTCCGAGCCGTCCGGGTGGACATCGTAAATGGTGATGGGAAGCCCATCCACAGCGATCTCTGCTTCGGCAACGCTGATCTCATCCGTGTCACTATAGGTGTAGACCGACCTTGTATTTTTGAGTGGATATTTCGACAAAATGGCTGTCCCGAACGTCCCGGCGACCGTCGAGGGCCCATAATAGGAATAATATCCCAGGCTGTCGGCGTAGAAACGCACATAATCATTGTTGTTTAGCGAGATGCGGGCCGTATCAGTCTCCTGCATGGCAACAATATCGGGCGAAACCTTACGGATGACCGCTATCTGCCGTTCGAAGGATTTCTGGGCATGCGCGTCGTTGGCCGCCTGGATGTTAATGGTCATGACCGTGATAGATGGCCGGTCGAGGGATTGGACCTGGAAGCGTTTTCCCGGCAATGCGCCTGCCAGCGTGCCCAGGCAGATACCTCCGAGAAGGACTATCCAGACCCAGGGAAAACGACCAGCAGGTTCCCAATAGCCGTTAAACCTGGCATTACCGACTACCCAGGCCAGCAGGCTGATGCCACCAGCCGGTAAAAAGTAAGCCAGCCAGAACTTGCCGCGGAAGAACAGGCTGACCGGCTGGATGTAGCCCCAGACATTGCTGAAGATGTGAGCGAAAACCAGCAGAATCAAGACCAGAGAACCCAGCAGGAGGCCGGGCACCAACTGACGCGGGGAGGGCGCGGATTGCCGGATCAGTTCAAAGAACAGGCCCAGATCCAGGAAGAGCACCGGGAAAAGCAGCAGCATGAGGGCCAGTGGAATAGTCTGCCACCATTCCGGGGCAGCCACCGTTACGGAGGGGGAAGAAAAGGTCGGCGGAAAAGGCACGGCATGGACTAGGATGGTTCCGGTCAGGCAAAGGGTAAAGGCCAGGTTACCGGCCAAGAGGAGCCGCCGGTCAATATTCTGAAGGATCTGCGGGCGGAGCAGCGCCAGCAAAACCCAGCCGGCTGCCAGCAGGCTGACGGAGAGAACGATCAACGTGTAATTGCCCTCGGTCCAGCGGGAAATCACGGAAGGTGCTGAAAATGCAAAATAGATCAGGGTCAGGATGAGGAAAAGTCCCAGGAGGGAGGTTGTGACGCCGGCAGGTTTACTTTCTTCTTGAGGTGGGCTACCCGGCTCCAATTGAGTCAATACTGCTCCCAACAGAAGGCCCAGGAGAATCCCGCTCCATCCGCCGGCAGGAGTCAGGGAATAATCCAGGCCAAAATAAATGGTGCGCAACAGGACGGACAGGCCGACGCCCAGCGCCAGCCCGGCGGATGCCCACAGGCCGGTGCGAGAATGAGTTGATCCCCGGGGTTGCGAGTCGAGCATTAGAAGGAACATGCTGATGACCGCAGCGGTGGCGATCCCCGAAGCCAGCATCCGGTTGGCTGTGCCCAGATAAGGTAACAGGCCGCGGGAAATGAGCAGCAGCGAAAATGTGATCCAGACCAGCTGAGGCCGGAATTTCTTAAATAGTGGAATCAGTAGGACGGGCGTGAAGAAAAACAAGAGGCCCAGCACCTTAGAATCGAGGTTCAAGTTCATCAGATCCAGGATGTAGATGGACTCAACCAGGGTGCCGACACTTTGAATGAAGAACAGAAAGATGACTGCAAAAGCGAAGATGATCGGGAAGGTTTTTTTCATGGATGACAGCCTGTCCTTGTTGGATGGTTTGGGTGGGAAGAAAACGGTGTTATGATTATATCGTATCCGTAATTTGTATTCACCAGAAAGGTGATAGCCATAAATGTCCCAAAGATATGATGTAATCATTGCCGGCGGTGGCCCTGCGGGGGCCACGGCCGCTTTTTTTCTGGGACAGGCCGGAAGAAGGGTACTGGTGCTTGAAAAGGAATTCCTGCCACGCTATAAGCCGTGCGGAGGGGCCGTGTCGGCGCGGGTGCTGGACCAATTTCCCTTTTCATTCGAGCCTGTGATCCAATCCAGGGTGAACGCCATCTCGTATGTGCTGGGCGACAAGGTGGTCACCATCCCGGTGGCGGGCTCAAGCTTGCGGATGGTCATGCGGGAGCAGTTCGATGCCTATTTATTAGAGCACGTGCAAGCCGACGTCAGGCAGGGTGCAGGAGTACGCTCCGTGGATGAAAACTCCGAAACGGTCCGTGTTGAAACCGTCAGGGGGGAGCGGGTCGAGGCGGATTATCTGGTGGCAGCCGACGGGGCAAACAGCCTCATTGCCCGTTCGTTGGGTCTGCGCCGAAAGAAAACCATGGCCGGAGCAATCGAGGTCGAAGCAGAGGTGCCGGAGGAAACCCTACATCGGTTTGCAGAAAACCCAATCTTTATTTTTGGTGAGATTCTGACCGGATATATCTGGATCTTCCCAAAGAAAGACCATTTATCCATCGGGATCGGCGGTCTAAAACCCAGACCGGGGGAGCTGCAATCTGTTTTAGAGCGTGTAATGCAGCGCTTTGGGATCCCGGCCCAAGGGCAGTCCAGTCACGGGCACCCGGTTCCGATTTATGGCCAGGAAGAGCCGCTTGGCACCCAGAGAAGTTTATTGGTGGGGGATGCGGCTGGCCTGGTGGATCCGTTCACCGGTGAGGGAATCCGCTTTGCGATCAAAAGTGGACGTCTGGCAGCGCAGGCGATCCTTTCCGGGCTTCCCGAAAGCTATACCGAGCGGGTGAATCAAGCCATCGGCCACAACCTGCGAATGGGCAACGTGATGAGGAAGATATTTTACCCATTCCAAAAAACCTGGTTCGAGTTGGCCTTGCGGAGCCCAGCAGTCAGCCAAGCGCTGGTGGATATGTTCGCCGACCGGAGCGGGTATGGAAGGTTATTACTGACCATCGCGACCACCTTCCCGAGATCGCTGTTCACGAAAAAGATCGCATTGGAAGAATATATAAATGCAACACCGGCCCAATCCACCGGTGCATCCAACCCCGTGCCGGACAGACGGGAGATTTGATCAATTAATCCAGCGTAGCTCGGGCAGGATGGCAAAATCCGGAGTGCGCGGGATCAGGTTAAAAGCCTCCAATAATTCGGGTATTGGAGCGACAGGTTTGCGGGTGGATAAATTGAGGGGGGTCCCTTCCAGATCCAGGTTGACGGCCTGCTTGCCGTTGGATTTAAGAACGTCATGATGAACTTTCCAGCTGGAGCCGCGCGGGGAGAGGCCAGCGAGAGTGTAGGTGATGGTAATCGTTTCGCCCATCCGGACTTCGCGTAAAAAGCGGGCTTGCAGAGCGGTGTAGACCGGCCCATTGCCGAGTTGCGCAAATCTCCCGGGTGGAAATCCGTGCAGGATAAAGAAACGGTAGCGCAGGTCTCCCGCGGCGTCTATATAGGCGGCATAATTGACATGGTTGTTTGCATCCAGGTCTGACCAGCGAATTTCATAGCTTCCGGAAAAGGCATCCAAAGAGGCTCTCCAGGGGAAAAGACCCAATAGTTCCAAAAGTCCCAAAATTCCCAGATGTTCGACAAGCGATACAGATATTTAAGGTCATTGGTGTTGGGTGGTTGAAGCAAGTTGGCACGCAGCTAATGTAATATTTCCTGGTTAGCCCGGTCGGCTTCCTGGAGGATTTGGCTGACCTGCTCTTTGATCTCGGAGGTGGCGCTGGGGGTCTTGGGAATATACTTGATCAGGTCACGGGCATCCTGCAGGAGGGCTTTAACCTGCGCCACGTAGGAGAAATTATATTTGCCGGCTTCGGTGTCGGGCGGGACGGGCAGGTCACGGGCTTTCTGAATGAGCAGGCGAGCACGCCGGACGCGTTCTGCGGCGAGAATCAGACGGGACATGGGGACTCCTTTAACAATTACCATGCGGACGGTGGAAGGACCGGGTTAATGGTAAAAAAAGTATACAACAAATTCGGTTTTCATGTTGTTTGGATGGTTGCAATAAAGAATGGGTGGATCAAAGCAAATGAAGCGTCTTCCAAAAACGTCGCGATGGTTTGCGTTGAGAAATCCAGTCGACCCGAAAAACCTTGGGCACAATTCTTCGGTGAGTCAGGCAGCTGAAGTCGGCATTCCTAAGCGGATTTTAGGTACCTTAAAAACCTTGACACAGAACGTATGTTCGTGTATATTCGTTCTTAGCACAAATGAGCGATTGTGAGAAAGGTAGGTGCACATGGTCCGAACGAGTAAAGGATTGACACAGCGGCATCAGAAAATTCTCGAATACCTAGATGAGCGGTTGAGCAAAGGCTACCCGCCCTCCATCCGGGAGATAGGGGAGGCGACCGGTATTTCATCTACTTCGGTTGTCACCTATTACCTCAAGCAACTGGAAGAATGGGGATATATCGAGCGGGACGCTAAATTTTCGCGGGCATTGCGCTTGAGTGGATCCAAGGCCCACAGTATATTCAAGGTTCCCATCCTCGGCCCGATTGCGGCTGGCTTACCCATCCAGGTGCCGGCAGCGGGTGAGACATATATTGGCGATGAGATCGACGGGGTTGATGTGGCCCGCAGCCTGCTGCCCGTGGATGAGAAGGGCACTGAATTATTTGCCCTCAAAGTCAAGGGCGACTCGATGATCGATGCCATGGTCAATGACGGAGATATTGTCATCATGAAGCGCACCGAGCAGGCGAGCAACGGCGACATGGTGGCAATCTGGCTGCCGCGGCAGGACGAGACCACGCTCAAGTATTTTTACAAGGAAAAGGACCGCTACCGGCTCCAGCCAGCCAACCCCACCATGGGCCCGATCTATGTAAATAAGAACGAGCCCCTGGAGATCAAAGGTAAAGTGGTGATGGTTATCCGGAGTGTGGTGTCGACAGTTATTTAGTAAAAAATTAAGCACATCCCCAAAAAAATCAGGGACAGGCGACTATAAACAATACAACATTGTTA
>JBEKEB010000140.1:0-9684 GCA_050014055.1 Anaerolineales bacterium | reverse complement strand
TAATATTGGTACCACCGGACGCGGCATCGGCCCGGCCTATACCGACAAAGCCACCCGGCGCGGCCTGCGCGTGGCTGACATGCTTGCTCCGGATTTCCAGGAGCGGGTGGGCGACCATGTGGCTGAAACCAATCAGACTCTGCGCATGTATGCCGCGCCCGAATTGGACCCGGCCCCGGTTTGTGACCAATACCGGGAATTTGCCGAACGGCTCAAACCCTATGTTGCCGATACCTCCCTCGAACTGCATGCGGCCATGCAAGCCGGGAAGATCATCCTGGTGGAAGCTGCCCAGGGGACGCTGTTGGACCTGGACTTTGGCACCTATCCCTTTGTCACCTCATCGTCGACTACCGCTCCCGGTGCGTTGACCGGTCTCGGCCTGGGCCTGGACGCCGCCCGGACTGCCAGCGTGATCGGCGTTGTCAAAGCCTTCCAGACGCGCGTCGGTTCCGGGCCATTCCCCACTGAGCTTACCGGCGACCTGGCAATGCGCCTGCGTGGCAGCGGGGCCAACCCGTGGGATGAATACGGCACCACCACCGGCCGGCCACGCCGCGTCGGCTGGTTGGACGGCGTGCTGTTGCGCTATGCCGTCCGCATTAACGGCCTCTCCGAACTGACCGTCACCAAGTTGGATGTGCTTACTGGAATGGAAAATATCAAGCTTTGTACAGCTTACCGCCAGGACGGAAAAACCCTTGCCGACCTGCCCTTTGGACCTTCTGATCTGAGCCCATATGAGCCGGTCTATGAGCAGTTCACTGGCTGGAAGGAAGATGTATCCGGGGTGCGAAAGTGGAATGAACTGCCGCCAACGGCGCGGGATTACCTTGACCGTATCGCAAGCCTGGCGGGAGTCCCGATCCGGCTGGCATCGGTGGGCCCGGAGCGCGAACAGGTGGTGGAAAAGATCTAAGGTACTATCCGGAAATTCAAGAATTAACGCATTTAGAGAATGTGCTGCAAAACCGCACACTCTTTAAACGCGAACTCCCACTGAATAATTGGATGGGTTTTATTCTTTGCCTTCCGGACGGGCAAAAATCATCCGCCCGGCAGCAGTCTGCAGTACCTTGGTCACGGTGACGTGGATTTGTTGGTTCAGGTATCTGTTGCCGTTTTCGACCACCACCATGGTACCATCTTCCATGTAACCAACACCCTGGTTGAGTTCCTTGCCCTCCTGGATGACGTTCACTTCCATGAGTTCACCCGGCAGCACGACGGACTTGATTGCATTGGCAAGCTCGTTAATGTTGAGAATGATGACACCCTGCAACTCGGCAATGCGGTTCAAATTATAGTCATTGGTCAGAATGGGGCATTTCATCTGGCGCGCCAGGATGACGAGCTTATCGTCCACTTCTTTTACGCCATCCACATCGATATCGCTGATGCGAACGAGCACCGAAGTTGCCTTTTGCAGTTCTGCCAGTACTTCCATGCCGCGCCGGCCACGTGCCCGCCGCAGGCCATCGGGAGAATCGGCAATATATTGCAACTCGTTCAGCACAAAACGCGGGATGAGCAGAGTACCTGGCAGGAAACCGGTCTTGGCAATGTCGGCCACCCGCCCATCGATGATGACGCTGGTATCCAGCAGGATGGTCCGATTGGTCTGCCCCCAAGTGGCTGGGGAGCTGCCCTCGCGCCGGCTGGAAATACCGCCCATAATATTGGCAATATCCGTCTGTCGTGTGAGGAAGATTGCCACACCGAAATATCCGAACAGCAATACACCGATGAATGGCAGGATTTTTCCAAATGGGGAAGGCAGCAGCGAGAGCGGAAAGGACAGCAGGGCGGCGGTCAACAGGCCAACGATCAGACCAATCAGCGCGGAAAAGAGCGCCTCTGCCGACAGCCGGGCCAGAAGAGTCCGCAGGGCACGGATGGGACGCGTAGTAAGATAAGGAGTCAACACCAGCCCAAACAGGGCACCCACCAGGGCGAAAACGACCGTGTAAAATAATTGCTGGTCAGGATTGAAATATGACAGGCCGTTGCCTACGTAAATCCCCACAATCGAAAAGACTGCCAGTCCAATAATACGAAAAATAAGGTCAGCACCCATATAAATGACTCCTTTGCCGGTTTTTTAGGAAATCGCCAGGATTGGAGGACGGCTGCACAGCATCCTGACGGGTGCCAGCCCTCCCCATATCTTTACAATTTATCGCGGGGATTCCCAAATACACCTGCAATAAAAATGATAATTAATGTAATTATGATAGCACGCTTGATATTCGCCGTCAATTGGTAAATTGGGGAAAAAGGGTATAATCAGCCCACTTTTATTGGTATTAGTGAGGAAAAATGGCTCTGGACAGATTTGGGCGAAAAATCCACTACTTACGTATCAGCCTGACAGATCACTGTAATCTGCGCTGTGTATATTGCATGCCGGAAGATATGACGTTCCGGCCAAATGCCGAGATGTTGCAGGATGATGAGATCCTGCTGCTCGCGCGGGTGTTTGCCGACCTGGGTTTCGACAAAATCCGCCTGACGGGGGGGGAACCGACCGTACGGGCACACATCGTTGACATAGTCCGGGGCATTGCCTCCACGTCGGGGATCAACTCCCTTTCCATGACAACCAATGGCGTGCTGCTCTCCAGGTTGGCTGCGCCCCTGGCCTCGGCCGGATTGGACCGCGTTAATGTCAGTCTCGACACACTCGACCCGGCCAAGTTCAAACGCATGACGCGCTGGGGCAAGTTGGAGGATGTCTGGAAAGGCATCCTGGCCGCCGAGCAGGCCGGACTGACTCCGCTCAAACTTAATGCGGTGGTCGTACGCGGCTACAATGAGGAAGATTCGGTGGAACTGGCCCGGCTGACCATCGACCATCCCTGGCAGGTCCGGTTTATCGAAATGATGCCTTTTGCCGGAGCGACGGATTTGCAAGTGGGGCAAAGAGTCACAGGTGCAGAGACCCAGGCACGCCTGGAACAAGCCTTCGGCGCCTTGGAGATTGCCAACGGCGGTGAATTGGACGGGGAAGCGCGCATGCTGCAGGTGCATGGAGCAAAAGGACAGGTTGGTTTCATTTCCTCCGTCAGCGTGCCGTTCTGCAGTTCCTGCACCCGGGCGCGCCTGACTGCAGATGGCTTGTTGCGTACCTGTTTGTTGCGCGAGCACGAGATTAATCTGCTTAAACCCCTGCGGGCTGGAGCCACGCATGAGGATCTCCGAAAATTGCTGGTGGATGGTATCTGGGAAAAACCCTGGGGACATGGACTTGCGGAAGGCGTTATCCCTATGAACCGGGTGATGAGCGAGATTGGGGGTTAACGCAAGCAACCAGGACGTTTCAAAATAGAAAAAGGAGGCCACCAGCCTTGGTGGCCTCCTTGCGATATATTTTGGTGATCCTAATGGACCGGTTGGGCTGGTTTCCTTGCGAATTCCTTCAGTACTGTTCCCATGCGGGTAATCCCCTCCCGGATGGTTTCAGGGTTGGCATATGAGAAATTGAGCCGCATGGTATTCTTGCCACCGCCGTTAGGATGGAACGACTCGCCCGGAACGAAGGCCACTTTGCGCTGGATGGCAACCTTGAGCACTTCGGCGGCGTCCAGGTCTTCTGGTAAAATCCCCCACAGGAACATACCGCCCTGCGGACGAGTCCAATGAACCTCCGGAGGAAACATTTCCTCCATCATCTCCATCATCACGTCCCGGCGTTCCTTGTAAATCGACCGGATGTGCTTCACGTGCTCATCCAGAAAGCCATCCTTGCCGACTTCATAAGCGGTCATCTGGTTAAAGGCAGCCGTGTTCAGATCGGCGGCCTGTTTGGTTTGTACCAGCTTGTGGATGACCTGCTCCGGGGCAATCACCCACGCCAGCCGGATACCCGGAGCCAGAAGCTTGGAAAAAGTGCTCAGGTAAATCACGTTACCGGTATAACAGCCGTCATCGCCGCGGTACTTGCTGTCGAGCGAGACAACCGATGGCAGGTGGTCTCCCTCGAAGCGCAATTGTCCATAAGGGTCGTCCTCCACAATGGGAACACCGTATTGGTCTGCCAGCTCCACCAGACGCTGGCGGCGCTCCAGGTTGAGCGTAGTACCACTGGGGTTCTGGAAATTTGGCAATACATAGATGAACTTGGGCCCGACGCGCAGGGCCTTCTCCAATTCATCCGTCACCATGCCGTTCTCATCGGAAGGAACGGAGATATATTGGGCCCCATAGGCATTCCAGGCCTGCAAAGCGCCCAGGTAGGTGGGGGATTCGACCACGATATAATCGCCCTGGTTGATGAAGACCCGCCCGATAAAGTCGAGTGCCTGCTGGGAGCCGGACGTGATCAGGATGTTTTCAGGTGTAACCGTCACCGCATAACGGGCGGTACGCTGGGCGATCATTTCCCGCAGGGGCCGGTAGCCTTCGGTGGTACTGTATTGCAGGGCCTGGGCGCCTTCATTTTCCAACACGTAGTTGCAGGCGGCCTGGAATTCTTTGAGCGGAAAGACTTCCGGTGCTGGCAACCCGCCTCCAAAGGATATGATATCCGGTTGCTCGGTCAGTTTAAGGAGTTCACGGATGACGGAACTGCCCATCCGTTTAGTCCGGTTGGCATAACGATATTCCCAGGGTGTCTGCATTCAATCTCCTTTGAATTTATTGGATACTTATTTAGAAAAAAAAAGCCTGACAGGTATGACTAACCTGTCAGGCTTCCGCTGACCTTTCAATGCCAGGCAGAACGAATATTATTAAAACTCTGAGCATGGCACCATTATCTTACCTCGCTTTGCATTGAAAGACAACCTGCAAATAACCTCTCCTGCATATGATACCTGTCAGGTTTTTTATTTATGCTACAATAAAAATTTGCCATTCGGAAATAACGACTTCCCTGCAAAAACCGCAGGATTGCGCAGTCGTTCGCACGTTGAGGACAACCATGAGAAGTTTCCTGATCCTGACTTTAAGTTGTTTGTTCATCCTGGCTTCCTGCAGCCAACCCGCTTCGATCGGGACACCCGGGCTGTTGCTTGCATCCCGTTGCGGAGATGGGATCTGTGGTGGGAATGAGAACGCGATTACCTGCCCGCAGGATTGCCCGGCTACGACCTTGAGCGGCAAGATCAGGACCACCATCATCAGCTCGGAAGGCTCGGATATAGCTGTAATGGTCGCCTCGCCGCAGGTTCCCCGTTACCCGGAAGGCGCCGGGATTGTGGTGGTTGCTTCTCCCATTTTTACTCCAACGAACGGCTTCATCACCGTTCCCGACCTCACTTCACTTGGACTGATCCAGGTCAGCTACCTGTGGCCTGGCGAGACCGATCCCCGCACCGGAGCCAAAAGCACTGGCACATTCGATTATGGCGGAGAACATTCCGTCAACATCTTGCGGGATGTAATCCGCTTTGCTGCCAACCGCATACCCGACAAGAATGGTCGTTACTTCGTCTCCATGACTTCCGTCCCACCACTGGTGGCGGAGGTGGGCGTATACGCCTTCGAGGATGCCGGCATTGACGCTGTCCGGGCCTTCTCGCTGTATGGCTCCCAGTTTCAGGGTCTTCAATACTTCATCGGTCGCGAGGTCCCCACCGTGGATACCCTTTCCGCCATCGAAACCGGCTACTTCAACGATGCCGGGCAACCTGTTTATAACCCCTTTTATGTCTACCCGACCAATTTCAGCTTTGCAGCCTTGACGTTGAATTACACCAACTTGCGGTGGGATCCAACCTATACCAGCAGCTATTCGAAGGCGATCGGGCGTCCATACCTCGACCTGGATGGCAACGGCAAAATCAGTACCGGCGACTTCATTTTCGACGGTCAGATTCCGGTCATGTTCGGAAAGCGCTATTACTCCACTGCCCTGACACAGGCCTTGTTGGATAATGGCGCGTTATCGCTGACCTCCTGGCCGGCCGATCTCGCAACACCCCAGGAGGCCGCCCAGGCCTGGCAGATCCGACAGACCACCGGTCTTTTCGAGACCATGCAGGATGACGATATTATACAGAATATGAAGGTGATGCTGGTGTTTGCCCAAAATGACCATGCCCAGGTGGCCCAGGATAAGCCGCATATTCACCAGCTTTACCAGGGCTTTCGTTTTGAAGCCAGGCTGTGGGTGCGCCTGAACCCCGACCGCTCTTATGTTGAGTCTTTGATCCAAATTACCGGGGCTGTCCCGCCGGGCACGCCTGGCAATACCCCCACCCCGGGTCCCAACCTGGCTTTCCCGGACAATCCGGCCAATACCCAGCCGGATGATTGGACACAGATCGGGTCGTATGCCTATCCGGGCCAGGGAAAGGAAGGCAGCCTGGTGCCGCTGGCGGCCGCAGCCGAAATGGCCGACCGGGCCCACTCCGGGGATTGGGATGAAAACCTGGGTGGGGTACTATACACTTATCCTGTCGCCACTCCCCAACCATAAAAAATCTTTACCACGAAGGCCTCCAAGGAGCACCAAGGCGAGCAATACTGCCTAACCCAGTTTTTATTTCGAGTTCCTTTGTGCCCTTCGTGTAATTTTATCTATTTCTTCCAGCCATATTCTTCGAACATCACGCCCGTCCGAAAATTCTTAATCGCCTGCCGCACATAAGGAATGGTATTCTCCGGCAGGTTGTTGACCTCCACCCAGCGGATATCGTTGCATTTCCCCGGTTCGGCATTGACCGGCTCCCCGTCCCATGCCTGAATGTGTAAGAAGAAGTCCACCCGTTCTTCATCTTCGAAGCGGTGGAACACGCCCGCAAAGCGGATGGCAGCCGGGTCGATGTACACGCCAACTTCTTCGTTTGCCTCCCGCACCGCCGCCATGCGGACCGTTTCGCCGCCGTCCAGGTGCCCTGCCGGCACGCTGTAATGCCCGTCCATGTAGCCGGTCTGGTAGCGCCGGCTCATCAGGATCTGATTCTCACGTAAAAAGAACATATGGACTGTCACGGGAAATTGGGCGTGCATGGCTGATTTTCCTTTCCTGCCAATCTTATCGCCTCCTGGCCCGTTGCGCAACAATTCCATACCTTTTCTTTTTTCTCGGGAAATCTCGACGGTCTGCTCTACAATAAGCCGGGCAGTACATGCCAGGCAGTTATAATAGTTATTAACTGTCAGATCAAAGTTGGCTGGTTACCTAACCAGTTGAGTACCTGTTTTTGTAATCTAGATCCGCTTTGGAAGGAGAGCTAATTGTGACTGCCTATGATAAGTATATTCCCGGTGTTTGTAACATTGGGCCGGCCGAGATCAATAGACGCAGGCGGAGCGGTTGGTTGGGATTGGGCCTGACGATCCTGCTCTGGCTGGCTTTTTGGGTTTTCCGCGTTCCTGCACCCTGGAGGCTGTTACTCTTTTTCCCGGCTGCTTTGGGCGCAGAGGGTTTCCTGCAAGCGGCAATGCACTTTTGCGCTGGTTTCGGGATGCGGGGGGTATTCAATTTCGGTTCTGAACTTGGGAAGACGGAAACCGTCGCGCAGTTGGAATTCAGGCGAAAAGATCAAAGAAAGGCCCTGCTTATCAGCCTTTATTCCGCCCTGATTGGAATTGTTATAGCCATCCTGGGATTCCTGGTAATTATTCCGCGCTGAGTTTTTGCCGAATTCTGTATAACGAGATTTTCAACTGCACAATTATTAACACTGATGACACGAAAAGACGAATTACACGAATTTAATAAAAAAAAGAATTCGTAAAATCCGGCAAATTCGTGGCCTTCGTGTTAAAAAACTTTACCTCTCACCCTATGAAATGGTTTTTTACTGGCAGGAATGAAATCTACCCTGATTGACTTAGCGGCAAACTTATGGCCCGACCGAAAAAAACACTTCCCGCGCGGGTCCATTCTATGTTGGCAAGGTGACCCTGTAGATCGAATATACATCGTTTTGGAGGGGGCAGTAAAAATATCATCCATTTCCCCGGAAGGAAGAATCTATTCTTTTGGCATTCTCGGTGCTGGACGTTTGATTGGAGCCAGGTCTTTTTTGCTGGATGGCATCCACGAGTCGGTTGCCGAGGTGGTGGAGGCCACGGAGTTGTCAGTCTTATCGCCGGATGAATTCGATCACGCGCTGATAACCAACCAGGAATTTTCAACTTCAATCATGAAGGAATTGGCACGCGAAGCCAGTGAAATCTCTGAAAATGCGCGCGAGCTTAGTTTCCTGGATGTACAACAGCGCTTAAAACACAGCCTGATCAACCTGGCGCGGGAATATGGGGTTCAAACTGGAAAGGGCGTGGCGATCGATCTGGACATTACCCAGGATGAAATCGGCGCGATGGTATCCGCCAATCGCACCACCATCGCGGCCTGCATGCGGGAATTAAGGGCCGAGGGATTTTTATGGAAGAATGGCCGCCACCTGGTGATCATTCCACCAGAGCAACTGGAAATTCTGGATGCCTTGACCAATGCTGTCCTGAGCGGTGATGATGAGGGTGCGGAAAAATGGGCCAGGCAAGCGATTGCTCGGGGAATTGATCCGCTCAAAGCATTGGACGCTTTAACAACCGGAATGAAACAAGTGGATCGTGGATATTCGCATGGCGAGATCACCCTGCCAGATATTGTTCTGGCAGCCAGCGCCATGAAAGAGGCGCTACCCATTATTGAAGCGAATATCGAACTCGGGCACAGCCAAGAGGTGGTGGTTGGCACGGTGGTCATTGGCACCGTCCATGGAGACATACATGATATTGGCAAAACCATTGTAGCCATGCTGCTGCGAGCCAGGAATTTCCGGGTGATCGACCTGGGAGTGAATGTAACCCCGGAGCAATTTGTGGAGGCCATCCACCAATTCAATCCGAATATCCTGGCTTTGTCGGCGCTCACCACGGCGACATCCCTGGAAATCGACCCGGTCATCAAATTGCTGACCGATAAAGGGCTCAGAACCAAAATCAAGCTGATGGTGGGGGGAGGCGCAGTGAGTGAGGATTATGCAAAACGGATCGGCGCGGAAGGCTACCATGCCACTGCCAAAGGAGCCGTTGAAGTGGCTTGGCGGTTGTGCACGTGGGAGGCCAACCCGCAACCATAGCATCAAAACCAGCCAATATCCTAAAGAGGTAAAAAATGTCGTCCAGACGACAGACATTCCAGCAGGCTTGTTCCATAATGGTCTAGAAGAGCCCAAAAAGGAGATGTCTATGTCTGAAAAATATGAAAAAATATCGAGAGCCATAATAGATGGGGAAGATGAAGTAGCTGCCTTGATGGTGGAAGAAGCGCTGGCAGAAGGACTACCCCCACTGGATATCCTGAACCAGGGGGTGGTCGCCGGGATCACCAAGACCGGTGAACTTTGGAAAGCCAATAAATACTTCCTCCCGGACGTCATTCTCTCGGCGGATGCCTTCAAAGCCGCCATGATCCCACTGGAGCCAAAGCTCAAGGAGGGTGCGGGCGGCAAACCGGCCCACAAGTTTGTCATCGGTGTTGTCCAGGGAGATATGCACAACCTCGGCAAGAGCCTGGTGATCGCACTCCTGCAATCGGCGGGCTTCGAAGTGATCGACCTGGGTATCGACGTCCCCAAAGAAAAGTTCATCGAAGCAGTCAGGGAACACAAGCCGGCCATCCTGGGCCTGGGGGCGTATATGAGCACGACCATGTTGGAGATGAAGGACATCATCGCCGAACTGAATAAGCTGGGCTTGCGGAACGGCTTGAAGGTCATGGTCGGC